>NZ_MDZA01000029.1 GCF_001816125.1 Hymenobacter coccineus | reverse complement strand
TCACGGCCACGCTGGCCACCGGCTGCACGGCCAGCGGCACCGTAGCCGTCACCATCAGCCCCGTGCCGGTGGTGAGCGCGGGCGCGGCCGCCACCGTGTGCGCCGGCCAGCCCGTGACGCTGGGGCCCCCGCCCAGCCCGGCTTCACCTATGCCTGGACGCCGGCCGCGGGCCTGAGCAGCGCCACCGCGGCCCAGCCCGTGTACACGGCTGCCAACACTACTGGGGCCCCCATCGTGGTGAAACTCCGGGTGACGGGCACCTCGCCCCAGGGCTGCGCCGGGCGCGATTCGGTGCTCATCACCGTGAACCCGCTGCCGCTCCAGCGCACCATCAACGGGCCGGCTTTTATCTGCGATTCGTCGCAGGCCTTTACCGGCACTTATACGGTGGCGGGGGCCAGCGCCACGGCTACCTACCAGTGGGCAGTGGTGGGCGGCACCCTCATCAGTGGGCAGGGCACGGCCCAGGTCACGGTATTCTTCACCTTGGGGGCCCTCAGCCGCTCGCTGAGCGTGGTGGAAACGTCGGCCTTTGGCTGCACGGGCACGGCGGTTTCCAGCCTGAATATTCTGCTCGACCAGCCCTCCATCAACCTCACCACGGCCTCGGTGGATGCGGCCAGCAACGCCCGCATCCTCCTCACCTTCAGCGTACCCAACGGCACCAACACGCCCAACCAGGTGCAGGTGCTGCGCCGCGTGGCGGGCACCGGGGCCTTTGCCGTGGTGGGCACCGTGGGCCCCACCGCCACCACCTACGCCGATGCCAACGCGGTGGACGCCAGCGCCAATTCCTACGAGTACCAGCTCACCATTGCCAACGGCTGCGGCACCGTGCTGACCACCGCCGTGGCCCAAACCGTGCGCCTGCAAGCCACCGCCACGGCCGGCGCGGGCGGCTTCAGCCAAGGCAGCGTGGCCCTCCGCTGGAACCCCTACGTAGGCTTTTCGGTAAGCGGCTACCGAGTTTACCGCCGCCTCGACGGGGCCCCGGCCGTGCTGCTGGCCACCGTGCCGGCCACCACGCTCGCCTACACCCTCTCCAACGGGGCCCCGGAAACGAGCAGCGACGGCGCGGGCTTCGCCCAGAACTTCCGCGTAATAGCATTTAGCACCGACGCCACTCCCTTGCTCTCGAACTCCAACGAGGCGCTGGTGAGCTTCGCTAACCCGCTGGCGTTCTACAATATCATTACCCCCAACGGCGACAACCGCAACGACCGCCTCGTGATTGACAACGTGGCCCTGTACCCCGGCAACTCGCTCACCATTTTCAACCGCTGGGGCCGCGAGGTGTACGCCACCACCAACTACCAGAACACCTGGGGCGACGCTCCCGACGTGGCCCCGGGCAAGTACTATTACCTCTTCAAGCTGGCCGACGGCAGCAGCACCAAGGGCTGGGTAGAAGTGGTAAAATGAGTCTTGAACCGCAGATTAAGTGGATTTAACGGATAAGAACGGATTGTAGGAGGCGCTAACCAAGTCCCCTGGGGCCCCCAAGGTGGCCTTAAGGAATCCGTTCTTATCCGTTAAATCTGCCTAATCTGCGGTTCAGACAATCCGTTAAATCCACTTAATCTGCGGTTCGGACATTCCGGGGGTTATTTTTGCGGCTCCTTATGAGCAAATTCAAAAATATCCCCGCCGAACTGCTGCGCAACGTCAAAATCCAGGACATGGTGGCCGAGGGCAAGTGCCTGGTGCGCCTCGAGAACCTGGTGATTTTCGTGAGCCAAGTGGCCCCCGGCGACGTGGTGGACCTGCGCGTGACGAAGGCCAAGAAGAACTTCCTGGAGGCCGTGCCCACGAAATTCCACCAGTACTCGGAGCTGCGGGTGGAGCCCTTTTGCCAGCACTTCGGCACCTGCGGCGGCTGCAAGTGGCAGCACCTGAGCTACGACGCTCAGCTGCGCTACAAGCAGCAGCAAGTGGACGACCAGCTCACCCGCATCGGCAAAGTCGAGTTGCCCGAAATCGCCCAGATCCTGCCCTCGCCGGCCCGCACCTACTACCGCAACAAGCTCGAATTCACGTTCAGCGACAACGGCTGGCTGACCACGGAGCAGATCAACGACGACTCGCGCACCTACAACCGCGAGGTGGTGGGCTTCCACACCCCGGCCCGGTTCGACAAGATCATCGACGTGGAACACTGCTGGTTGCAGCCCGAGCCGAGCAACGAAATCCGCCTCTTCATCCGCGACTACGCCCACCAGCACGGCCTGGCCTTCAACAACCTGGTGCGCCAAACCGGCCTGCTGCGCAACCTCATCGTGCGCACGGCCCAGAGCACCGGCGAAACGATGGTGATTTTGCAGTGCTACCGCGCCGACGACGCCATCGAGCCGCTGCTAGATGCGGTGTTGGCCAAGTTCCCCGAAATCACGTCGCTCAACTACGTGCTGAACGACAAGGGCAACGAAACCTTCCACGACCTGGAAGTGGTGTGCTACCGTGGCAAGCCCTACATCGAGGAGGACATGGAAGGCCTGCGCTTCCGCATCGGCCCCAAGTCGTTCTACCAAACCAACTCCGCCGGGGCCCACCAGCTCTACAAAGTGGCCCGCGACTTCGCCGATTTGCAGGGCACCGAGCTGGTGTACGACCTCTACACCGGGGCCGGCACCATCGCCAGCTTCGTGGCCAAAAAGGCCCGCAAGGTCATCGGCGTGGAGTACGTGGAGCAGGCCGTGGCCGACGCCCACGTGAACGCCGAAATCAACGGCATCACCAACACCGAATTCTACGCCGGCGACATGAAGGACATTCTCACCGCTGCCTTCACCGAAACCCACGGCCGCCCCGACCTCATCATCACCGACCCGCCCCGCGCCGGCATGCACCCCGACGTGGTGCAGCGCCTGCTAGAGCTGCGCACCCCGCGCATCGTCTACATCAGCTGCAACCCCGGCACCCAGGCCCGCGACCTGGAACTATTAGACCCCGCCTACCGCGTAACCCGCGTGCAGTCAGTGGACATGTTCCCCCACACCCACCACGTGGAAAACGTGGTGCTGCTGGAGTTACGGTAATTCGTTTTATGAAAACCTATAATCTTGCCGCATTTATCTCGATGATTGTAAGCTGGTTCATTGCAAATATTTCTTTCAATGTACTATATCCAATAATTTATCAAACGCCAGTTTTGACATATTGGATTATTCGATTTGGCTCATTTTCATTCGTATTTTCATTATTAGCTAACATCATTTTTGTATGGGAATCTCTGACTTGGGGCAAAGATTCTTCATGGATTAAAAAGTCTTTTTTTTCAACAAGCAGGCTAAAATTTGCAATATTATTATCACTATACGGAACATTAATTTTTAGCATTCCTGCTGCCGCGTTAATTATAATTTTTCGTTCTTATTGGAATACACGTTTAATTTTATTTTTCATTGAAGCAGCTATTAATGGCTTTGTATATGGCGTAGTTTTTTACGGCATTTGGAAACCTAGCCTTCAAATCAGAAAACAATGGATTACTTCAACGACCCTGAACTGAACGGCAAATACCTCGGCACCATCACCAAGGATTTTGCCACCGTATCCGATACGCTGAAGGAGGCGTCGTACCAGATTCGCAAGCGCAACATCAGCAAGTATCCCATCTTCGTGTTCGCCAAGCAGGAGGTGCCGCTGGGCAGCCTGCTGGTGAATGCCGACGAGCTGAATTTGCAGTGGCACGTGTACGCCAGCTACGTCGAATTATTTATTCAGCAAGGCATTATTGGCGCCGATGGCATCGAGAGTTTCGAGGAGCATTATAAAAACTCCGACGAGTTTTGCTGCCTGTTTGTATTGGATGAGGAGTTCACGAAATTCGTGTTTGTGCCTTACCCGGAGGATTAGTTTTCTTCTCTGTCATCCTGAACGCAGTGAAGGATCTGGGGACAGTAGAACGGTTTGCAGCAATTAATTACTGCACGCCGTTTTGCTGTCCTCAGATCCTTCACTGCGTTCAGGATGACAGGGAGCGGAATTGGTGACTCCTGCCTTAAAAAGCTTTCCAGCCTTGGGCTTGCAGGGGCACGGCTTGGCCGGCTTTGGTGACGAGGTTCACGGCGTCGTCCTTGTCGGTGAGGTGGCCGATGATGGTGATTTCGGGGTGGTTTTTGATTTTTTCGTAGGCCGTGACGGGCAGCGTGAAGAGCAGCTCGTAGTCCTCGCCGCCGTTGAGGGCGCAGGTGAGCGGGTCGAGGTTGAACTCGGCGGCGGCTTCGAGCGTGGGGTTGGCCACCGGAATGTTGTCGGTGAACACCCGGGCCCCCGTGCCGCTGGCGGCGCACAGGTGCATCACTTCCGAGGCCAGGCCATCGGACACGTCGATCATGCTGGTGGGGGTCAGACCCATTTCGCGCAGCTCGTGCACCACGTCGAGGCGGGCCTCGGGGCGGAGCTGGCGCTGCACCACGTACTCATAATTATCTAGTTCGGGCTGGGCCTCGGGGTCGGCTAGGAACACCTGCTTCTCGCGCTCCAGCACTTGCAGGCCCATGTAGGCGCCGCCGAGGTCGCCGCTCACGCAGAGCAAGTCGGTGGGCTTGCCGCCCGAGCGGCGCACGCCTGGCCGGCGGGGGCCTCGCCCAGCACCGTGATGGCCAGCGTGAGGCCGGTGCGGGTGCTGGTGGTGTCGCCGCCCACCAGGTCAACGTTGTAGGCCTCGCAGGCCAAGCGTACGCCTTCGTACAGCTCCTCAATGGCTTCCACCGAGAAGCGCGACGGCACGGCCAGGCCCAGCACCAGCTGGGTGGGCAGGGCGTTCATGGCGGCAATATCGGACACGTTCACGGCCACGGCTTTGTAGCCCAGGTGCTTGAGCGGGCAAAACGACAGGTCGAAATGCACGCCCTCCACCAGTAGGTCGGTGGTCATCACCACTTCCTGCCCGGCAGTAGGGGCCAGGATGGCGGCGTCGTCGCCGATGCCGAGCACGGTGCCGGGCTGGCGCAGGGTAATTTTTTGCTGAAGGCGGCGGATGAGGCCAAATTCGCCGAGGGCGTGGAGCGGGGTGAGGTCGGACATGGGCAGAGCGCGGGGAAATGGGCCGGTGGCGGCCCGGCCCCAAAGGTACGGCCGGGGCCCCCGGGGCGTTTGGCTGGGGCCCCAGGGGCGTTTAGCCAGGGCCCGGGGGGGAATGCGACCCGTACCACAAGCTGTGCTTGGTTTTGCCCCAGGGCCCCATACGCGAGACCAAGCACAGCTTGGTGGTACAGGTGAGCGACGCCACAACGTGCATTCTCCTGCATTCCTAACCTTCTCCCACATTTCCCCGCATTCCTTCACATCTCCCCAAATTCTCCACATAATCCTACATTCTCCACACTTCCTATCTTCCCCGCGGATACCGGGCGGCTACCTTTGTCGTTGTCCGTTCACACCTCTATCCGCCCGCCGCTATGCCGCGCCCGTTTCGCTCCGCTTCTCTTAAATCCATTTTCGGGGCCCTATTAATCGTGGTGGCCTGCGCCGCCTCGTGCAAGCGCGACGGCGGCACCGCCCGCTCCGCCGCCGACCCCGCCTCGGCCACGGCCGTGCAATCGCAGCTGACGGTGCTGCGCGACTCGGCCGACGCCAAGTGGCAGGCCATGGTGGCCAGCGACGACCAGAAAATCGGCATCACGCGCCTGTTGCTGCGCGAGTTGCAGCAGCAGCCCGGGTCCAACCCCACGCAGCTGGGGGCCCTGGCCGCCGCCAACGACCGCCTCAAGGCCCGGCGCTACACCCAAACCAACCTGCCCTCGGCCCAGATCGACACCTACGACGCCGCCCAGGATTCGCTGCTGCACGCCCTCTACCCCGTGGCCGCGCCCGTCGGTGGGGCCCCCACCGAAAACGCCCGCAACTTCGTGGAAGGCCTCCAGCAGCTCGACGCCGGCGTGGCCAGCTTCCGCATTCAGTACGACCGCGCCGCCAAGCAGTACAACGCCTACCTGGCCCTGCACCAGGCCGACGTGGCCCACTTCGGCGGCAAGTACCCGGCGCCGCAGCCGCTGCCCATCTTCGAGCTGGCGTCCCCGCAGTAACTCGCCTTACAAGTACGTAGCTTGGACTTTGTAGTCCGAGCGCGAGCGCAGCGAGCATCTTGCTCGCAGCAACGGCACCGTTCGCTACGCTCACACTCGGACTACAAAGTCCGAGCTACTGTAAATCATGCTTCTACCCACCAGATCATTACGCGCCGCCGTGCTGCTAACCATTGCGACGGCGGGCGCGGCCTGCCACCGGGGCCCCAGCGCCGCGGCCTGCACCACGCCCGCCACCGTGCGCGACCTCAGCGGCCTCGACGGCTGCGGGAAGGTGCTGGAGCTGGCCGGCGGGGTACGCCTGCTGCCCAATGGCCCGGTGTGGCAGGGCTTCGCATCCACTGCGGGCCAGCGCGTTACCATCAGCTACACGCCGCTGGCGGGCGTGATGACAACCTGCATGGCGGGCCAGTCGGTGACAGTTACCTGCATTGAGGCGGCCCGGTAGCGGGCGTGTGGGGGCCCCGGCTGGGGCATGGTAGCGGCGGTTGCACCGGGGCCCGGTGGGCGCAGCGGTTTGGCATGATGGTTGGCTAGGCGATAACGAGTTATTGCTATTTTTTCCATCCATCTTATCAATTTCCTCCGCCATGTTACATTTCATATTGCGGCGGCTCCTGCCCCTGGTAGTACTTGTCAGCCTTGGCCTTTCCTCCTGCGTGGTGCGCGAGCCGCGCCGCGGCTACGGCTACGGCCGCCATGACCAGTACGACGACCACCACGGCCGGCACGATCATCACGACCGGTACGGCCGCTATAGCCGGCACTAAACGGCCCGGCCCCGGGGCCCCCTAATGCAACGAGCCGCCCGGAATACTCCGGACGCTCGTGCATTAGGGGGCCCCGATGCGCTTACAAAGCGGCCATCTCCTCGCGCACGAAGTCGGCCAGGGTGCGCAGGTAGTCGGTGCTGAAGTCGAAGCGGATGCCAGCGGCGGCGTAAATCTGGCCGATGGGCGCGGTGTAGCCCAGGGCTAGGGCCCGCTTGTAGGCCGCCAGGCCCTCGGCGGGGTTTTGGCGGTAGTGGCGCCACACGGCAATGGCCCCGAGCTGCGCCATGGCGTACTCGATGTAGTAGAAAGGCACTTCGTAGAGGTGCAGCTGCTTCTGCCACAGGTAGGGCTTGATGCCCTCCAGCCCGCGCCAGTCCACGGTGCGCTGGTTGAACTCGTCGAAGATTTCCGTCCAGCGGTGGTGGCGCTCGGTTTCGGTGTGCGCCGGGTGCTCGTACACCCAGTGCTGGAACTTGTCGATGGTGGCCACCCAGGGGAAGGTTTCAAGCACGCTCTCCAGGTGCGTTTTCTTGGCCCGGCGCAGGTCGGCGGGGTTCTCAAAAAATACGTCCCAGTGGTCCATGCTGATCAGCTCCATGCTCATCGAAGCCAGCTCGGCTACCTCCGACGGCGGGTGCTTGTCGGCGCCCAGCGCCAGGTGGCGCGTGAGGAAGCTGTGCACGGCGTGGCCGCCTTCGTGCAGCATCGTCACCACGTCGCGCAGGCTGCTGGTGGCGTTCATGAAAATGAACGGCACGCCGGTTTCGTCGAGCGGGTAGTTGTAGCCGCCGGGGGCTTTGCCCTTGCGGCTTTCCAGGTCGAGCTGGCCCATCTGGCGCATGGTGCGCAGGCAATCGCCCAGGTACGGGTCGAGGGCCTGGAACACAGCGATGGTCTTTTCCAGCAGCTCTTCGCCGGTGGCAAAGGGGCGCAGCGGCGGCTGGCCGCTGGGGTCCACGTCGAGGTCCCAGGGGCGCAGGGCGGGCTGGTTCAGGTCCTGGCGGCGCTCCAGGTCGAGGTCGTCAATCAGCGGCACCACCGTTTCGCGGATGGCGCGGTGGAAGTTGAAGCAATCCTGCGCCGTGTAGTCGAACCGGCCCAGCGCGGCAAACATGTAGTCGCGGAAGTTGCTAAAATCGGCGTTCAACGCCACCTGGTGGCGCAGGCCCACCAATTCGGTAAACAGCGCGTCGAGGCTTTTGGCGTCGAGCAGGCGGCGCTGCTGCACGGCGCGCCAGGCGGTTTCACGCACGGCGCGGTTGGGGCTTTTGAGGCGGTCGGCGGCCTGGGGCAGGGTCAGCTCCTCGCCGTCGAGCGTCACGGTCATGGCCCCGGCGGTGGCGGCATACTGCTGCTGCTTGGTGCTGATTTCGGTTTTCAGCGGGATGTTCTCGGCCCGGTAAATTTCCGAAGCCCGGCGCACCGAGCGCAGAAACACGCCGTAGCGCGCCTCATCGAGCCCGCCGAGGTAAGGCGAGGCCAGCATCTTCTCGTTCAGGGCGTGGTCGTAGGGGGCCACGCGGGGCTCAATCTCGTTCACGAAGTACTGGAACGCCTCGGAGCGGCCAGCGTCCTGGGTGGCGCAGGTCATGCGGATATAGCGCCAGGCCAGGTCCTCGCTCAGCACGGCCTCTAGCTCCGAGCGGTCGAGCAACCAGCGTTCCAGCGCATCAGCCGAAGCCACGGGGCGGGCCGCCAACTCCTGGAAGTAGGACTCCAGCGCGGCCCAGTCCGTCACCTGAAAATCTTCGGGCACGTAGTGGCGCGGGGGCCGCTGGGTGTCGGTGGCCGAGGCGGCCGAGGGTTCAGCAAATTGAATCATCAGAAGAAAAAGTAAGCGTCGTGAGGGCGCGGGTGAGCGCGGCCGGCGCGGTATGCAATATCTGCAATATTCCACAAAATAGGGCCCCGGGGCTGGCCGGCGAAGGCCTGCAAACTCTTAGCCCAGGCAAAAAGTTGCCTGGGGCCCCTAGCCTATCTCAATCACCACGTCGTCGGTTTGGGGGTGGGCCACGCAGGTGAGGATGTAGCCTAGCTTCAGTTCCGAATCCGATAAGCCGTCACGCTCGTCGAGGTGCACCTTGCCACTCAAGCACTTACCGCGGCAGGCGGTGCACACCCCCGCCTGGCACGAGTAGGGCAGGTCGATGTCCTGGTCGAGGGCCGCGTCGAGGATGGTGGTGCCGGCGGGCACGGCCACCACGTACTCGGCCCCTTCGTACTGCACCGTGACGCGCCGGGCCCCGGCGGGCGCATCGGCCGGGTTGGCCGACACATCGCCGTGCGCGCGCCGCCGCCACGGCTGCTTCCTCAAAAGTGCTGGTCGAGGCCGTGAAGCTCTCCCAATGCACCCGGCTCTCGGGCACGCCCAGCAGGTCGAACGCAGCGCGCGCCTCCGTCATCAGCCCCTCGGGGCCGCAGAGAAAATACTCAGCCTGCTCGGCCGGAAACTGGTGGCGCTGCTCCAAAATGCGCAGCAGCGTAGTGCGGTTGAGGCGGCCGGTGTGCTGGTGGGGGCCCCCGGGGCGCAGCGGCTGGCTGTACACGTGCTCCACTTGCAGGCGGCCGCGGCTGCTGGCTTCCAGTTGCGCGAGCTGGTCTTTGAAAATGACATTTTCCTCGTTGCGGTTGCCATAGATGAGCAGCACGTGGCTGGCCGCTTCACCGTGCAGCACGGCCTTCAGCATGGCCATGAGCGGGGTGATGCCCGAGCCGGCGCCCACCAGCACCAGCGAGCGGGCGGCCTTGGGGCTGGGCTTGAGGGTGAAGTTGCCGAGCGGGTTCATCACTTCAATTTCTTGGCCCACGCGCACGGTATCCAGCAAGTAGTTGCTCATCAGGCCGCCCAGCACCCGCTTCACCGTCACGGCCAGGCGCGGGGCCTCGTGCGGGGTGCTGCTGAGCGAGTAGGCGCGGCGCTCCTTTTTGCCACCGGGCCCGCAGGGCAGGATCAGGGTCAGGAACTGGCCGGGCTGGGCCGCAACGGGCTGCCGGTCGGGCCGCTCCAGGTGAATGGTGATGGCATCGGGGGTTTCCTGAGTCAGCGCAACAACGGTCAGGGTTTGGTACATCTTAATATAGTAGCGGAGGGAATGGATACGGGAAAGAGGCGGCCGGGGATTGGCCGGGCCGCCGGGGCCCCCACGGGGCGGGCAGCAGCCGGCGCAAAACCGGGCCCCAAAGGTAACTTGCCGCGGCCCCGGGGGTTTTGCCGTCGGGGCCCCCGCGCCAAAATTTTGCCCATGCCCACTCCTTTCCTCCGCGCCCTGGCGCTGGCCCCGGCCGCGCCGGTGGTGCCCGTGCCCCTGGGGGCCCCCAGCGCCGCCCGCCTCGATTTCACCGCCGCCAACCCGCTCCTCACCCCCGAGGCCCTGCGCGACACGCCGGCTTTCGACGCGCTGGTGCAGCAAATGCTGGCCGCCCAGCACGCCACCGCCGGCCTCGGCGGCTACCTCGAAAACCGCGTCATCTACCGCCGCAGCGCCCATTTTGGGGCGGCCGAGGGGGTCCGCTCCCTGCACCTGGGCGTGGACGTGTGGGTGCCCGCCGGCACGCCCGTGGCCGCGCCGCTGCCTGCCACCGTGCACAGCTTGGCCGACAACAACAATTTCGGCGACTACGGCCCCACCGTTATTTTGGAGCACGAGCTGGCCGGCACTACCTTCTACAGCCTCTACGGCCACCTGGGCCGCGCCGAGTGGGGGGCCCTGCGCCCCGGCCAGGCCCTAGCCGCTGGCGAAACCTTCGCCACCGTGGGGCCCTATCCTGAAAACGGCGACTGGCCCCCGCACCTGCACTTCCAACTAATGCTGGACCTGCAAGGCCGCCAAGGCGACTTTCCCGGCGTGGCCCGGCCCGACGAGCGCGCCCAGTGGGCCGCCCGCTGCCCCGACCCCAACTTGCTGCTGCGCTCGCCCCTGCTGTAGCGTGGACGCTAGGCTTTTTCCGCCGGCTGCCCGGTAATCGTTGCGTTGTTGCGGAATGTAGCGCGGACTTTGAAGTCCGCGCTACAGCCGTTCAATTAGTCGAACTTGATGGCCACTACGGGCTTAATCCGCGAGATTAAGTACGTGGGGATGAGGATGGCCAGTAGCGTGGTGCCGAAGGTGGCCACGTTGAGGATGAGCAGCACTTTGAAGTCCCAGAAAATTGGCACGCGGTCCATGTAGTAGTTCTCGGGGTCGAGGGGAATGACCTTGAAGAAGTACTGGATGGCGCAGAAGCCCAGCCCCACAGCGTTGCCGATGAGCATACCGCGCACCGTGAGCGAGAGGCCCCGGAAGAAGAAAATCCGCCGGATCTGGTTGTCCGTCGACCCCAGCGCCTTCAGCACGCCAATCATGTTGGTGCGCTCTAAAATCATGATAAAAATGGTGGCCACCATGTTGAACGTGGCCACGAAAATAATGAGCACCAAGAAGATGATGACGTTGCGGTTGAGCAATTGCAGCCAGTCGAAAAGCTGGGCGTACTGCTCGGTAATCTTGTCGATTTTCAGGTCGTAAGGCAGCGCCTCGTAGAGCTGGTCGGCGGTGCGGTCGAGGCGCTTGAAGTCTTTGAGCACCACTTCCAGGCCCCCCACCAGCGAGTCGGGCCAGGCGTTCAGCTCCCGAATCTGGCGGATGTCGCCCACCACGTAGGCATCGTCGAACTCGTCGAGCCCGGTTTGGTAAATGCCGCTCACCCGGAGGCGCCGGATACGGGGCGGGTTCTGAATAAAGTAAAAAACTGCCGCGCTGCCCACCTTGAGGTTCAGCTTGTTGGCCATCTTGCGCGAGAGCAGCACGTCGGTGCTGGCCGAGTCGGCGGGGAAGTGCAGAAACTCGCCCGCCACCAGGTTTTGGCGCATGGGCGACTGGCCCTCCTTCTCGTCGATGCCCTTCATCACCACGCCCAGCACCTCGTCGGGGGTTTTGATGATGGCCGTTTTGTAGGCGTAGGCCTGCACCGTTTTCACCTGCGGGAACTGGTGCAGGCGCTTCTCAACGGACGGGGCCCCGATGGGCGCCACTTCAAGCGAATTGTTGGTGTCGTAGCGCGACACCTGGAGGTGGGCCCCGAACGAGAAAATCTTGCTCTGAATCTCGTTGCGAAACCCTTGCAGGATGGCAAACGACACAATCATCACGCCCAGCCCCATGGCGATGCTGATGATGGCTATTTTTGTGACCGACGAAGTGAAGGAGCCGGAATCAGCCCCGCCGTCGATTTTGTGCGATATGTAGCGGGCAACGTTCATGCAGTGCCGTAAAGCTACGCAGATTGCGCACCCCCGAACTCGGAATTTTCGCTTTTCCACGCAAACTAACGCCCTTTCCGCCATGCCCGCCCCCGTTTCCCTTCCATTTCTGGCCTTGCTACTGGCACTGCGCACCTGCCCCGCCGCGCCAGGGCCTACCGCGGCCCAGCCGGCAGCGGGGGCCCCAGCCGCCCCCGAGCCGGCCAGCCCGGTGGTGGGCGCCGCCCAGCTGGCCAAGTACCTGCCGCTGCTGCAAGGCAAGCGCGTGGGCCTGGTCGTCAACCAGTCGAGCTGCGTGGGCAACGCCTACCTCGTGGACACGCTGCGCAGCCGGGGCGTGAACGTGGCGGCCATCTTCGCGCCCGAGCACGGCTTCCGCGGCGAGGCCGCCGACGGGGCCCTCATCCAGGACGGGCGCGATGCCCGCAGCGGAGTACTCGTGCGCTCGCTGTACGGCAAAACCCGGAAGCCCACCCCCGAAATGCTGGCCGACGTGGACGTGCTAATCTTCGATATTCAGGACGTGGGGGCCCGGTTCTACACCTTCATCAGCACGCTGCACTTGGTGATGGAAGCCGCCGCCGAGCAGGGCAAATCCGTCATCGTGCTCGACCGGCCCAACCCCAACGGGGCAGCCGTGGACGGCCCCGTGCGCGAGCCCGCCTTCGTTTCGTTCGTGGCCCAAGACCCGCTGCCCATCGCCCACGGCCTCACGGTGGGCGAGCTGGCGGGCATGATAAACGGCGAGAAGTGGCTGGCCGGCGGCCGGCGCTGCCCCCTCACGGTGGTGCCGCTGGGCCCCGGCTACACCCACGCCACGCCCTACGCCCTGCCCGTGCGCCCCTCGCCCAACCTGCCCACGCCCCACGCCGTGGCCCTCTACCCCACCATCTGCTTATTCGAGGGCACCAACATCAGCGTGGGCCGCGGCACCGATATCCCCTTCGAGGCCATTGGGGGCCCCACGCAGCCGGCCAGCCGGCCGTTCTCGTTCACGCCCCAGCCCAACGCCGGCTCGCCCACCCCACCGCTCAATGGCCAGCTTTGCTACGGCCTCGATTTGCGCGGGGCCCCGGTACCGCCCACTGGCTTCTCGGTGCAGTACCTGCTCGATTTTTATAAGCAAAGCACCGACAAGGAGCATTTTTTCAACAAGCGTTTTGAGGAGCTGAGCGGCACGGTAGCCATGCGCCCGCAGATCATCGCCGGCAAAACCGAGGCCGAAATCCGCGCCTCCTGGGAGCCCGGGCTGGGCCAGTTCAAGCAAATGCGCCAGAAGTATTTGCTGTATCCGGAGCGGTAAGGTCGGGGCGGGCTGCCGGCTCTCGCCGGCTGCCCGCTAATCGTTGCGGTTGTTGGCAGGGCCCCGGCAGCAGCTCAACCATACCACGGGGCCCGGGCGATTACCGGGCAGCCGGCGAAAAGCCGGCAGCTCGGGCCACCCACCACCCAACGCGCGCGCCATTCATTCACTACCCAACTCACCATTCTTTCCCACATGCTGAACATCATTTTTATGGGCACGCCCGACTTTGCGGTGGCCACCCTGGAGGCGCTGCTGGGCTGGCCCGGCGGCCGGGTGGTGGCCGTCGTTACGGCCCCCGACGGCCCGCGGGGCGCGGCCGCCAGCTCCAGGCCTCGGCCGTGAAGGCCGCCGCCGAGGGCCACGGCCTGCCCGTGCTGCAACCCACCAACCTAAAATCGCCCGAATTCCAAGCCGAATTAAAAAGCTACGGCGCTGATCTGCAAGTGGTGGTGGCCTTCCGGATGCTGCCCGAGGCGGTGTGGGCCATGCCGCGGCTGGGCAGCATCAACATCCACGCCTCGCTGCTGCCGCAGTACCGCGGCGCGGCGCCCATCAACTGGGCCCTCATCCGGGGCGAAACGGAAACCGGCGTGAGCAGCTTTTTCCTGCGCCACGAAATCGACACCGGCGACCTGATTTTCCAGGACCGCGTGGCCATCGCGCCAGCGGATGATTTTGGCACGCTCTACACCAAGCTCAAGCACGCCGGGGCCCTGCTGGCGCGCCGCTCGGTGGAGGCCCTGGCCGCCGGCACCGCTCCCAGCCTGCCCCAGCAAATGGACGGCGACCTGCGCCCAGCCCCCAAAATCAGCAAGGAAACCGGCCGGCTCGACCTCACCCAGTCGGCCGTCGATTTGGTGAACCTGGTGCGCGGCCTCGCACCCGCCCCCGCGGCCTTCGCGCCGCTGCCCGATGGCCGCATTCTTAAAATATTCCGCGCCGAAGCCCTGCCCGCCGGCTCGGACGAAGCGCCCGGTACCTGGGCCACCGACGGCCGCCACTACCTGCGCGTGCGCGCCGCCGACGGCTGGCTCGATCTGCTCGACATTCAGGCCGAGGGCAAGAAGCGCCTCGGCGTAGAGGAGTTTTTACGGGGCAATAAGGTCATTTAACATTGAGCATTTATCATTTAACAGCTGCTGGGGGCCCGAATTTCCACTTGGCTCATCAGTGCATTTAAATGGCTTATGCCAACTGCTTTTGACCTTATTACTTGTTAAATGTTAATTGATAACTGTTAAATAACAATGGTAGCATTGGTAGTGGCCGTGGCCGACAACGACGTAATCGGCCGCGACGGGCAGTTGCCCTGGGGCCGGATGAAGACTGATTTGCAGCACTTCAAGGCCCTTACCCTGGGCCACCCGGTGGTGATGGGCCGCAAGACCTACGACAGCATCGGCCGGGCCCTGCCGGGGCGACCCAACCTAGTAGTGACGCGCCAGGCCGGCTGGGCCGCGCCCGGCTGCGAGGCCGTGGCATCGGTGCTGGGGGCCCTGGCCCGCGCTCAGGAGCTGGACGGCGAAGTGGTGTGCGTCATCGGCGGCGGCGAAATTTACCGCGAGGCCCTGAACGCGGCCGACGTGGTGCACCTCACCGAAGTACACCACGCCTTCGAGGGCGACGCCACCTTCCCTGCCCTTTCCCCCACCACCTGGCGCGAGGAAACCCGCGAGCGGCACGAAGCCGACGCCGATAATCCCTACGCCTTCAGCTTCGTGACGCTGCGCCGCCGCTGAAGCGTTTGGTTGTCGGCTGCGCGTTGGCAGGCTTTGGGGCCCCAGGGCGGTGGTCCGAAACGGGGGTGGTCCGGCGAATTGCCCGAAGGGCTTCGTCGCACTCTTATAAGAAAACAGCGGCCCCGGGGCAATGCAAGAGT
>NZ_MDZA01000028.1 GCF_001816125.1 Hymenobacter coccineus | reverse complement strand
CGTGATGTCGATGAGGTCCTTGGCCTTGAGGCCGCGCTCGGCCATGTCCTCCTTGTTCATGAATAGCACGCGCCGCTCGCCATGCACGCCGCGGTAGCGTCACTACCTGCTGCCGGGCAACCTGGAGCGCCTGCGCCAGCGCAACGTGAAAGCCAAGCGCAACCTGGCCCTGCGCGAGTTTTCGCTGGGCGTAGAAGGGCTGGAGCGCTTCGTGGCCGGGCAGCCCCTGCGCCGCGTGCACCAGTGCGTCTTCGGCGTGCTGGCCCTGGAAAGCGAGGCCGTGGACCCGCGGCTGTAAAAAAAATTGGACAAATAAAACAAGTAGGGGCGTGCGCATTGCACGGGGCCCCTATCTTATTTGTGTGGGTAATACAGGTTACACCGAGAAGCTCTCGCCGCAGCCGCACGAGCGGGAGGCGTTGGGGTTGTTGAACTGGAAGCCTTTGCCGTTCAAGCCGTCCGAGAAATCTAGCTCGGTGCCGGCCAGGTACAGGAAGCTTTTCATGTCCACCACTACGCGCACGCCTTTGTCTTCGAACTCCTGGTCCATCGGCCGCACCTCGTTGTCGAAGTCCAGCTTATAGCTCAGGCCCGAGCAGCCGCCGCCAGCCACCGACGCCCGCAGGCGGTACGTGGCGTCCAGCTCCGAATCGTGCATCAGGCGCTCAACTTTCTCCTTGGCTTTGTCGGATACGGTAATCATGGCAAGTGTCGGTTATGCGGTTCAAATGCCCGGCCGGAGCCGGAGCGGTAATTTCATAACAAAGATAAGGCGAAGAAGGATTCTAAATAAGGCAAAAAAAGTGGGGCCCCGCAGCAGCCCGGCGTTAGCCAGGGCGCCGCGCCCCACTTTTTTACTAGAACCTAGTGGTGGGCCAGCTCGAGGGCGGGCAGGCCATTCTTCACGCGGTAGTCCGAAATGGCCGATTTGATGGCGTCTTCGGCCAGCACCGAGCAGTGAATTTTCACCGGCGGCAGGGCCAGCTCTTCCACAATCTCCATGTTGTCGATGGCCAGGGCCTCGTCAACTGTTTTGCCTTTCAGCCACTCCGTGGCCAGCGACGACGACGCAATGGCCGAGCCGCAGCCGAAGGTTTTGAATTTGGCGTCGGTGATGGTGTTGGTGGCTTCGTCCACCTCGATTTGCAGGCGCATTACGTCGCCGCACTCGGGGGCCCCCACCAAGCCGGTGCCCACGTTTTTCTTGCTTTTGTCCAGCGTGCCCACGTTGCGGGGGTTGCTGTAATGGTCGATTACTTTATCGGAGTAGGCCATGGTATTGAAGGGATATTAGTGTAAAAAATAAGCGCGGGCAACGCGTGGCCGGGGCGCAGGGCCCCGGCCAATAAATCAATGTTCAGCCCACTCAATTTTGCTGAGGTCGATGCCTTCCTTGTGCATTTCCCACAGGGGCGACATTTCGCGGAGCTTGGTGACGGCTTCTTTTACGTGGTTGATGGCGTAGTCGATTTGCTCGTCGGTGGTGAAGCGGCTCAGGCCGAAGCGCAGCGAGGAGTGCGCCAGGTCGTCGCTCAGGCCCAGGGCCTTGAGCACGTAGCTGGGTTCGAGCGAAGCCGAGGTGCAGGCCGAACCCGACGATACGGCCAGGTCCTTCACGCCCATCATCAGGCCTTCGCCTTCCACGTACTTGAAGCTGATGTTGGCCACGTGCGGCAGGCGGCTTTCCACCGAGCCGTTCACGTAGGTTTCTTCCATCGTCATCAACTCGGTTTGCAGGCGGTCGCGCATCACGCTGAGGCGGGCGGCGTCGGCGGCCATTTCCTGGCGAGCCAATTCACAGGCCTTGCCCATGCCCACAATGCCGGGCACGTTGAGGGTGCCCGAACGCATGCCGCGCTCGTGGCCACCGCCGTCCATCTGGGCGGTCACTTTCACACGCGGGTTTTTGCGGCGCACGTACAGGGCCCCAATGCCCTTGGGGCCGTACATTTTGTGGGCCGTGAAGGCCATGATGTCGATGCCGTCGGCGTTCACGTCCACCGGAATCTTACCCACAGCCTGGGTGCCGTCGGTCATGAATAGGGCCCCGTGCTTGTGGGCGATGGCGGCAATTTCGCGGATGGGCTGGATGGTGCCCGTCTCGTTGTTGCCGTACATGATGGTCACCAGAATCGTCTCGGGCGTCATGGCCGCCTCCAGGTCCTCCAGGCTGATGAGGCCCAGCTCGTCTACGGGCAGGTAGGTTACGCGGCCGCCGATCTTCTCGAGGTGTTTGCACGTGTCCAGCACGGCCTTGTGCTCGGTGGTGGTCGTGATGACGTGGTTGCCCTTCTGGGCATACATCTCAAACACGCCCTTGATGCCCAGGTTGTCGCCCTCGGTGGCGCCGCTGGTGAAGATAATCTCTTTCGAATCGCAGCCGATGAGCTGGGCGATTTGGGTCCGGGCGTAGTCCACGCCTTCCTCGGCGGCCCACCCGAAGGGGTGGTTGCGCGAAGCGGCGTTGCCGAACACATCGGTCAGGTAGGGCATCATCGCCTCCAGCACCCGCGGGTCGAGGGGCGTGGTGGCGTTGTTGTCGAGGTAAATAGGGAGCTTAAGCATTGCGCAAGAGCGGTTGTTGGCAGGGGAAGGGCTGGCGGTGGGCCAGCCAGTCATAGAACACCGTTTCAAGATAAACGGTTTTCTTTGGCCCCACAAAAATAGGGACATTCCTACTATATAACACCCCGGGCCTTTTCATGCTCACCAACCTCGAACACCTCGGCCTGGCCGTACCCGATTTGGCCGCCGCCACGGCCCTCTACACCAAGCTGCTGGGCACGGGGCCCTACAAAACGGAGCACGTGGCCAGCGAGGCCGTCGATACGGTGTTTTTCCAGGTAGGCGGCTCCAAAATTGAGCTGCTGGCCGGCACCAGTCCCGACAGCGCCATCACCAAGTTCCTGGAGAAGAAGCCCGCTGGCATCCACCACGTGGCCTTTGAGGTGGACGACATCGAGGCCGAAATGGCCCGCCTGCGCGCCGAAGGCTTCGTGCTGCTCAGCGAGGCCCCCAAGCGCGGCGCCGACAACAAGCTCGTGTGCTTCGTGCACCCCAAAAGCGCCGGCGGCGTACTGGTGGAACTCTGCCAAACCATAATCACAGATTGTGCAGATTAGCGCTGATTTCACGGATTTGAACAGTGAAGCTCATTGATCAAATCATTAATAAGTCCGTCTGCTAACGGCTGAGGCCCGTTGTTTGAAAATTGAATCAGCGCTAATCTGCATAATCTGCGATCCTATGAAGTTTTTCCAGCAAGAAGTAGACGCCGCCGTGGATGCGCTGTTGCTCCAGCAAATCATCCTATACCCTACCGACACCGTGTGGGGCCTGGGCTGCGACGCCGAAGTGCCACCCGCCGTCGAGAAATTGTACAAACTAAAGGGCCGCGAAGCCGGCAAGCCCAGCATCGTGCTAGTGGCCGACCTGGCCATGCTGGCCCGTTACACCACCCAAGTACCGGCCGAGCTGGAAGCCGCCCTGGCTGCCCAAACCCGGCCCACGACCTATATCCTGCCCGCCAGCCGCGCCGTAGCCCCCAACCTGGTGGGCCCCGATGGCACCGTGGGCCTGCGCATTGTGCAGGATGAGTTTTGCTTCAAAGTGGTGCGCCGCCTGGGCCACGGCCTGGTGTCCACGTCGGCCAACAAGCCCGGCGCGCCGGCCCCCGCCGTATACGGCGAAATTGACCCCATCATTCTGCGCGGCGCCGACCACGTAGCGAACTGGCGGCGCGACGACGCGACCCGGGTGGCCCCGTCGCGGGTGGTGCGCCTGGGGCCCGGCGGGGCCCTGGAAGTGGTGCGCGAATAGCGGCGGTGCAGGTGCGGCAGGTGCCGGGCGTTGGGCCGGATACGGCCGGCTTGCCGACCTTTGCGCCCATGAACACGCCTCAGCTACCCGAGTTGCCCATCTTTCGCACCATTGCCGACGCGGCCGGGGCCCTCGGCCAGCCGGCCTACGTCATCGGCGGCTACGTGCGCGACCTGGCCCTGGGCCGCGCCAGCAAAGACATCGACGTGGTGACCGTGGGCGACGGCATTGCCCTGGCCCAGGAGGTGGGCCGCCGCCTGCCGGGCCGCGGCAAAGTCACGGTGTTCAAGAACTTTGGCACCGCCATGCTGCCCACCCAGGAGGCCGGCGAAATCGAGTTTGTGGGGGCCCGGAAGGAGAGCTACCGCGCCGAAAGCCGCAAGCCCGAGGTGGAAACCGGCACGCTGGAGGACGACCTGGCCCGGCGCGACTTCACCATCAACGCGCTGGGCCTGAGCCTGAACCCGGCCGACTTTGGGGCCCTGGTGGACCGCTACGGCGGGATGCAGGACCTGAGCACGCAAACCATCCGCACGCCGCTGGGGCCCGACGTGACGTTTTCCGACGACCCGCTGCGGATGATGCGCGCCGTGCGCTTTGCCTCGCAGCTGGGCTTCGACATTGAGCCCGATACCTACGACGCCATTGTGCGCAATAAGGAGCGGATCAAGATTGTGTCGCAGGAGCGGATTACCACCGAGCTGAACAAAATCATCGAGTCGCCGCTGCCCAGCTATGGGTTTAAACTGCTGTTCCAGACTGGGTTGCTACACCTCATCTTCCCGAAGATGGCGCAGCTCTACGGGGTGGAGAAAGTGGGCAAACACGCCCACAAAGACAATTTTTACCACACGCTGCAAGTGCTCGACAACGTGGCGGCGGCCGGCGGCGACCTGTGGCTGCGCTGGGCCGCCGTGCTGCACGACATCGCCAAGCCCGCCACCAAGCGCTACTTCCCGGCCCAGGGCTGGACGTTCCACGGCCACGAGGACAAGGGGGCCCGGTGGGTGCCGGGCATTTTTGCCGAGCTGAAGCTGCCCCAGGGCGAGGAAATGCGCATGGTGCAGAAGCTCGTGCGCCTGCACTTGCGCCCCATCGCGCTAGTGAAGGAAACCGTGACGGCCGCCGCCGTGCGCCGCCTGCTCTTCGAGGCTGGCGACGACATTGACCGGCTGATGCTGCTGTGCCGGGCCGATATCACGAGCAAGGACCACGAGCGCAAGGCCCGCTACCTGCGCAACTTCACGGAGGTGGAGGAGAAGCTGAAAGAGGTGGAAGCCCAGGACCACTTGCGCAACTTCAAGCCCGTCATTACCGGCGAAATCATCATGGAAGCCTTCGGCCTTAAGCCGTCGAAGGACGTGGGCGAGCTGAAAAACGCCGTGCTCGAAGCCATCCTGGAGGGCACCATTAAAAACGAAATGGCCGAAGCCTGGGCCTTCCTGTTGCAGCAGGGGGCGGCCCGGGGGCTTCGGCCGGAAGGAACCTCATTTCACTCACCAGTCTGAGGCGTCCTTCCTTTTGGGTAGGTTTCGTGGGGCAATAGATGCGGCCAGTGGGGGCGGGGTTGCCCGCTTTAGGGCCCCGGCGCGATAAAATTTCGCCGGGGCCCTGCTGGTCCTTTGTTCAGTGGGCCTAGATCCTGTGAAAGCTGGAGCCGCCGATGGCGTTCACCTTCACGCTTTTGGGCTTGCCGCTGTAGGCCACGTCGCTGCCGCCCACGGCCTCGCCCTTCAGGGCTTCGCTCACGTTGAGGCGGGCTTTGCAGCCGCCGACCAGGTTCACCTTGGCGGTGCGGGTTTGGAGGTTGGCCCCGGCCAGCTCGGCGGCCCCGGCGGCGTCGAAGGCGAGGTCGTCGGCGTGGCCGGTGGCGGTGGTGCGGCAGGGCCCGGCCAGCGACAGCTTCAGGGTGCCGTAGTTGCCGTTGAGGCGCAGGTGGCTTACGCCGGCCTGCTGCACTTGCAGGCGGTCCTGGCGGTCAAAGCCGCCGAGGTCGGCCTCGATGGCGCCGGCCAGTTCCAGGCTTTCCAAGGCCGGCAGCTCGATGCGGATGAGCACTTTCTGCTGGTCGTGCTCCCCGTTGTTGCCGAAAATCGAAGTATCGCGGGGTTTGATTTCCAAGGTGTTGCCGTCGCGCGACACCCGCAGGTCATTCAGCTCGTCCTGGTCGCCGCCGGCCTCAATTTTGAAGGCGTTGCCGTGGCGCACCACCACGCGGTAGCCACCCACCACGTTCACCCGGTTGAAGTCGGTTTCGCTGAAGTTGCGGCGGCCGCTGCCGTAGCTGCCCAGGTCGGTGTCGAAGCTGGGGGCCCCGCTCAGGCTGAGGTTGCTGTTATCGTCGTTGTCGTCGTTGCTGTCGTCACTATCGTCGGCGCTGCTGTTGTCGCTGCGGTCGTTGTTGTCCTCATCGTTGCTCGATGCCGTGGGGCAGTCGAGGCACTGGAAGCGGCCGTTGCGCAGCAGGCGGGCCCGGTACGAGTCGCTGCCATCGGGCCGGCGGTTGCCCTGGAAGTCGTCGTCGTCGAGGCGGTCCACAAACTCTTTGGTCAGGCGGTAGCTTTTATCGAGCGGCAGGTGCAGCGTCAGCGTCACCTTTTGGCCGCGCAGGGGCGCGTCGTTGGTCAGCGTAAAGCCGCGGTCCAGTGTCAGTACCGAATCCTGCTGGGTGAAGTTGTAGTGTACCGAGGAAGTGGCCATCTGGCGGGCGGCGGCGGCCGAAGCGCCCCGGGCCCGCACTTCCTGCTCGATGAACGGCGTCCGGCCACTGTCGGCGGGCGCAATGTTCACGTCGATGCTTTCAAAAAATTCATCGTCGTCGCCGTTGTCGCCGTGGCGCACAGCTAGTACCATGCTGCGGCCGGGTACCGGGGCCAGCGGGCGGGTCGTCGTCACGCTGCCCCGGGTACGGAACTCGCGGGCCAGCTGGCCCCCGGCCACCGCTGTGCCGGCCACGCCTACCAGCCACAGGCCCAGTAGCGAGAGGGCCCCCAGGCGCCCCAGCACCGAGCGGCGTAGGATGAGCCGCAGCCCCAGCAGCACCAGCGCCAGCACCGGAATGCCCAGCGCCAGCAGCGCCACCCCGGCCGCCCAGGGCTGCACGTTATGTAGCACTGCGGCAAAGCCCTGGGCGCTGCCGCCATCATCGAAGCGAAAGGCCTCGCCCTTGTTGCCCAGCGACGCCGACGGCAGCAGGCCCACCACTACGCCCAGCGTGGTGAACAAGCCAAAGAGCATGCTGCCGCCCGTGAAGATGAGCAGGGCCCCCACGCCCCACCGAATGAGGGTGCCAAGGAAGCTCACGGCCGGCCGGGCCCCGCGGGCCGCACCTTCCAGAAACGCGCCCACCGGGCGGTTGGGGGCGGTGGCCACGGGGTTGCCGTCGGCGTCGAGCACTGTGGCGCGTAGGTTGTTGTCGATGCCCGAGAGGGTCACGCCCTCGCCGCGCATCTGCATTTTTTCCGACACCGTTTTGGCTTCCGGGGCCACCACCCAGAGGATGAGGTAGAGCACAAGTGTGAAGCCGCCCGCAAACAGGCCCGCTATCAGCAGCACCCGCACCAGCGTCACGTCCAGGTTGAGGTAGTAGGCCAGGCCGGCGGCCACGCCCCCGATTTTACCTGTGTCGGTGTCGCGGAACAAGCGGCGGCCGGCCAGGGGCCCCGAGCCGGGCGCAATGTCGTCGGGGTTGGGGGCGTCGTAGTTCTTGGGCAGCAGCACCCACAGCACGATGTAGACCAGCACGGCGAAGCCC
This sequence comes from Hymenobacter coccineus, assembly GCF_001816125.1. Classification (GTDB taxonomy): domain Bacteria; phylum Bacteroidota; class Bacteroidia; order Cytophagales; family Hymenobacteraceae; genus Hymenobacter; species Hymenobacter coccineus. The sequence goes on along the minus strand of NZ_MDZA01000028.1, from coordinate 7,884 downwards.
GAGAGGTTCACCGGGTTGTCGAAATCAAACGTGTGGCCGATGCGCAAAAACGGCTTGAACAGCACCAACGCCACGAAGATCAGGCGAATCCACAGCGGGTTCACGGCGAAGTACTGGGCCAGGCCGGCAGCTACGCCCGCCACCTTGCGGTGCGCCATGTCGCGGAACAGGCGCTTGGGGGCCCCATTGGCCGCCGCGCTGCCGGGGCCAGCGGGGCCCTGGGGCCCAAACGGGCCCTTGGGGCCGAAGGGCCCGCCGGTGCCAAAAGTGCCGTCGGGGCCGAAGGCGCCGCCGGTGGGGGGGCCGGCCGTTTCGGTGTCGTCGTCCTCGTCCAGGTCGGAGGCGAAGTCGCTCACCCGGCCCATTTTGGCCGTCATGGCCTCCACGTCTTCTAGGGTGATGACCTGCTTGGCGGCCGAGAGGCGGGCGCTGAATATTTCGGCGATGCGGCCCTCGATGTCGGCCACAATGTCCTGGTGGCCGCGGAAGCTGGCGAAGTGGGCTTTCACTTCGGCCAGGTAGCGGCCGAGCACTTCGTAGCCGTCTTCTTCGATGTGGAAGATGAGGCCCTGCAAGTTGATGCTGATGTTCTTTTTCATGCGAAAGAAGGCCGAACGAGGCCGGTTGAAGTCGGGTGAGTGAAAGGCAAAAAGGCGGGCCGCATCAGCGGGTGTCGCCGGGCGGCCGGCCCAGGCGGATGATGCCCACGGACTGGGCCATTTCCTCCCACGTGTCGCGCAGTTCCTGCAGAAACTGCGCCCCGGCCGGGGTGAGGATGTAGTACTTGCGGGGCGGGCCGCTGGTGCTCTCTTTCCAGGTATAGTCGAGCAGGGCCGCGTTTTTGAGGCGGGTGAGCAGCGGGTAGAGCGTGCCCTCCACCACAATCATGCGGGCCGCCGTCAGCTCCTCCAGCATGTCGGAGGCGTAGGCCTCGCCGCGGGCGATGATTTCCAGGATGCAGAACTCCAGGATGCCTTTGCGCATCTGCACCTGGGTATTTTCAAGTTTCATGGGCGATGAGAAGGCTAGTGGGTGATGAACAGTACAAATGTATGGTAGGTACTTTGTTTTGCAAGGTACTGTTGCAAAATAATATGGTGCTTTTTCTAGATTGAATTGCAAAAGGCCCCTGGTGAATGATTTAGGCCCTTTTCGCGCCAAAAATATTTTTGTGGCCGCAACCGCGCTGGGGCCCCGTCGGGGCCAATTGCACTGCCCCCCGCCGATTCTTGTCTGATTCCGGGGCCCGTTCCGCACTAGAATGCGGTAACTTGCGTTCCGTCCGCGAGAAAAATCTACCGTTCCTTTATCGATATGACCCAACGCTACGCCGCCGCCCGGCGGTGGGTGGGGGCCCTGGCCCTCGGGGCCCTGGCCCTGCCCGCCGCCGCCCAAAGCACCAACGCGCCCAAGTACAGCAACGACTTCCTGAACGTGGGCGTGGGGGCCCGGTCGTTGGGCATGGGCAAGGTGCAAACGGCCCTGGCCGACGACGCCACCGCCGGCTACTGGAACCCCGCCGGCCTGGCCAACCAAACCCACAAGTACGACGGCGTGCTGATGCACTCCGAGCTGTTTTCGGGCATCGTGAAGAACGACTACGCCGCGTTCTCTATGCCGCTCGACAAGGAAAGCACCGTGGGCGTGAGCATTATGCGCCTGGGCGTGGACAACATCGCCGATACGCGCAACCTCATCAACGAGTACGGCTACATCGATTACAGCCGGATTACCTACTTCTCGGTGGCCGATTACGCCATGCTGTTGTCTTACGCCCGCAAGATTGGGCGGGTGGAGGGCCTGAGCGTGGGGGCCAACGCCAAGCTGATTTACCGCAACGTGGGCAACTACGCCAATGCTTACGGGTTCGGCATCGACCTGGGCGTACAGTACAACCACAAGGGGTGGAAACTGGGGCTATCGGCCCGCGACGTGACCACCACCTTCACTGCCTGGAGCATCAACGCCGGCCAGTACCAGCAGGGCCCCAACAGCGCCGTGGCCAACGGCACCGACCCCGTGCCCGCCAACCGCAACGAAGTCACGCTGCCGCGCCTGGTGCTGGGCGTGGGCCGGCAGTTCAAGCTGCCTCAGCAGTTCACGGCCTTGGTATCGACCGACTTGGAAGTGACCACCGATGGCAAGCGCAACACCCTCATCAGCGGGCCGGTGAGCATCAACCCGCGCGCCGGCGTGGAGCTGGGCTACAAAAACCTGGTTTTTCTGCGCGGGGGCGTTGGCGATTTTCAACAGATTACCGACTTCAGCGGCACCAAGGTGCAGAAGGGCCAGTACAGCCTGGGGGCCGGCGTGGCCATCAGCGGCCTGCGCGTGGACCTGGCCCTCTCGCGCCTCGCGGTGGAGGCCCTAGGCCAAAGCTCCCAAACCAACTCGCTGATTGTGAGCCTGGGCTACGGCTTTAAGTAACCGATTAACCTGTAACCGATTAACCTGCTGCTATATCCTTTCATTATCATCGGCCGGGGCGATGGCCGGGCGCATCCACTACGTTATGAAACAACTTACTACCCGCAAACTGGTGCAATGGGCTGTCTGTGTGTGGCTGCTGCTGCTGAGCGGCGGCGCGGCCCGGGCGCAGTCGGGGCCCTACGGCAATGAGTGGATTGTGCCGGGCCAGGCGTACTACAAAATCAAAATCACCCGCGACGCCCTCTACCGCCTCGACTACGCCTACCTGACCAAGGCTGGCCTCAGCAACGGCCTCGACCCCAGCCGCTTGCAGCTGTGGCGGCGCGGCAAGGAGGTGGCTGTGTACCAGGGCGGGGCCCCCACCACGTTCGACGCCAGCACGTACCTGGAATTCTACGGCCAGCGCAACGACGGCGTACTCGACCGCGACCTCTACCGGGTCAACAGCGACCAGCCCCACCAGCTCTACAGCTTTTATACCGATACGGCCGCGTACTTCCTCACCTACCCGGGCCCCACGGGCCCCCTAGGCCGGCGCATGGCCGAGTCGCAGTCGGCCGGCGGGGGCGCGCCGAGTGCGTGGTGGCTGTTTGCCCCGGCCCAGGCCATCACTATTGCTTACGTGGAAGACCCCGTGGGGCCCGATCAGGTCACGTTCCTGCCCTGGCTGGGGTCGAGCGAGGGCTTCCGCTCCAGTACCACCCCGGGAGGGGGCAACAGCAACGGCATTTTCGATGGCGTGGTGGGCGGGTTGCGCGCCGTGCCGGGCACGGGCCCCGCGCCGGCCCCCACCATTGAGGTGGGGCTGGGTGGTGGCACGCTGGTGCCGCACTCCACCCAGGTATTGGTGGCCAACCCCACCAACCCCACCGTATTCCGCTCACTGGGCACCGTTACTTATAATAACTACGACAATGTGACGCGCCGTTTCACACTGCTGCGCTCCGACGTGGGGGCCGACGGCACGGTGCGCATCCGGTGCTCGGTGCCCGTTACCACGACCCCCACCGCCACTACCCGCGACGCCTTTCGGGTATCGTTCCTGCGGGCGGTGGTGCCCCAGGCCAGTCGCTGGTTCAAGGGTGGGCCCCAGTTCTTCCGCAGCGACTCCACGCTGAGCGCCCCGGCCACCTTTGAGGTGGACAGCCTGCCGGCCACCGCGCGCGGCTACGACGTGCACGACCCCTGGAACGTGCAGCGCATTGCGCCCGCCGCCGCCCAAGCGCCTGGGGGCCCTGGGCCGCGCCTCGTGTTTCCGAACGCCACCGCCGCGCAGTCGCGCCGCCTGCTGCTAGCCGACGCCGACGCCGCCGAGGTGCCCGCCGCGCCGCGCCGCTTGGTCTTCCGCGCCCTGAACGCCCGGGCCACCTTTACCGTCATCACGCACCCGCAGGTGTACGGCGCCTCCAAGGCCCCGCTGCAATACGCCGCCTACCGGGCCTCGGCCGCCGGCGGGGCCTACGATACGCTGGTGGTGACGGCCCCGCAGCTCTACGACCAGTTCCACTACGGCGAGCGGTCGTGGCTGGCACTGCGCCACTTCAGCCTGTGGCTGGTGGCCGGGGCCCCCGCCAACCCCAACCGCTATATGTTGCTGTTGGGCAAGGGCATCGTGCCCAGCGAATCGGCCTACAGCGGCCGCCTCTTCCGCACCGCCGGCGAAATGGGTTTCGACCTGATTCCCACCAGCTCGCGGGCCGTGTCGGACAACATGATTTCGGCCGATTTCCGGGCCGGCGACTACCGGGCCAAAATCCGCACCGGCCGCCTCACGGTCGTCAACGAGCAGCAGGTGCTCACCTACCTGGCCAAGCTGAAGGAGCACGAGGCATTGGGCCTGGCCCCGTGGCGCAAGAACGTGCTGCACCTGGTATCCGGAATAAACCAAACGGAAGCCGACGACTACCGGGCCATCATGGACCGCAGCAAGGTGCGGGTGGAGCAGCCCCTTTTTGGGGGCACCGTTGTGGCAACCCGCCAGGTAGCCAGCCCGTTGCCCGTGCCCGTCAACATCGCCGCCGAGCTGAATGCTGGCCTTTCGTTCATTACGTACTTTGGCCACGGTTCCAACAACGACTTCCTGCTCGACTTTGGCACGCCCGCCGACGCGGGCAACGGTTATACCAATGCCGGCAAGTACCCGATGCTGTTTCTGAACGGCTGCGCCGGCAACCACACCTTCACCACCGGCTACACCCGCGTCGAGGACTGGCTCTTCAACGTACCCCGCGCCGGGGCCCTGGGCTCGCTCGGCGAGTACGGCTTCAGCTACCCCGACAAGCTCAGCGTGTCGCAGGACCTGATGTACCAGCTGATCCTGAACGACCCGGCGTACTATGGGCAGCCCGTTACGGCTGTGCACGACGAAGTGGTGCGGCGCCTGCAAGCAACGGCATCGTTTAAGGACGATGTGGGCATTGAGCAGCTGCTGGGCACCGGCTGGCAGGGCGACCCCGCCCTCACGCTGTACGCGCCGGCTAAGCCCGATTTTGTAGCTAGCAGCGCGGCCCTGGCCGTGGCCTCCGCCAGCCCGCCCACCGACGTGACGGCGGCCTCGCCCTCGTTTCTGCTGAACATTGGGGTGAGCAACCCCGGCAAGGTGACCCGCGAGCCGGTGGAAATCCGCGTGACCCGCAGCTACGTGGGTACCAGCCGGCCCGACGACGTGTACACGCAGGTGTTCCGCCAGGCGTTCCGGCGCGATACTGTGTACGCCTTTCCCCTCACCAACACGGTGGTGGGCGGCGTGAACGTGTTCGGCAACAACCAATTCACGGTGGAGCTGGACTACCAGAAAAAGGTGGCCGAGCTGGACGAAACCAACAACACGGCCACGCTCAGCTACACCTTTTTGCAGGGCGGCGTGACGGTGCTCAACCCGCCCGAATTTGCCATCGTGCCCACCCGCACGCCCCGCCTGGTGGCCCAAACCAACGACCCCAACGGGGCCCCCCGCCTCTTCAACGTGGAGCTGGACACCACCGCGGCCTTCAACAGCCCACTGGTGCAGCGCACCGACATCACGGCCCCGCTGCTGGTGAGCTGGCGGCCCACGCTGCCCGCCATTGCCGGGCGCGACAGCGTGGTGTGGTACTGGCGCGCCCGCTTTGCGGCCGCCGCCGCGGGCGAGGACGGCCGCTGGGCCACCAGCTCGTTCCGCGTGATTGACGGGGCCAGCGGCTGGTCGCAGAGCCACTACGCCCAGTTGCAGCGCAACACCCTGAACGGCGTGAGCGTGGCGGGCCCCAACGGCCGCTGGACGTTCGACGCCCAAAACACGCGGGCCACCATCACTTCGGCCCGCATTGGCCCGGCGCAGGAGTGGAAAACGCTGCTGCACCAGGTGACGCGCGCCAGCGGTACGAGCAGCTTCCGGCTGCGCCTGCTGGGCACCGACGTGAACGGTGTTGTTAAGGAACTGAACGCTAACGTGCCCTCGTCGCGGTTTTCGCTGGCTGGTATTTCGGCCACCGAGTACCCGTACTTGCAGCTGGAGCTGAGCGTGGACGACCCCAACGGTGTGGCCCCGCAGCTGCGCGAGTGGCTGGTGCTGTACACCGGCGTGCCCGAGGGCATTGTGCGGCGCGACCTGGTGCCGGCCGCCACCTACGCGCCCGCCGCTCTGCTAGCCCAGGCCACCACCAAGCCGGGCAGCCTCGCCTTCCCGGTGCAGTTTGAGAACGTGTCGGCGCTGCCCTTTGGGGCCCCGATGCGGGTGAAAACGGAGGTGTTCGACAGCAATACCAACACCCAGGTGGCGTCGGTGGTCCAGACTGTAACGACTCCCTTGCAGCCCGACGCCATCCTGGTTCAGAACGTGGAAGTGCCCCTGACCGGCAAGTTTGGTAATCTCTCCACGCGGGTGACGTTCAACCCGTTGCCCGTGGCCCCCACCGACCCGAAGGCCTTGCCCGAGCTCACGCACGTCAACAACGAACTGAACCTGGCGCCCTTCCAGGTGGGCAATACCAGCGTGCCGCCGGTGCTCGACGTGGCCTTCGACGGCCGCCACATCCTCAACGGCGAAATCGTGTCGCCGCGCCCCGTGGTCAGCATCCAGCTCACCGACACCGACAAGCTGCGGCCCCTGGCCGACGCTTCGGCCTTTACCGTGTACTTGCAAGCGGGCACCGGCCCGGCCACGGCCGTGAACGTGCTGGGCCCCGACGCCACCTTCCGCGTGGAAACCACCGCCGCCGGCAGCACCGCCTACCTCGACTACAGCCCCGGCCGCACCACCCCGCTGCCCGACGGCACCTACACCCTGCGGGCGCAGGGCCGCAACACGGCCAACCTCAGCGCCGCCGCTCAGGAGTTTCAGGTGAAATTTACGGTCGTGAACGCCTCGCAAATCACCAACGTGTACCCCTACCCGAACCCGGTAACGAGCAAGGCGCGCTTCGTGTTCACGGTGACGGGCCAGGAGCTGCCGCGCAACATGAAGATCCAGATCATGACCCTGACGGGCCGCGTGGTGCGCGAGATTTTCATGGGTGAGCTGGGGGCCCTGCACCTGGGCAACAACCTCACCGACTTCGCCTGGGACGGCACTGACCAGTACGGCGACCGCCTCGCCAACGGCACCTACCTCTACCGCGTCAGCCTCGACGACCCGGAGGGCAAGTTCTCGCAGCGCGCCACCAGCGGCGACCAAGCCTTCAAAAACGACTGGGGCAAGCTGGTGCTGCTGCGCTAAAATGTAGATTTTTAGCTATTTAGATTGGCGTATTTCACCTATAGCGCGGACCCGTACCACCAAGCTGTGCTTGGTCTTGCGCAAGGGCCTACGGGGCGAGATCCCAGGACAAGACCAAGCACAGCTTGTGGTACGGGTCGCCATGCATCGTAGCATCAAACGCAAAAAAGCCGCTCCAAAAGGGCGCTTTTTGCGTTTGACAGGGCCCCCGGCGCTACGGCAAGTCCTTCTGCAACCGCACGTAGGGAATGCCTTCCTTCTCAAAAGCCGGTCCGTCGGGCGCCAGGCCGAACCGCTCGTAGAACGGCAGCGTGGCCAGCCGGGCGCTGCACCAGATGCGCTGGGCCCCTAGCCGGGCCGCCTCCGCCAGCACGTGGCGCAGCAAGGCCGTGCCCAGCCCCTGGCCCTGGCAATCGGGCCGGGTGGCAAACTTGCGGAACTGCGCCAGGGGCCCCGGCAAGAACAACGAAATCACCGCCACCAGCTCCTCGCCCCGGAACGCGCCGAAGTGGTGCCCGATGGGGTCGTCAGGCAAGTGGCAGTAGGCTACGGGCTTATCGGGCCACAGCACTTGGTGGCGCAGCGGGTACGTAGCAGCGAAGGGGATGGGCCGGATGTCCATTTAGGTGCGGGTTGCGGGTGTCAGAGGTTGAGTGGTGATCTGAAACGGGGTGGTCCGGCGAATTGCCCGGAGGGCTTCGTCGGGCCACTCTTGCATTGCCCCGGGGCCGCTGTTTTCTTATAAGAGTGGCCCGAGG
>NZ_MDZA01000027.1 GCF_001816125.1 Hymenobacter coccineus | reverse complement strand
GGGCCCAGCGGGCCGCCCGCCACCCTGGCGACCGCCGCCACCGCCGCCGCCGCCTTGGGCGCCGGTATCGCCGCCGCCTAGGCCGCCGCCGTTGTCGCCGCCTTCTTTCAAGTCATCGTTGTTCACGCCCTTGCGGTTGCGGGGGCGTTGGTCCACCGTCAGCTTGCCGATGCGGTAGCTCATGTTCACCTTAAAGCTCATGTTGTGCAGCACGTTGGTGCTGTTTTGCACGAGCAAGGGGCTGGTGATGTCGTTGCGAATGTTGATGGAGTTCGTGAAGAAGTTCTCGGCCCCGATACCAAAGCTGCCGCGCTTCTCGGCGAAGTCGCGCTTCACGCTGAGGCTGTAGATGCCGAAGCCACTCTGGAAGCCCTGGAGCTGCACCTGCCGCCCGCGGTAGAAGGCAAACGCCTGCAAGCCCCACACCTTAGTGAGGGCGTAAGAGCCAAACAAGCGGCCGCTCGCCACGAAACCCTCGTTTTTGGCCATCCGGTCTACGTCGGCAATGCCATTGTTCAGCACCGCATAGTACGTGTCTATTCCGCCGTTGATGCTGAATTTGCTGCCCGAGTTTTTGCTTACGAACACGCTGCCGCCGTAGGCATCCTGCTTGCCGATGTTCTGATAGGTTACAAGCACGGCCCCGGGGAAGCTGGCATCGCCCAGCGGCGTACGCACCGATTGGATGTCGCCCGTGGTGTTGCGCATGAAGCCCGTGAAGTTCAGGTTGGCCTGCTTGAAGGCCGTACTGTAGCCCACCTCGTAGTTGTTGGTGTACTCGGGGCTCAACACGGGGTTGCCTCGGGTTTGAATCAGCGGGTTTGAGGCCTGCACGTTGGGGTTCAGGAATTGCAGCGAGGGGCGCTGAATGCGGCGGTTGTAGGCCAGCTTCAGCACGTTGCCGTTGCTGAGCTTGCGCGAGAGGTTCACGCTCGGCACCAGCACCCCGTAGTTAGGAATCTCGTCCACGGGGCCCTGGCCGGCGGTGGCCTGGCCAAAGTCGGCCGTAATGGTGGTGTACTCGTAGCGTACGCCGGGCTTTAGGGTGAAGCCCTTGGGCAGGCCCACGGTGTAGGCCACGTAGCCGGCGGCCACGTTCTGGTCGTAGTTAAACGAGTTATTGGCCTGCGAGCTGGCTAGCTGGCCGTAATAGGTGTAGTCGCTGTTGACGGTGCGTTTGATGTCCTTCACGCCTAGCTCCAGCAGCTGGTTTTTCGCCGTCGGCGTCTGGTAGTCCACCTGGGCCGTCAGCTCCTGGTTCGAGCTCAGGTTGTCATTGCCCGAAATACCGGCGCGGGTCACGTCGCTGGCCGAGTAAACGTCGTTGTTGAAATTAAACGTGCGGTTGTTGCGGCTGAACAGCGTGAGTACGCTCAGCTCGCGCTGCTCCACATCGTAAGTGTGGGTGTAGTTCAGGCTGGCATCCACCGTGCCCGACTCGTCGGTGGATTTCACGTTGCGCTCCGAGCTGCTGGCCGTGCCCGTGGCCAGTTGGGTGGTGTTGGTTCGCAGGGCGTCCTGGTAGTTGGTGGCGTTGCGCGTGCCGTAGCTTACCGAGGCCGCCAGCGAGTTGTGCTTGTCGATGTCGTAGTCCCAGCCAAAGGTGTAGCGCCCAAACAGCTGGTTTTGGCGCGTGTCGGCCGCCTGCGTGGTGCGCGTTTGGGTGCGCAGGGCACTGGCAGGGTCTACATTGGTAATCAGCTGGTCGTTGCTGAAGCTGCCGGGCGTGTTGTAGCCGGCGCGGCCGAAGCCCCCGAGCGAGAAGCCCATTTTGCCGGTGCGGTAGCTGCCGTTCAGGCCCAGGTTGGCCGAGCGGGTGCCCACGCTCACGTCGGCCCCGAGCTGGCCGCCGCGCAGGTTGTTCTGCTTGGTTACGATGTTGATGATGCCGCCCGAGCCTTCGGCGTCGTACTTGGCCGAGGGCGAGGTAATCACCTCCACGCTCTTGATCTGGTCGGCCGGAATCTGCTTCAGCGCGTCGGCGATGCTGTTGGCGGCAATCGTGCTGGGCTTGTTATTAATCAATACCCGGATGTTGCTCGAGCCGCGCAGGCTCACGTTGCCGTCGAGGTCCACGCTGAGCAGGGGCACACGCTTGAGCACGTCGGTGGCGTCGCCGCCGCGGGTGGTCTGGTCGTTTTCGGCATTGTACACCGTGCGGTCCACCTTCTCCTCAATCAGCGGCTTCTGGGCCACCACCACCACTTCGCCCAGCTTCTGGGCCGAGGCCACCATGGGCAACGTGCCCAGGGCCACCGCGCCGCCGTCGGCGGGTACCACCACGCCGGGGCGGGTAATGTCCTGGTAGCCCAGGAAGCTGACCTTGATGGTGTAAGTGCCGGGCGGAATGCCGGGCAGCACAAACTTGCCGTCGTCGCCGCACACGCCCCCGTTCACGGGGGTACCGGCCGCGTTCAGCACCGCCACCGAGGCGTACGACACGGGCTTGCCGTTGGCGCCGTCCGTCACGGTGCCCGTAATGCGGCCGGCCACGCGGGTGGGGCCCCGGGCAGGGCGGGGCGGGCGGGCGCTTGCTGGCCGCGGCCAGAAGAAATGGAACCTACTAAAGCCGTGGCCAATAGCAGGGTAGTGGGAAGAATTCTAGGTTGCATATATTTTGAGTAGCCCCCAAAGTGCGTATTTGAGGGCAAAAGGTTGCACCGTATTCAGGTTTTTTTGCGAATCCCCGACCAAAAGCCGCTTTGTCCCGACATAAGCCGCTTTTTGGGTCAGTTGTTGCGGAGGGCCACAACTGCTTCATCCGGCCCCTTCGTATCTTTACGTGCGGCCGGCTAATCATTTTCGCGGGCCCCGCGGTTGCTTACCGCCTCCCACCCCGACGCTTGCCCCTGATGACAGTTGAACCCGGCCCGCTCCTGGCGGCGATAAATTCGCCCGACGACCTCAAAAAGCTCGCCCCTGAGCAGTTAGTACAGCTCAGCGACGAACTGCGTGAGTTCATCGTGCACACGGTGAGCATCTACGGCGGGCACTTCGGGGCCTCGCTGGGCGTGGTCGAGCTGTCGGTGGCGCTGCACTACGTCTTCAACACGCCCTACGACCAGCTCGTGTGGGACGTAGGCCACCAAGCGTACGGCCACAAAATCCTCACCGGGCGGCGCGACCGCTTCCCCACCAACCGGCGCTACGGCGGCATGTCGGGTTTCCCCAAGATGTCGGAGAGCCCCTACGATGCCTTCGGGGTGGGCCACAGCAGCACCAGCATCGGGGCGGCGCTGGGCATGGCGGTGGCTTCCGATTATAAAAAAGAGTTTGACCGCCAGCACATTGCCGTGATCGGCGACGGGGCCATGACGGCCGGTATGAGCTTCGAGGCCCTGAACCAAGCCGGGGCCCTGAACAACAACATGATTGTCGTGCTCAACGACAACTGCATGAGCATCGACCCCAACGTGGGGGCCCTCAAAGAATACTTGACCGACATCACCACCTCGCGCACCTACAACAAGGTGCGCGACGAGCTGTGGAACGTGCTGGGCAAACTCAGCAAGTTTGGCCCCAACCCCCAGCAGATTGCCCGCAAAGTGGAGGCCGCAATGAAGGCGACCCTCATGAAGCAGAGCAACCTGTTCGAGGCCCTCAACTTTCGCTACTTTGGGCCCGTGGATGGGCACGACGTGCAGCACTTGGTGGCGGTACTCAACGACCTTAAGGCTATTCCGGGGCCTAAGCTGCTGCACTGCGTGACGGTGAAGGGCAAGGGCTACGCGCTGGCCGAAAAGGACCAGACGCTGTGGCACGCGCCGGGTTTGTTCGACAAGATTACCGGCGAGATTTTTACCAAAATCCCCGACAAGCCGCAGCCGCCCAAGTACCAGGACGTGTTCGGCCACACGCTGCTGGAGCTGGCCGAAGCCAACGATAAAATCATGGGCGTGACGCCGGCCATGCCCTCGGGCTCGTCGCTGAACATCATGATGGCCGCCATGCCCACCCGCGCCTTCGACGTGGGCATTGCCGAGCAGCACGCCGTTACGTTCTCGGCCGGCCTGGCTACGCAGGGGCTGGTGCCGTTCTGCAACATCTACTCCTCGTTCATGCAGCGGGGCTACGACCAGGTGATTCACGACGTGGCCCTGCAAAACCTGCACGTGGTGTTCTGCCTCGACCGCGCCGGCTTTGCTGGGGCCGACGGCCCGACGCACCACGGCTGCTACGACCTAGCCTTCATGCGCTGCGTGCCCAACCTGGTGGTGGCCGCGCCCATGAACGAGCAGGAGCTGCGCAATCTGATGTACACCGCCCAGTTGCCCGAAAACGCGGGGCCCTTTAGCATTCGCTACCCGCGCGGCGAGGGCGTGATGCCGGAGTGGCGCACGGCGCTCCAGCGCGTGGCCGTGGGCACGGGCCGCGTGGTGCACGAGGGCGAGGCCGGCGGCGTGGCCATTCTCACCATTGGCCACATCGGCAACTACGCCGTGAAGGCCGCCGCCGCCCTGGCTGCCGAGGGCCTCGACGTGGGCCACTACGACCTGCGCTTCTGCAAGCCGCTCGACGAAGAAATGCTGCTGGCCGTGGCCCGCCGCTACCGCGCCATCGTGACGGTGGAGGACGGCTGCCTGCCCGGCGGCTTCGGCTCAGCCGTGCTCGAATTTTTGGCCGACAACGGCCAGCACCTGCCCCTGCGCCGCCTCGGCATCCCCGACCGGGTGGTGGAGCACGGCACCCAAGACCAACTCTATAAAGAATGCGGCTTCGACGCCGCTGGCATCGCCCAGGCCGTGCGCGAACTGGCCGCCACCGTGCCGGTAATGGCGCGAGAGAAACTACTACGGTAACCCCCTGGGGCCCTAAAAAAAGCCTGGCTGCACGTGCAGCCAGCTTTTTTAGGGCCCCAGATCTGTTGGTCAGTTCCTCGGGCTAACCCACCCGCACCACAATTTTGCCGAAGTGCGCGCCGCTGCCCATGTGGGCCAGCGCCTCCTTGGCTTCGTGGAACGCGAACGTGTGGCTGATGACAGGCTTGAGCTGGTTGCGGTCGAAGCTTTGGAGCAAGTCGTGCAGCATTTGGGTGCTGCCCACGTAGATGCCTTGGATGCGCTGGGTGGCCAGCGAAACGGTGCGCAGGTTGGGCGCCTCGTCGCTGGGGTCCACGCCGCCGATGGGGAAGAGCGTGCCGCCGGGCTTGAGGGCGCGCAGCGAGCGGGCCAGCTGCCCGGCCACTTCTACCACAAAATCGGCCCCCTCGCCGCCGGTCAGCGCCCGTACTTGCTCGTCCCAGTCGGGGGTAGTCTTGTAGTTGATGAGCTCGTCGGCGCCCATGGCCTTGGCTTGCGCCAGCTTCTCGTCGGAGCCGGAGGTGATGATGACCCGGGCCCCGAAGAGCTTGGCGATTTGCAGACCGAAGATGGACACGCCGCCCGTGCCTTGCAGCAGTACCGTGTGGGTGGGCCGCAGCTGGCCCTGCTCCACCAGCGCGTGCCAGGCCGTGACGCCCGCGCAGGGAAACGCGGCCGCTTCTTCGAAGGAAAACGAATCGGGCACTTTCACCACCGCCCCGGCCGGGAACGTGACGTATTCGGCCAGCACGCCGTCGGTGCTGCCGCCCAGCGAGCGGAAGGTTTTGGCCGCCGAAAACGTGCCGTCGTGCCAATCCGGGAAGAAGTTGGCGGCCACCCGGTCGCCGGCTTTCAGGTGGGTGATGCCCGCGCCCACCGCCGCTACCACGCCGGCCGCGTCGCTGAACGGAATCATCGGCAGCACTTCGCCGGGGTAGCCGAAGCGGCCGTTGGCCAGCGCCCAGTCGCGGAAGTTGAGCGAAACGGCTTTCACCTGAATCTTCACTTCGTGGGCCCGCACTTCGGGTTCGGGGTAGTCGCCCAGCTTAAAATTATCGAGGCTTTTGGGGTCGTGCAGTTTGTAGGCTTGCATAAAAACGAGGAAAAATGAAGCGGCCGGGCCAGCCTCGGGCCGCCGTTGCGCCCGGGGCCCGGCCCGGGCCGTTGGCCGCCTAAACCGGTGCCGGCGCGCAGATGTTGGGCGGGGGCCCAGGCGGCAGCGGGCCGGCCGCGGCCTTCGTGACGGAACGGTGAAGCCAAAACAATGGCCTTCTTACAATTGTCTTATTGAACGCTTTCAACTGCAACCAACCCGGTTGTAAAACTCACTTTAAGCAATTTAGCAATGGCAACCACCACCACAACTTATCCCGCCACGTTCACCATCGGCGGTGACCTCACCGTGAACCGCCTCGGCTACGGCGCCATGCGCATCACCGGCGACGGCATTTGGGGGCCCCCGGCCGACCACGACGAATCCATCCGCGTGCTGCGGCGGGCCGTGGAGCTGGGCGTGAACTTCATCGACACGGCCGACAGCTACGGCCCCAACGTATCGGAAGAGCTGATTGCCGAGGCGCTGCATCCCTACGCCAAAGGCGTCGTCATCGGCACCAAGGGCGGCCTGCTGCGCACGGGCCCCAACCAGTGGCCCGTCGACGCCAGCCCCAAGCACCTGGAGGAAGTGCTGCACGGCAGCCTCAAGCGCTTGAAGCTCGACCAGATTGACCTGTACCAGCTGCACCGCGTGGACCCCAACGTGCCGTTCGAAGACACGCTGAAGTTCTTGCAAAAGGCGCAGCAGGACGGCTACATCAAGCACATCGGCCTGTCGGAAGTAGACGTGGACCAGATCAAAAAGGCCCAGGAGTTTGTGGAAATCGTGTCGGTGCAGAACATGTACTCGGTTGATAACCGCAAGTGGGAGCCGGTGCTCGACTACACCCGCGAAAACAACATCGCCTTCATTCCGTGGTACCCGCTTTCGGGCGGCAACAAGGAAGCCCTGGCGGCCCTCGACCAAGTGGCCCAGAAGCACGGCGCCACCCAGCAGCAAATTGCCCTGAGCTGGCTGCTGCACCACTCGCCCAACATCCTGCTTATTCCCGGCACTTCGAAAGTGAAGCACCTGGAAGAGAACATGAAAACCGCTGACATTCAGCTTTCTTCGGAGAACATGGCGGCCTTGGACAAAATTAAAGCGGCTTAGTTTTAGGTATTGAGTTGATTAAAAGGGGCGCAACAGTAGTTGCGGGGCCCCTTTATTGTGCTCGCACCGCCGGGAAATGAATTCTTCGCCGGTTGCGTTTAGTAACTACACGTTGCGGGATTCAACCCCGTCCTCATCCTTGATTATTCGATATGTCTTCCCTTTTCCAATTGCTGAAAAAATCGCTGTTTGCGCTGGCTCTGGGGCTGGCAGCGGGCGCGCCCGCCTGGGCGCAGGCGACCACTGCCGACCAGAAAGCCGACGCTGATTTCACGCGCTACAAAACCTACAACTTCATGGACGAAGCGGCCCGTACCGCCTCGACGGCGGCCGACCTGAGCGCGAACATCTTCGACCTGAAGCGGGCCGTGACGCGCGAAATGGAAGCCCGCGGCTACCAGCGCGCCGCCCAGCCCGACCTACTGGTGAACATTGGCGTGTCCACCCAGCTGCTCACCCAAACCCGCGAAACTAACTTTCTGAACGACGGGGCCCCGTACTACATCGGCCAGCGCAACTTCCGCTGGCAGGCCCAAAACGTGCCCATTGGCCAATACCGCGAGGGCACGGCCACCATCGACGTGGTGGACGCCGCCCGCAAGGAGCAAGTGTGGCAGGGCACCGCCACCAGCATTTTGTCGCGCAAGTCGCGCAAGGCCGCCCAGCAGATTGACAAGGGCGTGGCCGAGGCGTTTGCGAAGTTTCCGGGGCGGGCGCAGTAGGGCCCCGGTCACATTAATACCTGCCGAACAGGAATTTGTCATGCTGACGAAGGCAGCATCTTATCAAGCTAGAACAAACCGTTCAGCGGTAGTAAGATGCTGCCTTCGTCAGCATGATAAATCCTTATGCATATGGGCTCCAACAGTTCGAGGCTTCACCTATTTAGATAGGGCTTTGCCGGTGCTGGTGCGGTCGATGAGCTGCACTACGTCTTTGGTGGAAACCTTCTGGCCGGTTTCGGCGGCGCGGTAAATGGCTTCGAGCAGCTGCACGTCGCGCAGGCCCATTTCACCGGGCACGCGGGTGGGTTGGTTATGCAGGATGCAGGCCGCAAAGTCGTCCATTTGAGCAGCCTGTTGGTTGATGTTGGGCAGGTTGAGCCGGCCGTCGTTCTGGCTGGTTTTGCCGGCCAGGCCGCCGTAGCCGAAGGCCGGCGTCAGCTCGGCCCAGCCCTTGGGGCCCTCGGCGCGCAGGCGGCCTTCCATGTTTTCGGTGTAGCGCGTGCGGCAGTCGGCCGTGGCGCCGTCGGCAAACTGAAACTGCCAGTCGAGCCCCGCCTCCACGTCCTTGAACAGCTTCGGGTCGGGGTTCGGGATGAACTTGGCCGTGACCGATACCGGCACCTGGCCCTTGGTATAGAGGCAGCCCTGCACGCAGTAAATGCCCATGTCCATGAGGGGGCCCCCGCCGCTCAGGGCCCTATCTACGCGCCAGCTGGGGGTGGTCAGGCTAAAGCCGTTATCGGCCGCCAGGTGCCGCACCGGCCCGAACACTTCGCGCTGGCCTATGCGCATCATCTCCTGGTTGTGCGGCTCGAAGTGCAGCCGGTAGCCCACGCTGAACTGCTTGCCCGCCTTCTTCACCGCGGCCACCATGCGGCGCGCATCGGCCGCCGACGTGGCCAGCGGCTTCTCGCAGATGACGTGCTTGCCCGCTTGCGCCGCCCGCACCACGTATTCGGCGTGCATCGCGTTGGGCAGCACCACGTACACAATGTCGATGGCCGGGTTGTCAATCATCCGGTCGAAGGTCTTGTAATCGTAGACGTTCGCGTCGGGGATGTTGTACTGCTGCTTCCACTTAGCGGCCTTGGCCGGCGTGCCCGTCACGATGCCCGTGAGGCGGCAAAACTTGGTTTGCTGCAAGGCCGGCGCCAGCTGCCCGCCGCTGTAGCCGCCCAGCCCCACCAGCGCCACGCCCAACTGGCGGTCGGCCGCCGGGGCCCCGGCCAGCCAGCGCAGGGGCCCCGCCAAGGCCTGGGCGCCCACCAGCGTGGCCCCCGCGCCCAGCGAAAGCGTGCGGACAAAATCGCGGCGGGAAGTAGCTGAGTTGAGGGAGTCGTTCATAGCGTAGCGGTTTGGGGTAGAGAGCAAGTTACCCATTTCGGCCGCGCCGGGTTATGGTCGAGCTTGTGCTGGATGGCTATTCAATAAGTCCCCACCTTAATCAAAACGGTTGTGCTGAATGCCGCGAGGCATGCTCGTTTTGCTTCTGGAGCTGTTTAGGAAGTCAAAGAAAACAGGGCATGGTCTCGGCCAAAATTAGTGAATCCGTTAATTCGACGCAGATACGCGGCAAAAGCAGGGTCGAACGGAAATGCCGTCTCTTTTTCAAAGGCCAACGGGATAGCATCGGTCATCCCGTGCATTTTGCGGAGTAGGAAGTGGCCTCGGTTTAAAGCTAGAGCCAGCCGTCACAATGCGGTCAGGTAAACGTGAAATAGACGGATGGAATACGAAAACGGCCAGTATACTCAAACAGTCATACCAGAACTCGTACTTGCCTGCGCGGGCCTTTGGCAGTTAGGTTGGGCGTACTGAGATGCTTCCGACTCCCCCAATTTGCCGCACTGGCCTTGCTCCACGACCTGTTCCTCCCACAGCAAGTTACCCAACTGCTGGAGTGTGACGCGCAGCATCTACATTGCTTACAATCGGCTGTCACTCCCCCGGATTGTCACGAAGAGTAACAATCTTTTCCATTCTCTAAGCCAACGGTACTCCTGGATGCGGCCGCGAAAAGCAGCATTCGGTTCTATTGTGAATATAGAATGGTACCCTTGGACCCGACCTGAATACTGGTGCGGTACCTCGTTTGTTCCGGCCGCTGCTGCAAGCAGGCGTTAGGCGATACCAGCCGTCAATTGGCTGTGGCGCGAGCTTCCTCTGCCCAGTGGCACAATTGCGTCAGTACCTCCGAGGTCAGTTTATCTAGCTGCCCAAGGGCCTCGGTATGGGCCGGGGACGGGCCGGGCGGGCCTTCCAGGCAGCCGATGGCGGCGGACACGCAATGAACGTGGAACAGCTTGAACGACGGCTTGAGTCGATGCGCCTGGTCGGCTACCGCCAGCCAATGGCCGGCGGTAGCCGCCGCTTGCAGCTCCCCTAGCACCTGCGGTGTTTCCATCAGGAAGATATCGATGAGTTGCAGCAGGAGGGTCTGGTTGTCGTGCACCGTCTTGCGCAAACCGGCTAGGTCGAAGAGGGGGGCGGCTTGCACCACCTGCACCGCCACCATCTTGCGCAGCAGGTCCAACTCCTCGAAGGGCTTGGCTAAGCAGTCGTTCATGCCCGCGGCCAGGTAGCGCTCGTTGTCGCTGCGGAAGGCGTTGGCGGTGAGGGCTATGATGGGGGTGCGGGCACGCTCTGGGTCGGTATTCTGCCGCATAAGGGCAGTCGCTTCCACGCCGTTCATGCCGGGCATCTGAATGTCCATGAGGATAACCCGGTAGCGGTTTTGCTGAAAGAACGCCAGCGCGGCGGCTCCGCTCACGGCCGTGTCCACCAGCACGCCGTGGTGCTCCAGCAGCAATTGGGCGAGCTGCCGGTTCACGTCGTTGTCTTCCACCAGTAGCACCCGCCAGCCCCGCACCAGCTCGTTGTCGGGCTGTTCGGAGGCGGGGGCGGGCGAGCCGGCCAACTGCTCTGGTGCAGCCTTGGCGAAGGTGAGCGTGAAGCCGAAGGTGCTCCCGTGGCCCTCCTCGCTGCACATTACCAGGTGGCCGCCCAGGCGCTGCACCAATTGGCTGCTGATGGTAAGCCCCAGGCCCGTGCCGCCAAACTGGCGTGTGGTGTCGGCATTGGCTTGCGCGAAGCTCTGGAAAATACCTTCCTGCTTTTCGGTCGCGATGCCGGGCCCCGTGTCGCGCACCCGGAAGCTGACGGTGAGGTGGCGGTCCGTTTCGGCGTGCACGCGGCAGGCCAGGGTCACGCGGCCCTGGTCGGTAAATTTGATGGCGTTGCTGAGCAGGTTGAGCAGCACTTGGCTCAGGCGCATGGGGTCGCCGAGCACGGCGCTGCGCGGGAGTTCTGGCGGCTCTACTACCAGGGTGATGCCTTTTTCTGCCGCCCGGAAAGCCAGCGGTTGGGTGGTTTGGCCGATGATGTCGGGCAGGTAGCACGGCGTGTGCTCCAGCTCCAGGTGGCTTGAGGTAATCTTGGCAATGTCCAGCACGTCGTTGAGCACGCCCAGCAGGTGCTGGCCCGAGTCGCGGATGATGGTGAGGTAACCGCGCTGCGTCCCGTTGAGGTCCGTGCGTTCCAGCAGCCTGGCCATGCCCAGCACGCCATTCAGGGGCGTACGGATTTCGTGGCTCATGTTGGCCAGGAAGCTTTCGCGGGCCTGTGCGGCAGCTTCGGCTTCCAGCTTGGCCTGCTCCAGCGCACGCTCCGCCAAGATGCGCTCAGTGATGTCCGTGTTGATGGTCAACACCTCCACCGTGCCGTCCGCGCGAACAATGGGCCGCTTGTAGACGTGGTAGTAAATTTTTTCGCCGTTGGCCAGGGTGTAGGGCAGCTGCTTGGTCAGTGCCTGCTGCGTTTCGGTTACCTCGTGGTCCCAGGCAATGAGCTGCTTCAGCTCGCTGAGCTCGGGCGACTCCACGTCCCAGCGCACGTTCTGGTGATTGCTGCGCGCGCCCACTTCTTGGAAGGCAGCGTTGGTGAACGATATTTGGTTGCCCCTGGTCACCATCAGCACGTTCGGAATCGTGTCCACAATTTGCCGAATGAATACCTGCTGCTCGCGCACGAGGGCCTCGCTCTGCCGGTGCCGCTCCTCCATCTGCTGCCGCTCCGTAATGTCGATGCCCGTGCTCAGCACCATCCGCAGCGTCCCGTCGGAGCCATACACCGGCCGGTGGCGGCGCATCACATGCACGGGGCCCGTGGAGTGGTCAATATGCTCCTCCCAGGTAACGTCCCGGCGCTCCCGCAAGGTCACGGCAAACATTTCTTCCCGGATGGCCAGCAAGGCCGGGGGCCGCCGCCGCCGGGCGCCCCCTTCGGCGCTGCTTTTCCCGATAAGCCAGCGCCGCAGCGCCGCATCGGGCTCCACCGCCGGGTTCACGTAGAGGTATTCGTGGTTCCCGTTGAGGGCCATGACGCCCACGGGCAGGTTTTCGAGAATGCTTTCGTAGAACTCGCGCTGCTCGGCCAGCTGTTGCTCAGCCTGCCGCAAGGGGGTAATATTCGTTAGGTACAAGGTGGCGTAGTTGTTGCCGGGCACGGCCACCACATCCAGTAAATATTGCTGCCCGGCCACAGCTATTTCCTGGCGGCGCCGTTCGCCCGTGTGCAGTGCAGTGCTCACCAGGCCGCACAGCTGCCCCAGCAATTTGGCGCTCGCATCGGCCGCCACAGCTTGCCACAGCGGTTGGGCCGCTGGATTGGCATAAACTACGTCACCCGCCGCCGTCAGGCGGAAGATGGGATTGGGGTTTTGCTCCGGAACGTGGGACGTGGTGAGTAGGGCGGCTTCCCGCTGGCGGTGCGTGGTTACGTCGCGGTAGCAAACCAGGCGGCCAGCTTTGCCTCCGTCCAGCACCAGGTAGTCGCGCTCCAGTATGCGGCCGTTGACCAGCGCCACCTCTTCGCCGTGCACATTTTGGCCGTTGGCCCGCAACTCCTGCACACGGGCCAGGAAATGCCCGGGATCTTTGAAGATGGTGGCAATCCGTGCGTCATCGGCCCCACCGATGACATCGCGGAGGCCCAGAATGGCTTCACTCGTGCCCAATATTTCCCGGTAGGCCTGGTTAATAAATTGCACCTGCCCACCGTCGTCTACCAGGAGCACACCCAGCGGCAGGCTTTGTATCAGCGTGGTTAGCTGCGTGTGGTGCCGTTGGGCCTCGATGCCCGCGGCAACCAGCCGCGCCTCTGCTTGCGCCAGCCGGGCCTCGGCCTGTTCGCGCCGCGTGCGCTCCTCACTTAGTTGGGCCGCCAAGCCCTCTCCCCACGTATCTAAAGCAATCATATTGATGAACAATAATTTAACGGGCATGAATATACGTGGGAGTCACGCAGTTTGCAGCTGGTTTTTAGTTGAGGATATGAATTCGCCAAAAAGGAAAAGCCGAGGAGTACATCCAGTTTTAGTAGCGAGCCCGTCGGCGGTGAGCGGCACGGAAGCCGCCCGCGTTCACGCCGGGCCGTTGGTGGCCCACGATTACCTCCCCGCGCCTCTTGCACCGCTTGGAGCCCGATGCCGCCACACCCTGGCAGGAAGCGCCGGGACTAGCCACCCCAGTATCGGGCGTGTTGGTGCTCGACGACACGACGCTGGACAATGCCTGCACCAAAAAGATCGGGCTGGTCACGCGTTACTGGTTGGATAAGCACCACGCCGTAGTGCAGGGCCCCAACCTGCTGACCTTGCTGTGGAGTGACGGCCGCACGCTTATGCCGGTAGGCTACCGCCTCTATGACGAGGCCACGCACGGATAAGCTCACCAAAAACGACCATATCATCCATGTTTTACCGGCTGCCCAGCAGCGGGGCTTCGTACCCGGCTGCAAGCTTGTTCGGCAGTTGGTACGCTAGCCTGGCCAACCTCAAACTGGTGCAGGCTTTGGGCTAGTCCTGGCTCACGCGCCTCAAACGCAACCGCCTGGCTAATCCCAACGGGCAGGCCTTGCGACTACTTGCCTACTGCGTCATTGGCACCGAGGGGCAAACGGTCTGGTTCAGAGGCTGTGGGGCCATCCGCGTCTTGCGGGTAGCCGCCCCAGGCGGCGGCGCGGAAGGAGCCGCGCACTGGGCGAGATAGCCAAGCTGGCTTAACCGAGCCGAGCGAAGGCCTTTGGTGGCCCTGATGGGGTATCGAGCACTGCCACCGCAAGTTCAAGCAGGGCTGCGGGGTGAAAAAGCCCAAGTACGCGCCGCTAAGGCCCATCGCAGCCACATTGCTCTGGCCCTGCGCGCTTTTCTTCGCCTCTAAGCCTGGCGCCTGCGCACGGGGCGCGGCTGGTGTGAAGCCAAAAAACAAACGTTTCGCGACACCATCAAGGCCGATTTAGCCAATCCAATCAATATTCTTCATGTCCCAACTGCGCAACTCCTGCCTTACTAACTTGGGTATTTAACGCGCTGGCTGATAGCCGCCCCGGCGCTGGGGCCCCGGCTACTCGTCCTCGGGAAACTTGCCCATGTTGCCGCTCTCGAAGTCGGCGATGGCGGCCATCAGCTCCTCGTTGGTGTTCATCACGAAGGGGCCGTAGGTGGCCAGCGGCTCCTCAATGGCTGCGCCGGCCAGCACCAGCACGAGGCTGTCTTCGGAAGCCGTGATTTGCACATCGGCCGAATCCCAGCCCAGCACCACCAGTTGCTGAGTTTTGGCCGGCCGCTCGCCGTTCACCAGCACCGCGCCGCGCACCACGTACAGGCCCACGTTGTAGGCGGCGGGCAGCGTCAGCACGAAGTCGGCGCCCTGGGGTAAATGCAAGTCCAGCAGCGTCAGAGGCGAGAACGTGTGGGCGGGCCCTGTGGCCCCGCCGTAGCTGCCCGCAATGACGCGGATGTGGCCCTGGCCGCCAGCCAGCGGCACGCTGGGGATGGCGGCGGCGCGCAGCTCCTGGTACTGGGGCGGCACCAGCTTGTCGGCCTTGGGCATGTTCACCCACAGCTGCAGCAGCTCCAGGACCCCGCCGCGGCGGGCGAAGTCGCGGTCGTACATCTCGGCGTGGCGCAGGCCGGCGCCGGCGGTCATCCACTGCACGTCGCCGGGCCCGATGGTGCCGTCGTGGCCGGCCGTGTCGCGGTGGGCCAGGTGGCCGTCGTACACGACAGTCACGGTTTCGAAGCCGCGGTGCGGGTGGGGCGGCGAGCCCAGGGGCGTCTCGGTGGGCGCAATCTGCATTGGCCCGATGTGGTCGATGAGCAGGTACGGGCTCAATTGCCGGATGCGGGGCCCCGGCATGGGGCTCGTCACGTCGAAGCCGTCGCCCACGGCCTTCTTGTTGCCATCAATAACCTGAAATACGCGGCGGAAGGGGGAAGCCATAGTAGTGCGGGGTGAAGTTGGGTTTTAAAAGCTGGGGCGGGCTTGAAAAGTTGTGTGTTTTAGAACAAGGCACTGTCCTTCACGTCGAAATCGGCACTAAAGCGAATAAGATTATCAAATTCCTCGGCCAGATTCAGGATCGTAGTGGTGGGAGCCGGGATGATGGGTCCGTAACCTACGTAAGCATATGCGCTTATGCGGTGGTCGCGTGTTATAAACCCTTGCTCCTCAAACAGCAGAACGGTAGTCAGCAATTGCTCCCAGGCTTCAGTCAATCGGGTTTCGATGCGGCGGTCATCGGTAGCATCCCGGTCTTCAGCGCGTAGCTTGAACTCCACAAAATAGACGTCATTGCCTTCGTAAAAAACGCAGTCACAGCGTTTGGTACCCTGCATGATAAGGCACTTGTCGATGGCTACCAGATGTACAGACCGACCAGCCGCGTTACGCACCGTGAAGTGGCGTTCTGGGTCAAAAACTGCCTCTGCTACTTGGCGCACAAAGCCCTCACCGGGTGGGTCTTCAAAGTAAGAAACAGATTCAGGGTGGACGGTGATGCACCCTT
>NZ_MDZA01000026.1 GCF_001816125.1 Hymenobacter coccineus | reverse complement strand
GGCGTGCAGGCCGGGGCCCTCGTCGGCCACCAGCAGGGCGAGGCGGTGGGGCCCCGGGGCCAGCGTGGCCGTGACGGTGCCGCCGCCGGCCGAAAACTTGCACGCGTTGTCGAGCACGTTCAGCACGGCCGCCAGCAGCAGGGCCTCGTTGCCGCGCACCACGAAGGCGTCGGCTTCGCCGAAAGCCAGGTCGACGCGGCAGGTGGGGTAGCGGCGCAGCACCTGCTCGTGGGCCAGCAGCAGCAGCTCGTCGAGGGCCACGGGCGCCATGGGCACCTGCGAGGGGTCGTCGGAGGCCCGGGCGATTTGCAACAGGCCATTGGTCAGCTCGGTCAGGCGCCGGGCCGAGTCCAGGGTGCGTTGCAGCACGCGGCGGTACTCGGCCGGGGGCCGCTCGGCTTGCAGCAGGGCCACCTCCAGCTCGCCAATAAGGGCCGTGAGCGGCGTGCGCAGCTCGTGCGAAGCATCGCGCACGAAGGTGCGCTGCCCGGCAAAGGCCGATTCGAGCCGGTCGAGCAGGCGGTTGAAGCGCTGGGCCAGGCGGCCAATCTCGTCGGCGTGGCCCGTGGCGGGCGTCAGGCGCTGGCCCAGGTCGGTGGCCGTGATGCCGTCCACCTCCCGCACCATGCGGCGCAGCGGCCGCAGGGCCTGCCCGGCAAAGCCCCACCCGCCGAGGCCCGTCACGGCCAGGGCCGCCAGCAGGCCCGCCGCCAGCAGCTGCCGCAGCTGGGCCAGCTGCTGGCGGCCGTCCTCGTCCACCGACGAGGCCACCACCACCAGGGCCCCCAGGCGGGCGTCGCGGTAGAGCAGGCCCACGGTTTCGTGGTAGTTGGTTTCGGGCTCGAGCACGGCGCGGCCGGCGCGGCGCACCTCGGCCAGCCAGGCGGCGGGCACCGCGCGCGCGGGCCCCTGCCCCTCCCGAAACACGAGGCGGCCGGTGGCGTCGTACACCCGGCCCACCTCGGCGGGCAGCGTGCGGTAGAGCTGCTGCAAGTAGCGCCGGTAGGCGGCGCGGTGGCCGGCGTCGGCGGCTTCTTCCTGGCCGGCGGCGTAGGCGTGGCCCACCACCATGGTGCGCTGAAACAGGCTCTGGGTGAAGAGCAGGCGCCGCGACTGCTGCGTGGCCACGTAAATGACCCCCGCAAACAGCAGCAGCGTAACGGCCAGAATAGCCCCAAACTGGAGCGCCAAGCGAAGGCGAATGGACACGGCGGCGGGGATTTTTAGATGTGCAGGATGGGAAGAATGTGCAGGATGTGGAAATGGGGCCCCTGATCGGTTAGTAGGCAGTCATGCAGCGCGATTCAGCGTTCGCTGCACGGTGTACCGCCAAGCTGTGCTTGGCCTTGCCCCAGGGGCCTCAGGGCAGCGTAGGCAAGGCCAAGCACAGCTTGGCGGTACAAGCAAACTGCCCTACTTAGTCCTCGCTCTTCATCATGTAGCCCATGCCCACCAGCGTGTGGATAAGCTTGGTATCGAAAGCTTTATCAATTTTTTTGCGCAGGAAGTTGATGTACACGTCCACCACGTTCGAGCCGGTGTCGAAGCTCAGGTCCCAGACGTGCTCCAGCAAATCGGCGCGGCTCACTACCCGGTTTTGGTGGCGCAGCAGGTACTCGAGCAAGGCAAATTCGCGGGCCGTGAGCTGGATGGCCTGGCCGGCGCGCGCCACGCGCTTGGCGGCGGGGTCGAGGCTGAGGTCGGCCAGGTGCAGGGGCGCGGTGGGGCGGGGGCCTCGGTGCGGCGGCGCACCAGGGCCCGCAGGCGCGCCAGCAGCTCTTCAAAGGCAAAGGGCTTCACGAGGTAGTCGTCGGCCCCGGCGTCGAGGCCCCGGATTTTGTCGTCCATTTCGCCCAGCGCCGTCAGCATCAGGATGGGTACGCCCGCGTCGTGGGCCCGCACCTGGCGGCACACCTCCAGCCCGCTCAGGCCCGGCAGCAACTGGTCCAGAATGAGGCAGTCGTAGCGGGTGGCCTGGGCCCGGGTTAGGCCCAGCAGGCCGTCGGCGGCCAGGTCCACGGCGTAGCCCTGCTCGCTGAGGCCCTGGTACAGAAACGCGGCCACGGAAGGTTCGTCTTCGACTAATAAGATGCGCATACAATCGGCGAGTAGGGGGCCCCAAAGGAACGCACCGGCCGCCAATGGCGGGCCCCGGGCCCCGTTAAAGCGCCGCCGTGAACTGAACTTTAGGATTGGCTTTGTGCTTAGCCAGGAAATTATATGAATAACCTCGCCGCGCACCCCGACCTCATTCCCACCTACGAGCCCCACCGCCTGGAGGCCCTGCGCCCCTACCAGGTACTGAGCGTGCCCGGCCAGCAGCTTTTCAACGATTTGGTGAGCATCGTGGCCAAGCTTTTCGGCGTGCCCGTGGCCCTGGTCTCGCTGGTGGAGGCCGAGGAGGTCGTTTTTGCCGGCAACGTGGGCCTGCCCGGCCTCGAGCGGGTGGCGCGGCCCGATAGCCTGTGCTCGGTGGCCGTGCTGCAAGACGGCGCGACGGTGTACGAAAACCTGCTGGTGCGCCCCTGCCACCTCACCACCCCCGGCGCGGCGGCGGCGCTCGACCTGCAATTCTACGCCGGCCAACCCCTGCGCTCGGCCGATGGCTTTGCCATTGGCACGCTGTGCGTGATGGACCACGCCCCGCGCACGTTTTCGGCCGAAGAAAGCGTGCTGCTCGCCAGCCTCGGCGACGTGGCCACGGCCCTGCTCGACCTGCGCGTGGCCCTGGAAACCGATCCTAACCTGGCCGGGGCCCTGCGCCAGCGCGTCGACGCGCGCATCGGCCAGTCGCTCACCCGCATCGACACCCTGGCCTCGCTTCAGCAGTGGGAAGCTACGCCCGACACCGAGGCCGCCCAGGACTACCGCCGCTCCAGCCGCGAGGAGGCCACCCAGGTGGTGCGCGGCTTGCACGCCGAGCTGCGCCAAACCCTGGCCGACCTGCCCCGCTAGCGCCGGGGCCCCGCCGCCGTACCTTTGCCGGGCAACGCCGCGGTGCGCCGCGGGTTGTTTTTTATAAAGAGGCGCCGAGAGACAGGCTCGTGGACGCGCCGGCAACCCCCCGCTTTTAGCGGGCCCGGTGCCAAGGCCTGGTTCGATAAAAACGCGCTGCCGTGCTGTACTCATCCCTTTTGTTGCCCCTTTTGCCGGCCGTAGCCGGCCGCCGTCCCGTGCCCACCGGCCGCTGTTGTTGCAGCGCCGCGCACCGGGCCGGGTAGGGCCCCCAGCCGGCGGTGGGCCGGCTTTTCATCCGTTATCTTTTTTTGTGGGAAGTGGTTTGGACGGGGCCCGGGGCCCTGGCCGCCCCTTTGTTTACCGCCGGGCCCGCGCCGGGCCCCGAGTTTTCGTTATGCTGAAAAAATCACTGGCCCTGCTCCAACGCGAAGCGGCCGAAACCGGGGGCAACACCCTCAAGCGCACCCTCAACGGCTTCAGCCTCATTGCCATCGGCATCGGCGTCATCATCGGCGCGGGCCTGTTTTCGCTCACCGGCATCGCGGCGGCCAACAACGCCGGGCCGGCCGTCACGCTCTCCTTCGTGGTGGCGGCCGTGGGTTGCGCCTTCTCGGCGTTGTGCTACGCCGAATTTGCCGCCCTGGTGCCCGTGTCGGGCTCGGCCTACACCTATTCTTACGCCACCATGGGCGAGCTGTTCGCCTGGATCATCGGCTGGGACCTCGTGCTGGAGTACTCGGTGGGCGCCGCCACGGTGGCCATCAGTTGGTCGCAATACCTCATCAAGTTCCTGAGCAAATACGGCCTGCACCTGCCGGCCCAGTTGGTGATGTCGCCCTTCGAGTCGGCCAAGCTCGCCGACGGCTCCAGCGTGACGGGCTACGTGAACGTGCCGGCCATGCTGGTGGTGCTGGCCATCACGGCCATCGTCACTCGCGGTACCAAGGGCTCTGCCTGGTTCAACGCCCTGGTAGTAGCCCTGAAGGTGGCCGTGGTGCTGGTGTTCATCGCCCTGGGCTGGAAGTACATCGACCCCGCCAACTACCAGCCCTACATCCCGGCCAACACCGGCAGGTTCGGCGAGTTCGGCCTGAGCGGCATTTTGCGCGGCGCGGGCGTTATCTTCTTCGTGTTCATCGGCTTCGACATCGTGGCCACCATGGCCCAGGAAACCAAGAACCCGCAGCGCAACATGCCCATCGGCATCCTCGGCTCGCTGGCGGTGTGCACGGTGCTGTTCGTGCTTTTCGGCCACGTCCTCACGGGCCTAGCCAATTACACCGAGTTCAAAAACAGCGCCGCCCCGGTGGCCATTGCCATCGAGAAAACGCCCTACGCCTGGCTCAGCTCGGCCGTGATTTTGGCCATCCTCATCGGGTACACGTCCGTTATTCTGGTCGATTTGCTGGGGCAGTCGCGGGTGTTTTTCTCCATGTCGCGCGACGGGCTGCTGCCGCCGGTGTTCTCCAAGTTGCACCCCACCTTCAACACGCCGTTCCAGTCGAGCCTGCTGCTGGGCTCGTTCATTGCCGTGTTCGCGGGCTTCGTGCCCATCAGCGTGGTGGGCGAAATGACGAGCATCGGCACGCTGCTGGCCTTCGTGATGGTGTGCCTGGGCGTGATGATTATGCGCCGCACCAACCCCGACGCGCCCCGCAGCTTCCGCACGCCGTGGGTGCCAGTGGTGCCCATCCTGGGCATCGTAGTATGCCTGGTGATGATGGCTTCGCTGCCCTGGGAAACCTGGCTGCGCCTGTTCGTGTGGCTGGCCCTGGGCCTGGCCATCTACTTCGGCTACGGTAAGAAAAACAGCAAATTGCGCCAAGCCCAAGAGCGCGGTGACGCCGATGCATTTTAGCAAACACAAAAAAGGCCGTCATGCTGAGCGCAGCCGAAGCATCTCTATCGCAGCAGTAATTAATTTGCTCAGCGGGAAAGATGCTTCGGCTGCGCTCAGCATGACGGCCTTCTTTGTGTTTCCGTAATTCCTGGACGGCCTTAATTAAAGGCCTGGCCCGCTACGCCTATCACTCACTCGCCCATCAGCGTGAGCACCAGCGAGCGGCGGCCGCCGTGGTCGCGGTGCTCGCCCAGGTAGATGCCCTGCCAGATGCCCAGCGCTGGGGCCCCGTTCGTAATGGGGATGCTGACGCTGCTGCCCAGCAGCGCGGCTTTCAGGTGGGCCGGCATGTCGTCGGGGCCCTCCGCGTTGTGCCGGAAGTAGGGCGCATTCTCGGGGGCGGTGCGGTTAAAGAACTGCTCGAAGTCGTGGCGCACCGTGGGGTCGGCGTTTTCATTAAGGCACAAGCTGGCCGACGTATGCTGGATGAAAACGTGCAGCAGGCCGGCCCGCACTTGCCGCAACTCGGGTAGCTCGTCGAGCACGTAATCGGTGATGAGGTGAAAGCCCCGGCGCAGGGCCGGTAGCCGCAATTGTTTCTGAACAACCATTGGGGAGCGGTGGGGGTGATGGGAGGCATACGCGGACTTGCCCGGCCACAGCCAAGCACCCGTGGCTAACCACGCGGCGCCGGGCGCACCCGCGGGGCCAGCCACAAAAAAAAAGGCTGCCGAATGCCGGCAGCCTTTCTATTTATACGTGCCTTGGCGGCTTAGCGCGGGCGAGCGGCGGCGTCATCGTCCAGGTCGTAGTCGGCCCCGGTGCGGGTTTGGGTCGTGCCCAGGTTTTCCACTTCCACGTCGGTTTTGCGCACCGTGTCGTGGATGGTTTCTACGCGTTCGGTAGCACTTTTGTCGATGCTAACCTCGCCCACCACGCGGGCTTCTTTGCTCACCACGGCCCGCTCGGCCGATTCGGTCAGGCTAATCTCGCCCTCCTTGAAGGCGGCAAAGTCAGCTTCTGTGGCGGGACGGTTCACGTCGGTGCGGTTCACGTTCACGTGCTCCTCGCGCAAGCGTACGCTCTCTTCCACTGGGCGCTCGATGATGCGGGTGCGAATGCGGGCCCCGCCGGTTTGCTCCACGCGCTTGCCTACTTGCAAGTTTTCTTCAATGATATTCAGCTTTTGGGCACCTTCGGCGGAGTTAGCGGCGTAGCCCTGGGCCCCCGTCATGCCGTAGCCTTGGGTAGTGGCCTGCTCGTTCACGTCGATCGCCCCGGCGTTGTCCAAAATGTCGCGGGCGCGCTCGGCCTCGTCGGCGGTAGCGGCGTGCACCGTTACCACCGAGCTGCCGCCCCGGGCCACATTGGTGTAAGCCCGGGCATCGTCGTTGTCGTCGCCGCCGAAGAGGTTGCTGAAGAAGTTACCGATGCCGTCCTCGGTTTTGCCGGCCACGCGGGCGGTGGCGTCCACTGCTCCCTCAACGGCCGTGCCGCTGCTATTTTGGAAGTCCGACGGGTCGTTGTTGCGGCCTGGGCTACCGCCCATTGCGCCGGTATTGCCTTGCTGCTGGGCAGCTACGTCCACGTTGTCGCGCACGAAGCCAGCGCTGGTAAGTTGCTGAACGGCTTGCTGCGCTTCTGAAGCGCTATTGAACAGGCCTACTACGGTTTGTGCCATGATGGTCAGAAGTTTGTGGGAAATGAAAGTAAGAAAAGGGGAAAGGGAAGCGGAAAATCAGGATTGGGGCGGCGTGGGCGGCGTGGGGACCCGCTCGTAGTGCACTTCTTCGCGGCGCAGCTCCACGGTTTGGGGCGTGCTGTTGTTCAGCACCTGCGTGCGCACGTGCAGTTCTTCCACCAGCAGCAAGCGTTTGGTCACGACGACCTCCTCGCGCAGTATGGGCAGGATCATCGTTTCGCCTTCATAGCGCACGGCCGGGGCCTCGTCCACGTAGCGGTTCACGGCGATGCGCTGCACCTGCACTTGCTCTTCGCGCAAGGGCACGTCCACCGTTTGCGTGTCGAGGTGCACGTACTTGCGGATGACCACGCGACCGGTTTCGACCGTCTCCTTTTCGAGGCGTACGAACTCTTCGATCACCGGCACAACTAAGGGTGTGGCGTTGGTTGGGAGCTGGGAGTCGGAAGGCTGCATGGGGGCGTTGTACGGGGCGTCCATAGTAGGGTTTGGGTCGGTTTGCGAATGCCTAAATTATATTGTAACTATCTAAAGGTTAAAATATTAAGAGAAATGTTTGGCACTGTTTTTTAGTGTTGGGCTTGTATTATTTTAAGCTTTGTTAATCAGTGGCTTTGGGCTTTCACGGCGCTGTTTAGTTTTTTGGGTGGGACCCCGGGCCGGCCGTTTTTCCGACCTTTTCTGCGGTTACCTTTGTTAATTATCCTGCTGCCCCTCCACCAGCCACGTCCTTTTACTCAGCGAATACCCAGTGATTGTTTGCATTGCCGAAAAGCCCAGCGTAGCCCGCGAAATTGCCACCGTGTTGGGCGCCACCCGCCGCATGGACGGCTACATGGAGGGCAACGGCTACCAGGTGACCTGGACCTTCGGCCACTTTTGCCAGCTCAAGGAGCCCGACGACTACGACCCGCAGTGGAAGCGCTGGAACCTGCACGCGCTGCCCATGATTCCGGACTCGTTCGGCATCAAGCTCATGCGCCGTGACGAGGGCGTGGTGAAGCAGTTCCACACCATCAAGCGGCTGGTGGACGAGGCCACGGAGGTCATCAACTGCGGCGACGCCGGGCAGGAGGGGGAAGTGATTCAGCGCTGGGTGCTGATGGAAGCCAAGTGCCGCAAGCCGGTGAAGCGGCTCTGGATTTCGTCGCTCACTGAGGAAGCCATTCGGCAAGGGTTCAACAACTTGCGCGACGGCAAGGAGTTCGACAAGCTCTACCAAGCCGGCAAGAGCCGCGCGGTGGGCGACTGGCTGCTGGGCCTGAACGCCACGCGCCTCTTCACCCTGAAATACACCACCTACCAGGATAAGCAGCTGCTGAGCATCGGGCGGGTGCAAACGCCCACGCTGGCCCTGCTGGTGGCCCGGCACCACGAAATCCAGAACTTCAAGCCCGAGCCTTACTGGGTGCTGCGGACCGAGTACCGGGGCACGATGTTCGCCCACATCGCCCCGCCCAAGCAGGCCAAAGCCGCCGAGGATGCCCCCGACGAAAAGGAGCGCCTGCGGGCCCTGGGTTACTTCGTGACCGAGAAGGAAGCCAATGAGGCCCTGGAGGCCGTGCGCCCCGCGCCGCTGGTGATTACCGACGTAGAGATTAAAAAAGGCCGCGAGTCGCCGCCGCGCTTGTTCGATTTGACCTCGCTGCAAGTGCAGTGTAACAACCAGTTGGGCCTCTCGGCCGAGGATACGCTGAAAATCGTGCAGGCCCTGTACGAGAAGAAGGCGGTGAGCTACCCGCGGGTGGATACCACGTTTCTGCCCGACGACCAGTACCCGAAAATCCCCGGCATTTTGCGCGGCCTGGCTTACCCCACGCTGACGGCCCCGCTGCTGGCGGGCAAGATTCCGAAGACGGGCAAGGTATTCAACAACAACAAGGTAACCGACCACCACGCCATCATCCCGACCGGCGCGGCGGGCCCCAGCGGCGGCATGGAAAGCAGCGTGTACGACATCATCGCCCGCCGCTTCATCGCCGCCTTTTACCCCGACTGCGAGGTGAGCAACACCACCGTGCTGGCCGAGGCCGCCGAGCGCCCGTTCCGGGTGCGCGGCCGCCAAATCCTCAGCCCCGGCTGGCGCGTGGTGTACGGCGACCCGGCCCAGCAGGCGGTCCCCAAGCCCGCGCCCGCCGCCGGCGCCCAGCCCGGGGCCCCCGCCGCCGAGGACGATGATGTGGTGAGTACCGTGCTGCCGGCCTTCGTGAAGGGCGAAAGTGGGCCCCACGCGCCGCGCCTCGACAGCAAAACCACCCAGCCGCCCAAGGACTACACCGAGGCCAGCCTGCTGCGCGGCATGGAAACCGCCGGCCGCAACATCGACGACGAGGAGCTGCGCCAGGCGATGAAGGAAAACGGCATCGGCCGCCCCAGCACCCGCGCCGCCATCATCGAAACGCTGTTCAAGCGCAACTACATCCGGCGCGAGAAAAAGCGCATCCTGCCCACGCCCACCGGTGTTGAGCTCATCGGCCTCATCCGCAACCCGACGCTGAAATCGGCGGAGCTGACCGGGCAGTGGGAGCACAAGCTGCGCCAGATTGAGCGCGGCGAACTCACCAGCGAGCAGTTCCTGGGCGAGCTCACCGGCTTGGTACGCGAGATGGTGCAGGAGGTGAAAACCGACGGCTCGGGCCGCGCCGTGACCAGCGGCAGCGCCGAGCAAGCCGCCGCCCGGGGCCCCCAGGGTGCCGCCGCGGTGGCCCTGGGCGGCAAGCCACCGCCACGCCTGCGGCCAAGAAACCAGCCGACGCCACGGCCGGCCTGGGGCCCTGCCCGGTGTGCAAAACCGGCCACGTGCTGCGCGGCAAAACGGCCTTTGGCTGCGCCCGCTTCCGCGAGGGCTGCGCTTTTCGGCTGCCCACGGAAATGCAGGGCAAGAAGTTCAGCGACCCGCAAATCAAAGCCTTGCTCAGCAAGGGCCGCACCCCGATCATGAAGGGCTTCGCGGGGCCCGACGGGCAGAAGTTCGACGCCGCCCTCGGCCTCGACGCGCAGCACCAACCCGTGCTGCTGCCCGCCGCCGAAAGCAAGCCCACCACCGCCACCGACCCCGGCCAGATTCCGTGCCCGGTGTGCAAGCTCGGCACCATGCTGCGCGGCAGCAGCGCCTACGGTTGCTCGCGCTTCCGCGAGGATTGCCAGTTCCGCGTGCCCTTCGCCTGGGGCGGCAAAGAGCTGACTGACACACAACTAAAGCAGCTGCTGCGCCGCGGCGAAACGGGCGTCATCAAGGGCTTCGTATCGGCCAAAACCGGCAAGAAGTACGACGCCGCCCTGAAGGTGGACGAAGGACGTGTGGTGCCAGTATTTGGGTAGGGGTGAGGGCCCCACGGGCCCTACTTGAGGCCGATGCGGTAGTGCAGGCGCAGGCTGAGTTGGTGACGCCGGCTGAAATCAGTGGCAGCGCTGGGCTCCAGGCTGAAGCTGCCGCCGCGCAGGCGGATGTTGGCAGCTGCGAAGCCCAATGTCGAATTGATGGTGCGTTCGGTGCCGTACTTATCCGCAGAACCATAGGCGTCGGAAGTAGGCTGGGCGAACGCCAGGCCGGCCACCACGGTGCTGCCGTTGCGGGTGCCCAGCCCTGAACCCAGGCCCACGCGAAAAAGGTAGTCCCCCACGCTGCCTATCCCGCGGCCAGCGTCGGCCTGCGCGAAAAACTTCTGTCGGTTGCCCACCCAAATCTGCATATCGGGCAGGAAATGAGTGGTTTGCAATACAGAGTCGCCCTTTAAGCTGCGGTTGTTGAGCAAGTTGCCCACGTGAAACCCGAGGTGGAACCCGAAGCTGAGGTTATTGCGAATGCGGGGCGCACCTTCTATGTACGGATTGATATCAAACAGGCCATAATCTCGGGTATAAGGCACAAAATCGGTTCGTAGGGGGTCCCCACCGGGTACTTGCGGGGCGTACCCCACGCGGTCGGTGCCGCCCCACATGCCCAGGCCAACGGCGCCCGTTCCGGTGTGCTTCAGCCGCAACGTGGCTTCGGCCCCCACGACTTGGTAGCGGTGCAAGTAGCCCGAGCGGGCGGGTGGCACTGGGTAGCTGCCACCCCCGCCGCACCCGCCGCCGCTGGTAGTGGCGTTGTAGTCAAAATCCTGGTCGTAACTGCCTTGCGAAGCGCCCACCGAAAAATCAATGGTCCGCGTCGAATCCTGGCTGGGGGCCGGGGCCTGGCTCATCAGAACGAGCAGGGCCAGGGCCCCGGCGAAGGCCAGCCGGGGCTGCCCGCGCCATCCGGCCGCGGCCAGTGCCGGCCACCAGGCGGCCGCTTCGGCCAGCAGCAGGGCCCCCAGCGCCACTTGCAGCACCCGAAACTCGGCCCCCGTGAGGGCATGGGGCGCCAAGGCGGCCGTTAGGGCCAGCAATGCCGCAGCGCCGGCCAGCTGCCGCACCGGCTGCGGCGCACCGGGCGTGGCCGCCCGGGCCACTGAGAACACGGTGCCCCACCACCGCAGCAGCGCCGCGCCGGCTAAGTGCAGCAGCCCTAGCCCCAGCACGCCCCACTGGATGGCCAGCAGCCGCACGCCGCCCAGCACTAGGGGTTGGGCTCCCAGAGTTTGGCTGGCCGGGTCGCGCCATTGGCACAGCCCACCCCAGGCCAGCAGCAGGGCCCCCGTGCCCAGTAGGTAGCGCAAGCCAGCTGGCCAAGCGCGGCGGCGCGTGGCCCACGTAGCACCGGCCAGCGCCAGGCACAGCACCAACCCATACAGCTGCGTGGGCACCACGGGCAGCGTGTGCAGAGCCCCAGCGGGCAGCAAGCCCCGCGCCACTTGTACCGCATAGGGCCCCGTGCCGGGCCCGAAGCTTAGGCCCAAACCGCCGCTGCCCGCCAGCTCGCCCCAGCAGCAGCCGGCCGCCAGGCAGCCCAGGCACTGCACGGCCAGCCCTGCCGCCAGGGGCCCCACGAAGGCGTCGAACGCCGCCCAGCCCAGGCCCAGCCACCGCCGCAATGCCAACAGCACCAGGCTACTGGCGGCAATGCCGCCCAGGGCGGAGCGCATCGGGTAGGCCCCTAGGTCGGCCCCGCCGTGCCACAGCGCCGGCCAGTCGGCCAGCGGTAGCACCACCAGCTTGCAGCCCACCACGAAGGCCAGCAGCGTAGCGGCCTGCATCAGCAGCCAGGGGCGCAGCGCAAAGCCGCGCTGCCGGCCTTCCAGCAGCAGCAACAGTTGGTAGGTGGCCACGGCCAGCAGGTAGCAGGCGGTGTAGTGGCCGGGCCGAAAAACGGCGGGCAATTCGAACGTATAAAGGGGCATGGGCCGTGCGTTGGAAAGGAGGGGAGATGGCCCGAAAGGTAGCCGCCCGCCCTGCCCAAACACGATCCAAAAAACGCGACCATTAGACTCGCCACCGTCCAGTTTATGCAGTGTAGGCTATTGGCTGTTAATGCTTAAAGCAAAAAGCATTAGACTTATGGCTGGCCCATTAATAGGCTACTTTTCCGCGTCTTGGCCTTCAAACTCAATCAAATTCTTCACCATGCCCTTGAAGATGATGCCGTGGAAGGGCAGCACCGAGTACCAGTACAGGCGGCCGGCCAGGCCCTCGGGGCGGTAGGCGGCCAGCTGCTCCAGGGCGTGGGTGCCGTCCTCGTTGTCCACGATGCGGAACTGGAGCCAGGCCTCGCCGGGCAGGCGCATCTCGGCGTAGAGCAGCAGGCGCTTGGTGGCGCGGTCGGCCACCAGCACGCGCCAGAAATCGAGCGGGTCGCCGGCGCGCAGGCGGCTGGGCGAGCGGCGGCCCCGGCGCAGGCCCACGCCGCCCACCAGCTTGTCCATCAGGCCCCTAATGCGCCAGAGCCAGTCGGTTTTGTACCAGCCCCGCTCGCCGCCGATGCGCCAGATGTTGTCCATTACCTCGGCCACGGGCCGCGTGAACGTTCGCAGCTGCCGGTCGAAAAACATCCCGTTTTTGGGGATTTGGATGGCGTCCATGTAGTCCTGGCGCAGGGTGCCGCTGCTCATAGCGTCGCTCCAGCTGCTCACCACCTCGTTCTGCTCGATGCGCTGGAAGGCAAGGGCCAGGGCCTCGCGGTAGCTCATGCACGGGTGCGGCACGGCCCGGGCAATGCTGCGGGCGGGGTCGGCCACGGTGTCGTTCTTGAGGCTCTCGACCAGGCTCTGGGCCAGCGAAAACGAAGTGCTGGTGACCAGGTACAGCCACCACGACGAGAGCCGCGGCGTGAGCACGGGCACCGTCACGATCCAGCGCTTGTAGCCGCGCTGAGCGGCCAGGCCGAGCAGCATCTCCTTGTAAGTCAGCACGTCGGGGCCCCCGAGGTCGAAGCTCTCACCCAGGCAGGCGGGGTTGTCGAGCACGGCCACGAGGTAAAACATCACGTCGCGGATACCCAGCGGCTGGCAGCGCGAGTCCAGCCAGCGCGGCGTCACCATCACCGGCAGCTTCTCCACGATGTCGCGGATAATCTCGAACGAGGCCGACCCCGACCCGATGATGATGCTGGCCCGCAACACGGTGAGCTGGGCGTTTTGGGCCCCGGCCAGCACGTCTTCTACGGCGCTGCGCGAGCGCAGGTGCACGCTCAGGTCGTGGTCGTTGGCGATGCCGGAGAGGTAGATGACCTGCCGGGCCCCGGTGCG
Source organism: Hymenobacter coccineus (assembly GCF_001816125.1). GTDB lineage: Bacteria > Bacteroidota > Bacteroidia > Cytophagales > Hymenobacteraceae > Hymenobacter > Hymenobacter coccineus. The sequence continues at coordinate 2,810 of NZ_MDZA01000026.1, read as the reverse complement.
GTCGAGGTACTGCGTAAAGTTGCGGGCCGAATCCTGCTCCAGCTGGAAAAAATCCTTGTCGCCCCCGCTCATCGAGTGCACCAGGTAATAGGCCGCGTCGATGTCCAGGGGCAGATCGGACAGGGTTTCGGGCTTCAGCAGGTCGCCCTGCACGGCGCTCACCAGCGCGCGCCGCTCCTCGGGCAGCGTGTCGGGCAGGGCGAAGCGGCGGGCGTCGCGCACGAGGCACACCACCTCGTGGCCGGCCTCGGCCAGGCCGGGCAGCAGGCGCTGGCCAATGTAGCCGGTGGCCCCGGTGAGCAGGATTTTCATGGGTGGGAAGGGTAGAGGTGGTAGGCCAGGCCGGGGCCCCGCGCAGCTGTATCACTAAGAACGTGGAAATGATGCAGTTGTTCGGTTCTTGGGGCCCTGCTTGTGCCGCCCTGGGGCCCCGCCGCGCGTCGTGCTGGCTCTCCGGTGGGGGCCCCAGCGGTTAGTATTTTAGCATGGCGACGGGGCAGGGGAGAATGCATTTTGCATTATAACTAGATAAAAAATAAATAACGATGGACCACTGCCGGCTTTTGCGGCAATAGCTAATGCTGCTGATTTGCAATGGGTAACGCAGCCGATATTGAACCGTTTACGGTTCAGTTTACGTACAGCGTATTCAACGCGTACAATTAGTAAAATTCCCGCAAATTGTATATTATTTAGGGTCCCGAGCGGGACTGGCTGCATTAGCCGGAGCCTCTGGTTTAAGTGTTTATTGCTGTTTCGCCATGGTTTCTTCCCCTCCTCTTACCAGTTCGGCCGCTGAATTGGCAGCCGAACGGGCCCGATGCCAAGCATTGGAGGTCAAGCTGGCCGCCGCCGAACAAGCAGTGGCCGAAGCCCAGCAAGCGGCCCAGCGCCACGAAAACGAGATGCTGGCGGTGCTGCAGGCTATTCCCGTGGCCACGATGCTGCTCGACGGTAACAATCAGGTCCGGTACGTTAATCACAAGTGCCGCGACATGTTTGGGCTGTCCACCGATAGTTTGCAACGCCTCAACGAGCAGCGCAACGCCTCGGGCATGCTGGCCAATCCGCAGCTGCTGGCCGACCCGGAAAACGTCAGGGTGCAGCTGCGGGCGATGCGGGCAATCAATCATACGTCGCTCAACAACGATTTTACCCTGACCGACGGCCGCATTATTGCGGTGGATTACTTAGTGCTGGACGGCGTGGGTGCGGGGCACCTGTTCAGCGCCCGCGACGTGACGAGCCAGCGGCGTACCGAGCAGCAATTGGCTGAGCAGCAAGCATTCTATAACGACGTAATAACGAACTTGCCCGCGGCTGTGTCGGTGCTGGGCGCCGACTTGCGGTACCTGTTCGTCAACGCCGTCGCCGAGCCCAACCCGAAGGTGCGCGCGGCCATTGTAGGAACGGATACGGCCGAATGCTACGTGTTGCGCGGCCGCTCCAAACTGCAAGCAGAGCAGCGGCAACAACACCTGGAGCGGGCCGTGCAGCAGCGGCGTGAGGTGACGTGGGAAGAATGACAGCTGAACGGCGGCCAAGAACGCTGCTGGATGGGCAGTGCCCAGCCCCTGTTTGGCCCGGATGGGGCCCTGCGGATGGTTATCCTGACGGGCATCAACATCAGCGACCGCCTACGCATCGAGCAGAAGATGGCGCACCAGTGCGAATTCTACGAGGCCATCCTCAACCAATTACCCGTCGACATTGCCGTGTTCGAATCAGCGCACCGCTACCTGTACGCCAACCCCGCTTCCATTTCCAACGCCGGGGGCGGGAGCAAACCATGAGCATGAAAAACCGGGAATACTGCGCTTGGCGGGGGCGCCCGGCCGAGGTCGCCGTGCAGCGCGAGCGGGTGTTTAAGCAGGTGCTGCGCCAGCGGGCCGACGTGGCCTGGGAGGAAACGGTGCAAACCCCCGGTGGGGTGGAGCAGAAAATGCGGCGCCTGCGGCCGGTATTTGGGCCCGATGGGACGCTGCGCATGGTGGTGGGCTCGGGGCTCGACGTAACGGAGCGCTACCTGGCCGAGCGCGAGCTGCGGCGGGCCAAGCTGGCGGCCGAGCAGGCGGCCCTGGCCCGCGAGAGCTTCCTCTCTAACATGAGCCACGAAATTCGCACGCCCCTGAACGCGGTGCTAGGCATGGCGGGCCTGCTGGCGCGCAACACGCCGCTCACGCCCCGGCAGCAGGAGTACGTGGGGGCCATCCGCACGTCGGGCCAACACCTGCTGGGGGTGCTCAACGACGTGCTCGACATTGCCAAGATTACCTCGGCTGAGCAGCCATCCGAGCATAAGCCCTTCGACTTGATGGCCACGATGCGGGCCGTGGGGCAGATGCTGGCCCACCAAGCCACCGAGAAAAACCTCGCCCTGACCCTCGACCTGGCGCCGCTGCCGTGGGTGCTTGGCGACGCCCTGCGCCTGCGCCAGGTGCTGGTGAATTTGCTCGGCAACGCCCTCAAATTCACCAAGCGCGGGAAGGTGGAGCTGCGCGCGCAGGTGCTGGCCCGCCCCGCCGGGGCCCTCACCGTGGCCTTCCGCGTGACGGATACGGGGCCGGGCATCCCGGCCGACCGGCAGGAAGCCATTTTTGAGAGCTTCGCGCAGGCCTCGGCCGATACGGCGCGCCAGTTTGGCGGCACCGGGTTGGGGCTCACCATCAGCAGCCGCCTCGTGGAGCAGCTGGGCGGGCGCGTGCTAGTGAGCAGTGCCCCGGGCGAGGGCACCACTTTCGCCTTCGCCCTCACCTTTGCCGAGGCCGCCGCGCCTGCCTCCGCCACGCCGGCGGCCGCTGGGGCCCCCG
>NZ_MDZA01000025.1 GCF_001816125.1 Hymenobacter coccineus | reverse complement strand
TTTGTAGTCCGCGGCTCTGAACGGTCGTCCAACGATTAATCGGCAGGACGAAGCGAGAGCCGCGGACTACAAAGTCCGCGCTACAGCTACAGTAGCAGCAGGCCTTTTTCGCGCAGCAGCTGCCAGGCAGGGCTGATGAGGAAGGCGTCGAAGGAGCCCGCGGCGGCGGGGAAAGTGGCGGCGGCTTCTTTTAGCAGCAGCTTGGTGTCGTAGTCGTGGCTGAGTTGCACGAGTAGCTCGTGCAGCCAGCGGCCGGCGGCTTCGGGGGCTTTCACCTCGAAATCTTCGGCTTGCTCGTAACAGGTGAGCACGGCGCGGGCCCCTTTTTTGCCGGCTTCGACGCGCAACTCGGGGGCGTTGCCGAGCCAGAACAGGCGCTGGTTCTGCTTGGCGAAGTCGGGCTTTTCGGGGGCTTGCAGGGCCTGGGCCACCAGTTGGCGCGGGGTAGTGGTTTTGGGCGTTTTGAAGTCGAACCAGAAGCCCAGCGGCTCGTCGAGGGCACGCCGTGGAGGTAGTTGTAGAGGCTTTTGGCCAGGCCGGGGCCGAAGGCTTCGTGGTCGGTGCCGAGCGGGTCGTCGTGCCAGAGGTCGTTCCAGGCGAAGCCGGCGGGCTCGGGGCCCACGGCGGCCACCTGGTACTTGGCCGGGTTCTTCCCCACCGGTGAGTGGGCCGTCATCGAGAAGCGGTGCCAGTAGCCGCTCTGCACCACGCCGGCCGCAAACAGTTGCCGCACAACCTCCAACGAATCAACGGTTTCCTGAGCGGTTTGGGTGGGGAAGCCGTACATGAGGTAGGCGTGCACCATGATGCCGGCCTGCGTGAAACCCTCTGTGACGCGCGCCACCTGGCCGATGGTGACGCCCTTTTCCATCAGCGCCAGCAGGCGGTCGGAGGCCACTTCCAGGCCCCCCGAAATAGCGATGCAGCCCGAAGCGGCCAGCAGCCGGCACAGGTCGGGCGAGAAGGTTTTTTCAAACCGAATATTTCCCCACCACGTGATGGCCACGCGGCGGCGGAGCAGCTCCACGGCCAGGTCGCGCAGGGCCAGGGGCGGGGCGGCCTCGTCCACGAAGTGAAAGCCGGTTTGGCCGGTCTGGGCAATGATTTGCTCAATGCGGTCCACGAGCAGCGTGGCCGGTGCGGTTTCGTAGCGGCTGATGTAGTCGAGCGTGACGTCGCAAAACGAGCAACGCTTCCAGTAGCAGCCGTGGGCCACGGTGAGCTTGTTCCAGCGGCCGTCGCTCCAGAGGCGGTGCATGGGGTTCAGCACTTCCAGCACCGAGAGGTAGTCGCGCAGCGGCAGGTCGGAGTAGTCGGGCGTGCCCACTTCGGGGTGCGGCACGTCGGGGTGCGGGTGGTTGACGTACTGAATATCGCCCGCGTCGTCGCGCAGAAACGTGCGTTGCAGCTCGCATTGCGGGATTTTGCCGGCCCAGAAATCGAACAGCCGCAGCCAGGGGCCCTCGCCGTCGTCGAGGGTGAGGTGGTCGATGTAGTCGAAAAAGCGCGGCTCCTTGATGGTGCGCAGCTCGGTGTTGGGGTAGCCGCCGCCCATGATGGTGCGCGTTGCGGGGCGGGTTTGCTTGATGCGCTGGGCCAGGCGCAGGGCCCCGTAGAGGTTGCCGGGGAAGGGCACGGTGAACCCCACCACGTCGGGCTGCGTGCGGGCCAGCAGCGCGTCCAGCTCCTCCAATAGCAAGGTGTCCAGCAAATTAGCGGGGGCTTGCAGGGCCTGGTGCAGCGGCTCGAAGCTGGTGGCGGAGAGGGCCAGCTTTTCGGCGTAGCGCGAGAAGCCGAAGTGGGGCCCCACGGTTTCCTTGATGAGGTCGGCCAAGTCCTCCAAATACAGCGTGGCCAGGTGGCGGGCCTGGTCGGTGAGGCCCATGGTGCCGAAAGCGGTTTCGAGGTCGGCCACGTTGTCGAAACGGCTGGCTTCGGGCAGGAAGCGGCCGTGGCAGATGCGCGGGGCCAGGGTCAGGTCTTTGTTCTGCAAAAAGCGCACGACCGGTGCCACGGTGGCCAGGTAGCGGTTTTGCAGCCGTAGCATCCGCTTGGCGTTATCGCTGAGGTTGAAATCACCGGCTTCAATCTCGGCAAAAACGCGCTTCAGCCCGTCTACCGAAAACAAGCGTAGCACCAGCTGCAAGCCCAGGTCGGCCTGCGCCACGTCGTAGCCGCGCCCCTTCAAAAACCCCTTGATGTAGGCCGTGGCCGGGTACGGGGTGTTGAGCTGCGTGAGCGGCGGGGTGATGAGCAGGATTTTGGGAGCGGCGAGCGACACGGTAGGCTTCAACCCGGCCAAGGGGCCCCGGGTTCAGTAGGTACAAAGGTCGGGCAGAATCGGCAGGTAGTGATTGCGGATTGAAACGGCCCGGGCTGCTGGCTTTTCGCCGGCTGCCCGGTAATCGCCAGGGCCCCCAGGGGCTACCCATGCGATTCCGCGATAGTTTTAAACGGGGTGGTCCGGCGAATTGCCCGAAGGGCTTCGTCGGGCCACTCTGACTGAAGAACAGCGGTTCCGGGGCGTCGCAAGAGTGGCCCGACAATGGAAAAAGTCGCCGGACCACTCCATTTCAGACCGCTGCCGACAACTCAACGTTTAGTGGGCAGCCGGCGAAAAAGCCGGCAGCCCGCCCAGCGTCCCGTGCCCCGCGGCTACATCTTCATGCCCCCCATTTTGCTACCACCCATTTTGCCCATGCTCATCCAGGGCGCGTTCAGGCGCACGTACACCGAGGCCGAGAGGGGCACGTCGCCGTAGAGCGGGCGCAGCGCGGCGGCCGGCACGTAGCCCGTTACCTGGCCGCCGATGTGCATCTCGGGGCCCCGGAAGTCGTCGCGGGTGAGGCGGTAGCTGGCCCCCAGCGTGAGGGTGTGGATGTTGAACACGGCGGCTTCGCCAAAGCCGGTGGTTATGAGGGCTAGCTCCTCGCTGTCTTTCTGCACGAACTCGTAGCGGCCGTAGAAGGTGGGGCGGCCCAGGGTGAGGTTAGTTTCGGCCAGCACGGCGTGCTCGGGGTGGGCGCCGTGGCCCTCGTTCATGCCCCAGACCAGGGCCGAGGCGATGTAGTGGCGGTTGGCGCCCAAGCTGTGGCTGTGCAGAATGCTGGCCGTGGTGCGGGTCACGTTTTCGTCGGGGTGCAGGTCTTCGGGGCTCTTAATGAAGGCGCGGCTGACTTGCAGCGCCAGCTCGCGGCTGGGGTTCCAGTTCAGGCGCGCGGCCCAGGAATCGGCGCGGGGCTTGTCGAAATCGTAGCGGTACTGGTCGGGCTCGCGGCCGGTGAAGTTGCTGCCTTCCAGCTTGAACTGCTTATAGCGCACGCCCAACGTGGCCACCCCGAAAGTGATGTGCGTGGCGTCGGTCCAGTGGTGGGAGAGGGGCGCGTCGGGGTTGGGCATGGCCGAAATGCGGTGCATGAACGCCACCGGCCCAACGGCCGGCTCGCCGGGGTAGCCCAGGTACAGGCTCACGTCCACGTCCTGGTTCACGGCGTGCACGTAGCCCACGCTCAGGCCCGAAAACAGGTCGTGCGGGTGCTGCTTGTCGATGAGCGGCTGGCCCTTGTAGCTCTCGCCGGTTTGGAACAGCAGCGGGTAGCCGCCGCGGGTTTCCGTCAGCGCGTCGAGCGACATCATTAGCGTCAGGTTCAGCAGGCCGTGGGCCCCCACGTTGCGCTGGGCCATGGCCATGCCCCAGTTGGGGCCGTCCACGGCGTTGGCGTGGCCGCGGCCGCTGCTGTGGTTGAAGTTCTGGCTGGTGTAGCGGCCGTAAGCCTGGCCGTGGGCCATCACCATCCAGGGGCCTTTGTGCGTCATCCACATGTACATGGGCGTGGCGTCGGGCTGCCAGCTGGTGGCCGAGCCGTTGCGGCTCATGGGCAGGTTGCGCGAGGTGGCGGCCGACATGGTGGGGCCGTCGTCGGCGCCGCCCATGTCCATTCCCGCGTGGTTCATGCCGCTCATGCTCCCGTGGTCCATGCCGCTCGTGGGGGGCATTGGCTTTTTGGGGCGGGTGGTGTCGGCGGGCACGGGCATGTTCATGCCCGGCATGGTGGTTTGGGCACGGGCGGGGCCCCCAGCAGGCCAGTGGCGAGCAGCACCAGGGCCGCGGCACGGGACGAAGCAGGAGCGAAGAGCGTCGAAGTGTTCATGCTGCTAGAACGCTCGTTCGCCTCACCCGGTTTTCACGCGGGCCAACACAATTCGGCCTGAGGTCCTCTACGATTTGGGGCCCTGCCCGAATGGTGTTGGCTTTTGGCAGAATCCTGCACGGCGCTGGCGGCCGGGGCCCCGTAAACCAGAACGAGCGGCCCGTTGTCGCTTCTTACTCAACCTATTCCTGCCCCGTATATGGCCATTTCCACTGCCCCCCGCCCCGCCCACCAAGACGTGCTTGATGCCCTCGCCCGCTGCGTAGCCGCCTGCGAGCACTGCGCCACTGCTTGCCTCGGCGAAGACAACATCCAGATGATGGTGCCCTGCATCCGCCTTGACCGCGACTGCGCCGACATCTGCCGCCTCACCGCCGCCTTCATCGCCCGCGGCTCCGACCACGCCAAGCACGTACTCAAGGAGTGCATTGAAATCTGCCAGAAGTGCCACGACGAATGCGCCCAGCACAAGCACCAGCATTGCCAGGAGTGCGCCGCTGCCTGCAAAGCCTGCCTCGAAGCCTGCAAGTCGTACAGCTAGCGCTGTAGCGTGGACTTTGTAGTCCGCGGCTCTGAACGGTCGTTGCCCGGTTGTCCGGCGGCTGCCGTCAGGACGAAGCGAGAGCCGCGGACTACAAAGTCCGCGCTACATCGTTCAACCAAAAAAAGGGGCCCCTGCCAAACCGGTGGGGGCCCCTTTTTGCAGTTAGAACCGCTGCCTTACAGCGAATCCAGCGATAGGCGCGGGGGCAGGGCCTGGCGGCGGAACTCACTGACGGAGTGGCCCGTAACCTGGCGAAACTGGTTGCTCAGGTGCTGGCCCGAGCTGTAGCGCATCTGGTCGGCAATCTGGTTCAGGGTCAGCTCGCCGTAGCTGAGCAGCTCCTTCACGTGCTCAATCTTGAGGCGAATGAGGTACTTCTCGATGGTGAGGTGCGCGGTGCGCGAGAACACCTTGCTCAGGTGCGAGTAGGTGGCCGCCAGCCGCTCAGTAAGAAAGGCCGAGGTGGTGAGCGGCGAGCGGGCCGTGCGCAGGTGCTCGAGGTAGTCGGCGAGCAGGGTTTTGATTTGCTCGGTGAGCTGCTCGGCGCGGCCGCGCAGCAGCTCAAAGCCGGCAGCTTCGAGCAGCGGGGCCACGGTTTCGGGGTCGAACGGGGTGGTAGCGTCGAGCTCCGCGGTGCCCAGCGTCACGGTTTTGGTCTTGTAACCGGCGCGCTCCAGCAAGTTGTGTACGGCCTCAACGCAACGGGGGCACACCATGTTTTTGATGTATAGCAGGTTCGTGGACATAGAGCTAACGTGTTGAAGACCGCCCAACGGCGGCAGTTGAAGATGCAGAACGAACAGGGCCCCGGGCCGGGGCCGGGCGGGGCCGGCGGGCTGCCGGGGCGGGCGACGAAGCCGCCCAGCCCCGGCCAAACCAGTGGCCGGTGGCCCAGCCCACAAACGGCACCACGGCCAGGAAGGTAACCGCTAGGAGCCAGAAAAAGATAAAGAACGCCGGGGCCAGCCGGCCGAAGAAATGCCCGTCGGCCCCGAACACGTAGCCCACCAGCGCCAGCGCCAGCCCGAGGCTGACCGCCGCTAGCACGCCCACCCGCCGCCACGGCCCAGGGGCGAGGATACGGGCAAAGCGCAGGCGCGGCGGCTGGGGCATGGGAAGCGGTTGGGCAGGTGAAATTACACGGAAATTTGCAAGGGCCCCGCGGGCCGGGCCGCTACAACGCGCACCCGCCCCGGAATAGTGCCCGCCGCTACGCCAGCACCGCCAGCAGCTCGCGCTGCAACGATTGGCCCTGGTCGGTGGTGTACCATTCGTTCATCTGGCGCACGATGGCGGCCGTGTGCTGCTCGGGGTCGGCGTGCAGGCGCTGGGCCAGCGCGTGGGCCTCGGCCGGGCGGGGGCCCCACTCGGCCACAGTGGCGCCGGTGGCCGCGTCCTGCATCACAAGCTTCGGGATGCTGTTTTTGCCGTTGGTTTGGTGGGCGGCCATGAACTCGGGGTGCTCGGAGCGCAGCAGCACGTGCAGGGCCACGCGGCCGCCGCTGCCCTCGGCCAGGTGGGCCAGCAGGGGCAGCTCGTGGGCGGTGTCGCCGCACCAGGCCTCGGCCAGCACCAGCCAGCGTTGGGGCGCGTCGAGGTGGCGCAGACGGTCCACTAGCTCGGGCAGCAGAGGCAGGGCGTAGGCGCGGTCGAGGTGCTGCTGGTTTTGCTCGGTGAAGCGCACCAGCGCGGGGCCCTGGTCGGGGCCACTGGTGCGGTGCTCGGTGGCCAGCGTGCCCACCAGCGCCCGGAACTCGGCGTAAGTATAGGCGGGGGCCGGCAAAGCGGCGGTAGCGGAAGCAGTGGACATAAACGGAGGAGAAGAGGCAAAACCGCTGGCCAAAATAACCGGCGGCCGGTTGCTTAACTAAACCCGGGGCCGGAGGTTGCGTTTATCTTTGCACCGGGGCGCTGCTGCCGGGCTGTTTCCACGCTTTACGCTTTTCGCTGCCATGAAAAATCGCCTTCGTTCCCTCCCCATCCTGCTGGCCGTTGCCTTCGCCGGCTCCCTGGCCGGTTGCAGCAACAACGCCGACACCCCCGGCGCCGTCAACGTCGAGCGCGCTGCTCCCAAGACCTTCGTTCCCAACGAAGGCAGCTCCGCCACGGGCGTTGGCGAAGATTCGGCCACGGCCGGCCTGCACCGCAACACGTCGGCCCAGCCCACCGGCGAGCAGCTCTACGAAAACGCCGATAACCGCGTCGACCGCGACCACGACGGCAAGGCCGACCACTAGCCCCGCGCTGCTTCCTCACGCCGTATCCACGGCTTTTCTTGTTTTTTATTACCCGTATGAAAACCCTCTTCCGTCCCCTCCTCCTGGTTGCCGCCGTGGCCACCGGCCTCAGCGTCAGCGCGTGCGGCGAAAAAAAATATGGTGCCGTCAATGTGGAGGAGAGCGGCCCCAAGCACGGCGACATCATCCAGGCCAACCCCAGCGGTGATTCCATCGTGGCCGGCCTGCGCCGCCCCAGCAAAACCAACACCCAGGAGCAAGGCTACGAGGCCGCCGATAGCCGCACCGACGGCAACCACGACGGCAAATCGGACAAATAGCACCCGCAACAAGTGCCACCTAACAACCCGCCGTGGCCCCCTGCCAAGGGGTTTGCGGCGGGTTGTTAATTGATGCCCGTTTGCTGGCTAGCGCCGGAAGCTGAGGCCCAGGAAATACTCGCGGTCCACGCCGTGGGTGACGGGCAGGTGGGCGCCAAAGTCCAGCTGCACGTTGTCGCTGATGTCGATCTGGGGCCCCAGGTTGATGGAGCTGCGCCACGACGCCTGGCGCACATCCCAGTACCCCACCAGCTCCACAAAGGCCTGGACCAGCTTAGTGAACTGGTAGTCAGTCGTAAAGGTGGGCGTGAACTGGAGGTAGCGCGCCTGCGTGTCGCGGTCCCAGTACACGGCGGCGGCCACCTGCCCGCCAATGCCCCAGGCCTTGGTAAGCTGGAATACCCCGGGCAGCACCGCGCCGTACTCCACGGCCCCGTCGCCGCGGGGGCCCCCGGTGGGCAGCGTCACGTAGCCGAGCAGGCCCAGGGCCCAGCGGCTGTCGTCGTCGCCCACCAGTGTGTGCTTGAGGCGCAGCGTCACGTCGCCGAAGCCGCGGTGCACCTCCGACTGGCTGGGGTCGGCGTCGTCGTAGCTGCGGGTGTCGGTGTACGAGTCGAGGCCGACCTGCAAATCGGTGCGGTTGGTGAGGCCGATTTTGGCCAGCGCGTGGTTCACGTACCAGTCGTGGCCGTAGGTTGGGCCCTCGCGGCGCGTCAGCAGGCGCAGGGCGTCGGTTTCGTACTGGAAGTGGCCCGCATCCACCGAGTACGGGCTTTCGGTGATGCCGGGGCGGTCGGGCACCATCGGCCGCATGTACTTGCGCGGCGTGGGCCGGAAAATGGTGTAGTGGCTCTTGTCGACGCTCACGGTGTCGTTCATTAGGGGCTTTTTGGCGCCGTTTGCCTGCTGGGTTTCTGGTTTTTGGGCGTGCGCCGGGCGGGCCACCGCCAGCGCCAGGCCCAGGGATAGGTAGCGTAGCTTCATCGAGTAGATTAAAACAACATTAAAAGGTGGCCCGCATACGCAGCGCCCGCCCCGGCGGCCGAATTAGGGCCCCGGGCCGGCCATTGGTGCTTCGCTAATTGGCGGCGTGCCGGGGACGCTGACCCCCCGGCGCTTCCCGGGTAGCAGCCGCTTCCCGGGGCCCCGGGGCTTCCTAGACAGAAGGCCAATAAGCCATCCGCCATCAGCCAAAAGCCATCAGCTAAAACGGTACTACCACTTTCACGCTCAGGTTGCGGCCGGGGCTGTAAATGCCCAGCCGGCCGCCGGGCGCAGCCGCGTAGTACTCGAAGTACTTGAGGCGGTTGAGGTGCGCTTGGTAGGCTACGTTGAAGAGGTTATCGGCTTGCAGCACCAGCTGCACGGCTTCGCGGCCGCCCCGGGTGCGCAGGCTGGTGCCCAGGCCCGCGCCGCAGAGGGCGTAGCCGGGGGTGCGGGTTTCGGCGCCGTCCACGGCGTAGAAGCGGTTTTGGGTGGCCGTGGCATCCAGGTTGAAGCGGAAGTAGCTGGCCGTGAAGAGCGTGCCGATCCGCTCGGGCGCGGTGAGGCGCAGCTCGCGCGCGCCGATGGGGCCGGAATGAGGGGCAGGTAGCGGCCGGCCGTGCCCACCCGCTCGCGCAGGGCGGCGTTCTCGTTGCGGCCGATAACCAGGGCCGCGCCGGTGCGCAGGCTCGCCCAGGGTAGGGCCGTGGGGTGCAGGTTAAAGGCCAGCTCGCCGCCGTAGAGGTTGGCCGCCGCCTGCTCAAACTGGTAGGTAGAGTTGCCCACCGCATCGCGCAGGGGCTGGCCGTCGGCGTCGTACTGCCGGGCCTGGTAAATGAAGTTCTCGACGTGGTTGTAAAACACCTCCACGCTGCCCTCCAAATCGGGCGATTTATAGAGCAAGCCCAGGTCTTCCTGCCAGTTAAACTCGGGCACGAAATCCCGGTTGCCCAGGTAGATGATGTGGGCCCCGGGGTCGAGGCCGTTGGAGCCGATTTCGGGGATGTTGGGGGCCCGGTAGCCGCGGGCCACGTTGGCCCGCAGCACCAGCCGCTCGCCCAGGGCGTAGCTGCCGCCCAGGCTGGCCGACAGGCCATTATAGGTGCGCGCAAAGGCGGCAAACTGCTGGCGGGCCCCGGGGCCCCCGGCCCCCACGGCCTGCTCAAACCCGTTGGCCGGGTTGGGGCCCACGTAGAAGTCGGGCCAGCTGACGCGGCGGGTGTCGTAGCGCAGGCCACCGGTGAGCTCCAGGGCCCCAAACGCCTTTTTCAGCAGCCCGAACCCGCCCAAATCGAACAGCCGGAAGGGCGGAATGGGGAAGTCGGTGGCGTGGAGGTGGCGGTTGTCCTGGCTCATGCCGCCCGCGCCCACCGTCAGCTCGTAGCCGCGCCAGGCATCGAAGAGGTAGCGCGCCTGGTAGTTGGCGGTGGTCAGCTGCAGGTCGAGGCCCGGCTGGGCGGGGTTGGTGGGGTGGTTGAACTCCTGGCGGTGGTTTTGCTGCACGCCCAGCAGCGCCCGCAGCTCGCCGGGCCCCAGCCGGATTTCGGTGGTGCCAAAGGCCCGGTAGTGCTGGATGCGCTGGCGCAAGTCGCTGATGCCGTAGCTATTCAGCTCGTGGCCGCTCACCAGGGGTCGGTTCTTGATATCGTCGCGGTTGCCCTCGAATACCTGCCGGGTAAAGCGCCGGCTCAGCGAGTCGCGGCTGCCGTCGGGTATTTCCTGGCGGTCGTCGTAAGTCGATAGCCACAGGTGCGCGCCGCCCCACTTTTTTTGCACGCCCACCATGCCGGTCACCTGCACTTCGCGGAAGCCGGTGTTGTACACCAGGCCGTCCACGGGGTTGCGGTAGTCGCGGGCCTGGCGGCGGCTGCCGCGCAGGCTGGCCTGCAAGCCGTTTTTCTGGTAATCGAAAGCCAAGGAGTTTCCGATCAGGCCGTTCACGCCCTGGTACTCGGCCAGCGCCTCGCCGTGCAGCTCGCCCTCGGGGCCCCGGGGCAGGGCCGGCAGCAGGTTTACCACGCCCGCCACGGCATCGGAGCCGTAAAGCAGGCTGGCCGGGCCCTTCACCACTTCCACGCGGTCCACGCCGTAGCCGTCTACCTCAATGCCGTGCTCGTCGCCCCACTGCTGCCCCTCCTGGCGCAGGCCGTTGAACATGGTGAGCACCCGGTTGTAGCCCAGTCCGCGAATGAAGGGCTTGCTGACGTTGGGCCCCGAGGTCACGGCGCTCAGGCCCGGAATGCCGCGCACCGCCGCATCAATAGCGTTGGCGTTAGCATTGAGGCGGATTTCCTTGCCCGACAGGGCCGCAATGGGCACCGGCGAGCGCCGAATTTCGGTGGTCCGGCCCACGCCCGTCACCACCACTTCGGCCAGCGCCTTGCCCTCAGCCTTTATTCTAATGGTCAAGGGCTTATTGGCCGGAAGCGTGACACTGAGGCTGGTGGTGGCGTAGCCCACGGCGCTTACTTGCAGCCGCTGCGCGCCGGCCGGTAGGTTGGGCAGCGTGAAGCGGCCGTGGTCGTCGGCCGCAGTGCCCTGCGCCAGGGCCGGCACGGCCACGCTGGCAAAGGGCACCGGACGGCCGTCGGCGTCCTGCACCTGGCCGCGCAGGCTCGGGGCCTGGGCACGGGCCAAAATCGGGATAAGTAGCAGCAGGAGAATAAGTTGCTTCATAAAATCCACGAATTGAAGAGGCACAACAAAGCCGACAACGGCTGCAAAGCCGCTTGAAAAAGCATCCGGGTTGAAGGGATTGAAGGGTATGGGCTACCCGCAGCCGGTACTGGGGCAGTGCTGATAGGCCCCGGCTGAACTGGGGCCCCAAACGTCAGGTAAATATGTAAATTATTGTACCATAAATAGTTGTGTATCGCATAAGCCGTTTGCGCTGGGCAATACTTTTTCCATTCCCACATCCGGTGGGGTCGCGGGGGCCCTAAAACAGGAAAAACGGAGCAATCAGCAGCCTAACCGGGGGGCGTGCGGTCGGCTACTCATTGCCGGCAAACGTCTGGTAAAGCAGGTAGGCGTTCAGCACCAGGATGATGGCCGCCACCACCCAGGCCGTGATGCGCAGCCAGGGCCGGTTCACAAACACGCCCATTTTGAGCTTGTCGTTGGTAAAGAGCACCAGCGGAATAACGGCAAACGAGAGTTGCAGCGACAGGATAACCTGGCTGAGCACCAGCAGCTCGCCGGTTCCTTTTTCGCCGTAGAGCAGCGCCACGATGAAGGCCGGCACCACCGCCAGTAGCCGCGTGATGAGCCGCCGCAACCAGGGCCGCAGCTTGATGTGCAGGAAGCCCTCCATCACCACCTGCCCGGCCAGCGTGCCGGTGAGCGTGGAGCTTTGGCCCGAGGCCAGCAGCGCAATGGCAAACACCACGCTGGCCGCGCCCGCGCCCAGCACCGGCGTCAGCAGTTTGTGGGCGTCGGCAATGTCGGCCACGTTGTCGTAGCCCTTGCCATGGAAGGCGGCGGCGGCCGTAACCAGGATGGCCGCATTCACGAAAAACGCCAGCCCCAGCGCCACCGTCGAGTCGATGGTGGCAAACTTGATGGCCGAGCGCTTGCCCGGCTCGGTGGGCTCAATCTGGCGCACCTGCACGATGGCCGAGTGCAGGTATAGGTTGTGCGGCATCACGGTGGCCCCCAGGATGCCAATGGCCACGTAGAGCATGGCCGGGTTGCTCACCACTTCCGGCCGCGGCACCAGCCCGCCGGCCAGCCCCAGCCAGTCGGGGTGCGAAACGATAATCTCGTAGAGAAAGCAAACGAAAATGGTGAGGATAAGCGCTGCCACTAGGCTCTCAATCACCTTGAAACCTTTGCTTTGCAGCAGTAGGATAAGCAGCACGTCGAAGGTGGTGAGCACGATGCCCCAGGTGATGGGCAGGCCAAAGAGCAGGTTGAAGGCGATGGCCGAGCCAATGACTTCGGCCAGGTCGCAGGCGGCGATGGCAATTTCGCAGAACACCCACAGCACCATGGCCACGGGCTTGGAGTAGTGGTCGCGGCAGGCCTGGGCCAGGTCGCGCCCGGTAACCACGCCCAGCTTCACGGCCAGGTGCTGCAACACCATGGCAAACAGGTTGCTGAGCAGCACCACGCTCAGCAGGGTATAGCCAAACTTGGCGCCGCCCGCAATGTCGGTGGCCCAGTTGCCGGGGTCCATGTAGCCCACCGATACCAGCAGCCCGGGGCCCCAGTAGGCCCGGAACTTTTGCCAGAACGACGCCCCCTCGCCCGGCACCGTGATGCTGCCGTGCACTTCGCTCAGCGAGGTGCCCCGGCGGGGGTGCCGCCAGCCCGGCTCGGCGGGCGGCGCAACGGGCGGCGCAACGGTGGGCAAGGCGGCAGGCACGGCAGTGGCGGGAGTAAACTCAGTCATAGTACACTACAAAGGTAGAGCAAATTTTTAGGCTAGTCTAAAAATTAATTTTAAACGCCCTAAAATACGGAAAATTTCGGAAAAAGTTAGGGGCCAACCGGTGGCCGGGGCCCCGAAAGCGCGACCTTTGCCGGCCCGTTTCGCTTTTGCAGGATAATGGCTAGGCGAAATGAAATTGCCACTTTAGTAGGGGCAACTTGTTGCTAATCAAATAAAAGCTAGCCACTGAAAGCTGCTGGCTAACTACTTATGACTGCGCTGGCCCAAACCAAAACCCGCCTCGGCTTGCTCTCCCTCGTGGTGAGCGTGGCCTTGGTGGCCATCAAATTCTACGCTTACCACCTCACCCGCTCGCAAGTGGTGCTGACGGATGCGTTGGAGAGCATCATCAACATTTTCACCAGCGGCTTTGCCCTGTACAGCCTGTACTTGGCCGGCCTGCCCAAAGACGAGAACCACCCCTACGGCCACGGCAAAATCGAGCACCTGTCGGTGGGCTTCGAGGGGGCCCTAATTTTTATTGCCGGGGCCTACATCCTGTACTCGGCCACGGGCAGCCTGCTGCACCCGCACGCGGTGGCCCGGCCCAGCTGGGGCGTGGCGCTGCTGGCTACCACGGCGGTGGCCAACCTGGGCCTGGGCTTGTACCTGGTGCGCCAGGGCAAGGCAATGAACTCGGTGGCCCTGGTGGGCGACGGCCAGCATTTGTATATCGACGCCCTCACGTCCATCGTGTCGTCGGGGGCCCTGCTGCTGGTGGCGGCTACCGGCATCGAGCGCATCGACGGCGGGGCGGCCCTGCTGCTGGGCGGCTTTATTCTGGTGAACGGCGGGCGCATGGTGGGCCGCTCGGTGGCGGGCCTGATGGACGAAACCGACACGGCCGTGGTCACGGAGGTCATCGCCGAGCTGCAGGCCCACCGCCGGGCCCCCTGGATTGACGTGCACAACCTGCGCGTGCAGCGCTACGGCGCCAACCTGCACATCGACTGCCACATGCAGATGCCCTACTACTTCAGCCTGGAGCACGTGCACACCGAGCTGCACGACATCGAGGAGCTGATCCGGGCCAAGTTCGCGGTGGAAGTGGAGATGTTCGTCCACGCCGACCCGTGCACGTTTGCCGCCTGCTCGCTCTGCCGCATGGCCGACTGCCCGGTGCGCGTGCACCCCTTCGAGCACGAGGTGGTGTGGGAGCTGCACAACGCCGTGCGCAACGAGCGCCACCGCCTGTAGCGGCTGGGCGAGTTGGCGGTTGCTCGCGGCCGGTTATCAGGTTGGGGCGGCGGTAAAGGCCAAATTACCCCCGAAACCGCACTGCTTGCGTTTTACTGAGACATACCGGGCGGCCTGTTTTGCCTCTCTGGTTCGGCTGCTCTGGTGCAAGAATTAGGCTGTTTTCGGCCCAGTAATTCTTAGTAAATTCCCAGTTACTTTCGTGTTGAACTCTTTGGTTAACACTTTCCTCTCGTTTCCGATGACTTTTCGCTCCTTCTACCTTGTGGCGCTTACGGTTGCGGCCTTTTCTGTCTCCGCTTGTAAAAAGGACGAACCGGCTCCTACCACGGGTAACCTCAACCTGACGGTTACCTACGATTCCATCTACGTTGGCTATTCCCTCTTCACGGAAGAAGGTTGGCTGATTCGCACGACAACCGGTACTGGCAGCGCATTGCGCAGTGGCCCATTTACCGGCTCGCCACCACCAATCACAAACACCCGCCTGAAAACCACTGTCATTTTAAACGGCTTAAATCCAGGAAACTACGAATTCGTAGTTAATGCTTCGACGGCCCAAAGTGTGCAGGTAACCGCTGGACAAACCAAATTCTATACATTCGACTTGTAGCAGGGGGCAACCCCAGAAACAGGTGGCAATGCATAGTGAGTCAGTTGATTAATAGACCATCAAAAGTTAAAACGCTCTACAGTACAAGGCTTTAAGCACCTTTCCACTGCCCTGCGATAATAGCCATGGGCCAGCAGCGCTAGCTCGTGGGCCTGCGGGTGGCCCGGCAAAAGGGCACCGGCGGCGTAACCGACGTACCCTCCGAAACGCTGACGCTGGCCCGCCGCTTCTGAGCCGCTGGGCCCCCGGCGCTTCGCCCTTACCTTGGCCGGTGTACGCTACTTTTTATCATGGCCAGCACGCCAGACGACCACCACGAACCCGCCGGGGATGGGGCCCCCGCCGCCGCCCTCATCGGCCTTGCTCCCACTAAAGTGGCCGCCCCCGGCCGGCGCCAGCGCTTGGCTGGGGCGGCGGCCACCACGGCCACCAAGCTACTGCCTCTGGTGGCCCTGCTCGACGCCGTGCAGCCCACCGCGGCGCAGGAATCGGTGTTTCGCGTGCGGCGCAAGCGGATTCAGGTGCACCTGGCCCTGGTACGCAAGGAGTTGCAGGCCGAGCGGCCGCGCCGCCGGGCCCTGGCCCACGCCTTCCAAACCCTGGCCTACCTGGTGCGCGAGGAAACCCGCGACATCAGCCCCGACGAGCTAAAGCAGGCCGCCAAAGAAGTGGCGCTGGCCACCCTCAAAAACGCGCCTGCCCTCCTCAACGCCGCCCATCAGGCGCGGCTGCTGTCGTAGGGCCCCGGCCGCTTACTTGCCGGGGTCCCCTTGCACCACGAGCACCGCGCAGCCGCGTAGGGGCGTGCCCTGTGCGCTCAGCCTCTCGGCCACGATTTGGAACGTGCCGCCGGCGTCGGCAGTGAAGAAAGACAGCTGGGCCTGGCCGCTGGCGTCGGTGCGCACGGTGGGGGCCCAGTAGAGGGTGGTGTAGCGCGGGTCGGGCCGGGTGGCCGGCGCTTCGTAGCGCGGGGCGTAGAACTCACGGGCCCGGTAGTAGCCCGGTATTTGGGCCGAAAGCACACCGGCGCGGGCCGCGGCAAACTGCGCCTGCGGGTCCACGGCGTACGACGGGCCGGCCTGGCGTGTGTACGCGGCGATGACGCCCCCGTAGCCCTGGCTGCCGAACATGGCCGCCGCGTTCTGGTTCAGCACGTCGATGGTTTCTACTTCGCGCAGCGGGAACGACGTAAAAACATCAGCCGGCACAATGGCCCCATCAATCAAAAACAGCGGCTGCACCAGGCCAAACCCGCCCGTGGACTGGTCCTGCAAGGTGGAGCTTTGGCGGATGTTGATGCTGTTGCCCGACACGGCTACGCCCGCCACGCGCCCTTGCAGGTACTGGATCAGGGTGCGGCTTTCGGCGTTTTTGGCCAGGTCGCCCACTTGCAGCACCACGGCGTTGCGGTTGGAGTAGGGGCGGGTGGCGCCGTCGGCCGGGGGCCGCTGGCCGCGCACGCGCACATCGCCCAGCGCCACCTGCTGGCCCGCGGCAATGGGGTAGCGCAGCGCCAGGGCG
>NZ_MDZA01000024.1 GCF_001816125.1 Hymenobacter coccineus | reverse complement strand
CGTGATGAAAACCGCCACCGACTGGATAACCGAACAAGACGCGAAAAATTGGTTTGACCATTGCGGCTATCATGTACAGTAACCTGAGAACTGCTCTAATTAACAATGGCCTCGATAAAATTTGAGTTGAATAAAGTGATATCTGAAGAGATAAAGGAGATAGTATCTGCACGTGATAAAGCAGCTTTTATTCATGGCAGTACAGATATTGATGCAGCAGGCGACCAAGTTGAGAAGAAAGTCAGAGAACTTATAAGCCGTAGACTTCCTGTACTATATTATACCGGACATGGCCATATAGTTGACAAAAACCTTAATTATAATGGTCAGCATGACTTAATTATAGCTGACAACAACGGTTCTCCAGTATTATTTACAGCAGAAAATGGAACAGAATACTTTCCGTATGAATCAGTCTATGCTGTTGCTGAAATAAAATCCACTTATGATTCATCCAAGAAGCCTATTGAAGCATTTATTAATAGAACAAGCAAGATGTATCAGAATCTTCACCGGATAGAAACCTCGCCAACTTATTTGTCTCAAACGATATCGTTTAGTAGCGAATATTTTGAAAATGGGGAGAAGAGGCCTTACAAGAGTAATGTTTTTAAGTTTATGATTTTTGTCGATGGTGGAAACTTTAAACCAGAGCAACTAGAATCTATATATCAGGGAGTTGATAACAAGCTACTGCCTAATTTGATAGTAATCCTGAATAGAGGCATAATAATGAATGCTCAGGTGAGCGATGAAAACAACAAAATTCTTCCTCATCCAATGATGAAATTGTTTCCAGAGTTTAATGACACAATTGGCAAACCCGAGCAATTTGTATGGACTTTTTGGGAAGCAACAGGAGAAAATTCTGCTAACAATTTAGCCTTACTTTATTTTGCCTTAAACGAGCATTTAAACAAATGCTTATTATTAAGGCCTAATTTTATAGAGTATTTTGCTAACATCGGTTTAACAGGATTTAAAAATGTAAAAATTATTAGCGGGCGTTAATCTGAAACTGTATTACTCTGGATATAATGCGCGTAGCCATCTACGCCCGGGTGTCAACGAAGACTAAGGGCCAGGACACCGAGAACCAATTGCACCAGCTGCGGGCGTTTGCGGAGCAGCACGGCACCCTTTACAAGGTGTTCACCGACGAGGAGTCAGGCGGTAAGGCCGACCGCACCGAATTCAAGGCCCTGCTGCTCGAAGCCTACCAGAAGAAATTCGACTTAGTGGTGTTCTGGCGCCTGGACCGCTTCAGTCGCGAGGGGGCCCTGGCCACACTCAAGTACTTGAAGGAGCTGGCCAGCCACGGCGTCGCCTACAAATCCTTCACCGAGCCTTACCTCGACTCGCTGGGGCCCTTCGGCGACGTCATCGTCTCGATGCTGGCCACCATCGCCGCGCAGGACCTGGTCAAGATCCGGGAAAACACCAAGGCCGCCCTTGATAAGAAGAAAGCGGCCGGCATGAAGTTGGGGGCCCCCACCAAGGCCCAGGACGTAATCGACCAGGTGCGCCGGCTAGAGGCGGGCGGGGCCTCCAACCAGGCCATCAGCCGTGCCCTAAAGATGTCACCCAGCACCGTGGCCAAATATCTGGTGGGAAAGGAGTGAAGAAAGGATGGTTTTAGTTTGTAGGGCTGTTACTAAGAGTAGCAAACACTTCACTCTACCCCTATGAATCCAAACGTCGCCACGAGTACACCCTTACCCCCCTCGGCTGTAGTTGCAGTCGAAAAATTCCTAGAGATGAACGACGACCTGCCGGCCCTGTCTACCACCACGCGCCGCATGTTCTTCGAGTTTCTTCGCACCGGCCCGACCCTCACTCCTGAGGAGGTTGAGCACCTGCACGCCCTGGGCGACTTGCTGGCCGCACTGGGTCAGGCCGGCGCCAAATAGAAAAGGGGCTCCAAATCGGGGCCCCTTTTCTATTGCTGGGCATCCAGGGCGTTGAGGTGGGCAATGGCCTGGCGCTTCATGTCGTCGTCGACGTGCACGTATTTCATGGTGGTGCTAATCTTGGCGTGGTCCATCAGCTTCTGGAGCACCGCGGCCTGGCCCCCGCGGCGGATGAACTCGGTGGCGAAGGTTTCGCGGCCCACGTGCCAGTGCAGGCGCGAAAGAATACCCAACTGCTGGCCGATGGCGGTGAGCACCCGGTTGGAGTACTGGTCAGTGTAGTTGCGGAAGCCGGGCAACTCTTCTTCTTCCTGGGCGTCGCGCAAATACCCTAGGGCCTTGTTGGTAAGGGGCAGCAGCGTCTCCTGAAGCGTTTTGGCGTAGGTTTTATGGGCCTTGAACGTCAGCTCCTGGTTCTCCACCTTGCTGCCGTCGATGCGCTTGAGGTCGCCCAGGCGCAGGCTGGACGAGCAGCTGAAGAGGAACTTGGCCAGGATGCGGCGGTGCACCGTGCGGGGCCCCGCAGAGGCGGTAGTAGTGCTCCAGCTTGGCCAGCTCCTCGGTTTTCAGCGGCTTCCACTTACCTGGTTCGTCCCGGTTTTTAAAATTCCGGTAGGGATCGTCGAAGCGCAGCTTGTCTTCTTTGGCCTGGGCCAGGTAGGTTTTGACGTCGCGGTGGCGGCACCAGCGCGTGTTGACGGCGTTGACGTTCTTTTCCAAGTAGCGGTTGAAGTCATCGGCAAATTCAGTGGTTAACGTGTTGAAGGGCACCACCGCGCGGAAGGCAGCCAGGGCGTTGAGGGTGCTGAAGTGGTTTTTGCGGGTAGTGTCGGAAATCTTGCCCTTGCGGTGGCGCTCGATGATTTTATCGCGGAAGTAGGCCACGAAGTCCGTCTTGCTGCCGGACGTTTCAAAGTCGCGCTTGAACCGCTCCAGCGTCATCACCTGCTCGCTTAGGCGCCAGTCCACCTGCACCTTGTTGGCCTTGGCCAGGGCCTGGCCGATGAGCAGGTTGTGCTCGCTGGCGCGCTTGGCCAGGGATTTGGGCGTGCCGCCGAACAGGGCCGCGGCGGCGGCCAGCAGCTGCGGGTAGTCGGCGGGCCGGTCGGCAGGGGGGAGGGCGGCCAGGCACACCCCCTGCGCATCATTGAACAGCCACTCGGGCCAGGCCAGGTCCAGGTTTCGGAACCAGACCTCAGCGTTGATGATGACTTGCATCCGGATGGTGGAAGTGCCGTCAAGTCGAGCTGGGCGCCGCAAATTGATTTTAACAGAGAAATTCATTGTTAAATGAGCGTTAAATGGCGGACGCCAAAAAGCCGAAAAGCGGCCTCTCCAAATTACTGGAAAGGCCGTTTTTCGGCCGATTTGCCCCGTTGGGGGCCAGAAAAGGTTAAAAAGTACCCGGAGCCGGAGTCGAACCGGCACATCTTGCGATATTGGTGTTTGAGACCAACGCGTCTACCGGTTCCGCCATCCGGGCAGGATGAGTTTTGCAGAACAATTCCGCTCTGCCGGTATCAGGAGCGGGCCGCAAAGGTAGCCACTTGCCGCTGGATGCGCAACAGGTAGCGCTTCTTTAGATAATAAGTAAGCACTTGGCGCAGGGCGGCGGGGCGGTGGTCGGCGGGAAGCTGTTCGTAGCCAGCGAGTACGGGCTCGATGCCAGCGTCGAGGGTGTCGGCCAAAGCTTGCGCTTCGGCGGCCACGGGGCCCACGGCAGCGGGGTTGGGGTCCATTTCTAGCTCCATGAGTTGCTCGTTGAGGTCCATGACGTCCATCAAGAAATCGGGCGGGAGCTGCTCCGACTGGCCTTCCACCAGCAGGCCGTGGTGGCGCAGTAGGTAGGCCATGCGCTGGTCGGCGTCGGCCAGGGTACGGTAAGCGTCGGTGTTGAGGGTGGCCTGGCGCAGCATTTCGGCCTGGTTGTCGGGGGCCGAGGTGGCGTGAAAATCGGGATGCGTTTCGCGGCTTTTGGCGTAGTAAAGGCGCTTGAGAGCCGCCTCGTCGGGCCGGAACGACTCGGGCAGGCTGTAGAAAGCGAAGTAGTCGGCAGGGGCGGTATCGGGCATGAGGCGAAGGTAAGGCGGCGCGGGGCCGGGCGGTGGGCCTCTGCTTACCGCTAAAGTCGCCCGATGGTTTTGCCCGGTTCGGCGGCATAATGGCGGGCCCCGGCGAGTAGGGCCCCGCGGAGTTGGCCAACGGCGGCGTCTTTTCGTTAGCGATGGAATAATCTCTTTCTATGGTGCTTACTATCTTCCCATTCGTTCGTTGGATGCGCCTTGCTGCTCTGTTGGGGCCCCTGCTAGGGCTGGCCGTGGCCTGCGTTGGCAAAAAAGAAGATGCCGACGGCGCCGCCGCGGGCGGCAAGGGCCCCAGCGGCAAAGACAGCGGCCCGCCCAAGATCCTGCCCTACGCCGTAGTGCAGGTGCAGCCGCGCACCACGGTGCTCTACAACGATTTTCCGGCCACTATTCAGGGCCAGCAAAACGTAGAAATCCGGCCCAAGGTGGACGGCTTCGTGGAGGCCATCTACGTGGACGAGGGGGCCCCCGTGAAGAAGGGGCAGCCATTGTTCCACATCAACGCGCCGCAGTACGAGGAAGCAGTAAATACAGCCCAGGCTGGTATCCAAACCGCCGTAGCCAACGTGAATTCCGCCCGTATGGGCGTCGAAAAGCTGCGCCCGCTGGTGAGTAAAGATATTATTAGCCCCTACGCGCTGCAAGAGGCGCAGTACACCCTGCAAGGCCAGGAGGCGGCCCTGGCCCAGGCCCGCGCCACGCTGGCCAACGCCCGCACCAACGTGGGCTACACCCGCATCGTGAGCCCGGTTGACGGCGTGGTAGGCACCATCCCCAATAAAATCGGCAGCCTTATCAGCACTGCCTCCACCGACCCGCTCACCACCGTCACGGGCATTGCCAACGTCTACGCCTACTTCTCGCTGAACGAGAAAAGCCTGCTCAACTTCACCCGCGACAGCCCCGGCAATACGCTGCAAGAAAAGCTGGCCCACCGGCCCAACGTGCAGCTGCTGCTGGCCGACGGCACCCTCTACAAGCAGCTGGGCCGGGTGGAAACCGCTATTGGCCAGATTAATACCCAAACGGGCTCCAGTGGCTTCCGGGCCTCGTTCAGCAACCCGCAAGGGCTGCTGCGCAACGGCAGCAGCGGCACCATCCGCGCGCCACGCACCATTAAGGACGCGCTGCTGGTACCGCAAAGCGCTACCTATGAGCTGCAAGGCAAGCAGTTTGTGTACGTGGTGGGCCCCGGCAACAAGGTGCACAACACCCAGATTACGGTGCAGCCCACGCCCGACGGCCAGTTTTTTGTGGTGCGTTCGGGCCTGAAAAAGGGCCAAACTATCGTGCTCGAAGGCGTAAATGGCCTCAAGGACAACGGCCAGATCAAACCTCGCCCGGTGCAGGCCGACAGCGTGTTTGCCGCCTCGCTGGCCAAGGCCGGGAATGAGAACAAGTAAGAATGCACGGGCAGAAAAGAACGTCATGCTGAGCGTAGCCGAAGCATCTCTACTACTTCGTTGCTCTAATTGAGTTAGTCGAGCGGGAGAGATGCTTCGACAAGCTCAGCATGACGGCCTGCCCGTTTCATAGTGCTATAACCGGTTCATTATCAACCTATGCTAAAAATATTCATTGAGCGGCCGGTGTTGTCCACGGTAATTTCCGTGCTCATTGTGTTGCTCGGGCTGCTGGGGCTGTACGCGCTGCCCATTGCCCAATACCCCGATATTTCGCCGCCCACGGTGCAGGTGTCGGCCTCGTACAGCGGGGCCAGCGCCGACGTGGTGCAGAAAAGCGTGATTGTGCCCCTGGAGGAGCAAATCAACGGCGTGGAGGGCATGACGTACATGACCTCGACGGCCACCAACGAGGGCGGGGCCACCATCCAGGTGTACTTCAATGTGGGCACCGACGGCGACCAGGCCGCCGTGAACGTGCAGAACCGCGTGGCCAGCGCCACCAGCGTGCTGCCCCAGGAAGTAACCCAGGCCGGCGTGCAGGTGCGCAAGCGTCAGACCAGCAACCTGATAACGGCGTCTATCTACAGCGACGACCCGGCCTACGACCAAACCTTTCTCCAGAACTACGCCGAAATCAACATCATCCCGCAGCTCAAGCGGGTGAACGGCGTGGGCGACGCCACGGCCTCAGGCCAGCGCACCTACTCGATGCGCATCTGGCTAAAGCCCGACGTGATGGCCAACTACGGCCTCACGCCCGCCGACGTGTCCACGGCCCTCAACCAGCAAAGCCTGGAAGCGGCCCCCGGCAAGTTCGGCGAAAACGGCGCCCAGTCGTTCCAGTACATCATCAAGTACACCGGCAAGCTCCAGTCGCCGGAGGCGTTCGGCAACATCATCCTACGCGACCAGGCCCAGGGCCAGATTCTGCGGCTCAAAGATGTGGCCCGCGTTGAGTTAGGGGCCCAGGCCTACAACACCCGCGTGACGGTGAACGGCAAGCCTTCCGTGAGCGTATCGGTGAACCAGGTGGCGGGCTCCAACGCCTCGCAGGTGATTGAAGACGCCAAAGCCGCGCTGGCCCTGGCGGCCAAGGATTTCCCGGCCGGCGTGCACTACACACTGCTCGTTGACATCAACAAGTTCCTGAATGCCAGCATCGAAAAAGTGATTCATACGCTGCTGGAGTGCTTCGCACTGGTGTTTTTAGTGATTTTCCTGTTCCTCCAGGATTTCCGGTCCACCATCATCCACGGCGTGTCGGTGCCGGTGTCCATTTTGGGTACGTTTTTCTTTCTGTACATATTCGGGTTTAGCATCAATTTACTGACGCTCTTTGCGTTGGTGCTGGCCATCGGCATTGTGGTGGACGACGCCATTGTGGTGGTGGAGGCCGTGCACGCCAAGCTCGAAAGCGGCTACACGTCCTCGCGCAAGGCGGCCATCGACGCCATGGGTGAAATCTCGGGGGCCATCGTCAGCATTACGCTCGTGATGGCGGCAGTGTTCGTGCCGGTCACGTTCATCGGGGGCTCTACGGGGGTGTTTTACAAGCAGTTCGGCATCACGCTGGCGGTGGCCATCCTCATCTCGGCCGTGAACGCCCTGACCCTGTGCCCGGCCCTGGCGGCGCTGTTCCTCAAGCCCCCGGCGCACAACGAAGAGCTCAAGGAAGGGGAGAAGCGCACGTACATGCAGCGCTTCGGCGTGGCTTTTAACGCGGGCTACGACGCGCTGGTGGGCAAGTACACCGCCGGCGTGGGCTTTCTCACGGCGCGCAAGTGGCTGGCGCTGGTGCTGGTGGGCCTGTTCGGCGGGGCCCTGTACCTGCTGATGGCCAACACGCCGTCGAGCTTCGTGCCGCGCGAAGACATGGGCACGCTCTTCGTGAACATCACCCTGCCGCCGGCCGCTTCGCTCGAACGCAGCGCCGTCATTGCCGACGAGGTGGACAGTATCTCGCGCACCATTCCGGCCGTGGCCAACGCCCTGCGCACGGTGGGCCGGAACTCGCTGGCCGGCCAGGGCAGCTCCTACGCCCAGGAAATCATCGCCCTCAAGAACTGGGACGACCGCCCGGGCGTGACCAACGAGGACGTGATTGCGCTGCTGAAGAAGAAAACCGCCCACATCCGCGACGCCAAGCTGGTGTTTACCTCGCTGCCCACCATCTCGGGTTTCGGCCTGAACGGCGGCTTTGAGTTCCAGTTGCAAGACCGTGGGGCCCACAGCACCGACGAGTTTTATAAGGTGGCCCAGAGCTTCTTGGGGGCCCTGGCCGAGCGGCCCGAAATCCAGTACGCCACCACCTCCTTCGACCCCACGTTTCCGCAGTACTTGCTAAGCGTGAACGCCGTGAAGTGCGCCGAGGCCGGCTTGCCCGTCAGCGGCATCCTGGCCGTGATGCAGGGCTACTACGGCAGCCTGTACGCCTCCAACTTCAACGATTTTGGCAAGCAATACCGGGTGGTTATTCAGGCCGATACGAACTACCGGGCCAACATTGCCGGCCTGGGCAAGGTGCAGGTGCGCACCGGCTCCGGGGTGATGGCGCCCATCACCGAATTCGTGACCCTGACGCGCGTGTACGGCCCCGAGAGTGTGGCCCGCTTCAACCTCTACAACTCGATGGCCGTGCAGGGCTCGCCCAACGTGGGCTTCAGCACCGGCCAGGCCATTACGGCCATCCAGGCCGCCGCCGCCCAGCACCTGCCGCCGGGCTACAGCTACGAGTTTTCGGGCCTGAGCCGCGAGGAACAGAGCAGTGGCACGCAGTCCATTTACGTGTTTGCGCTGTGCCTGGTGTTTGTGTACCTGCTGCTTAGTGCACAGTACGAGAGCTACTTGCTACCATTTGCGGTGCTGCTTTCGCTGCCCGTGGGGCTCACCGGTACCTTCGTGTTTGCCAAGCTCTTCGGCATCGACAACAACATCTACCTCCAGATTTCGGTGATCATGCTCATCGGCTTGCTTTCCAAAAACGCCATCCTCATTGTAGAGTTTGCCGCCGAGCGCCGCCTCAAAGGGCTCAGCATTGCCGATGCCGCGCTGGAAGGGGCTAAGGCCCGCCTGCGGCCAATTTTGATGACCTCGTTTGCCTTCATTTTCGGGCTGATGCCGCTGCTGTTTGCCAGCGGCGCGGGGGCCAACGGCAACCGCTCCATTGGGGCCGGGGCCATCGGCGGCATGCTGTTCGGCACCCTGCTGGGCGTGTTCGTCATCCCGGTGCTCTACATGATTTTTGAGGGTTTGCAGGAGCGCATCAGCGGGCCGCCCAAGGAGCGCCTGGAGCAGCTGCAGCGCGAGGAAGCCGAAGGAGCCCCCGCGCCGAAGGAACCCAAACCAGAGACTGCCCCGGAGCCCGTGGCGGGGTAGGGCAGGGGCCCCAGGATGTATTGATTTAATCGACGTATTATGTTAGCCGTGAAAGTATTGCCGTCGAAAATTGCCCGCCGCTGGGGCCCCTGGCTGGCGCTGCCACTGCTGGCCGCGTGCGGCGTGCTGCACCCCTACCAGGGCCCCGAGGCCGCCGCACCCACCCTGTACCGGGGCGTGGCCGCGGGTGCCGACACGGCCACCATCGCCACGCAGCCCTGGCGCGCGGTGTTTGCCGACGCCCAGCTGCAAAAGCTGCTCGAAGAAGGCCTGGCCCAAAACCTGGACCTGCGCATTGCCCTCACCCGCATCCAGCGCGCCGAGGCCAACCTGGCCCAAAGCCGGGCCGCATTCCTGCCCAGCCTCTCCGTGCGGGGCAGCGCCACCGAGGCCCGCTCGAACGGCACCGCCGGCGTGGGCACCATCACGGGCACGGGCACCGGGGGCACTACTGGCACGGGCACGGGTGGTACAGGCACCGGAACCGGCGGCACGGGCACGGGTGGGACGGGTACAGGTACGGGCGGTACGGGTACCGGGACGGGTACGGGCACCACCACCGACCCCAGTACGGTGGTTACCAGCCGGTTCAACCAGCAGTACCTGCTCACGCTCAGTTCGAGTTGGGAGGCCGATGTGTGGGGCAAGCTGCGCAGCAACAAGCGCAGCTACGTGGCCGCGCTGCTGCAAAGCGAAGCCTACCGCCGCACCGTGCAAACCCAGCTGTTGGCCAACGTGGCTAACTATTACTACCTGCTGCTGGCCTACGACGAGCAGCTCGCCATCACCCGCCAAACGGTGCAAAACCGCATCAACGACGTGGAGGTGACTAAGCTGCTGAAAAACGCGGCCATTCTGACCGGGGCCGCCGTGGCCCAGAGCGAGGCTAACCGCTACGCCGCCGAAGTGACCATTCCGGACCTGGAGCGCAACGTGCGCGAAACCGAGAACTCGCTGAGCATCTTGCTGAATAGGGCCCCGGGGCCCGTGGAGCGCAGCACCCTGGCTGCCCAAACCCAGCCCGCGCTATTGCAAACCGGCGTGCCCGGCCAGCTGCTGCGCAACCGCCCCGACGTGCAGGAGGCCGAAGCCCTGTAACGCGCCTACTTCGAGCAAACCAACGCCGCGCGGGCCTATTTCTACCCCTCGTTCACCATCACCGCCAACGGGGGCCTCACCAACACCACCATCCGCGACCTGTTTTCGCCCAGCGCCGTGTTCGGCTCGCTGGTGGGCGGCGTGGTGCAGCCCATCTTCAACCAGGGCCTAAACCGGGCCCGGCTGCGCAACGCCCAGGGCCTGGAGGACGAGTACCGCTTCACCTACCAGCAAACGCTGCTCGGCGCCGGCCAGGAAGTATCGAACGCACTGTACGCCTACGAAACCGCCGGCCAGAAAGTCGCCATCCGCACCAACCAGCTCGTGGCCCTGCGGCGCGCCGTCGACTTCACCCAGGAGCTGCTCAAATACAGCTCGGCCACCTACACCGACGTGCTGACCTCGCAGCAAAGCTTGCTTGCCGCCCAACTCAGCAGCGTGAACGACCGCCTCCAACAGCTCCAGGCCACCACCGAGCTCTACCGCGCCCTCGGCGGCGGCTGGCGCTAGGGTCCCGGGGGGGCCGGGCGGTTGGTCGGGGTAGGAAATTGGTCAGGCTGGAAAACTGGGACGGGGCGACAAAATTGGATCGGTTGTGAACCAGACAGCTACTGAGCCGTAAGGGAGCGGTAGTTTTCTTACATACCTACCAATCGCGCATGAAACGCATTTTTTCCTACCCGGCTGCGCTGGCCGCCGCCGGCCTGCTGCTGGGCGGCTGCAACAGCAAGCCCACCGAAACCGACACTAGCAAAACCGCCGTGGTCGTACCCGGTGAAACCAACGCCGCCTCCGATAGCACCGCCACCGTGGCCACGGCCGCCGGCACCGGCGCCGTGAAGCCCACCGGCCCCAAGCCCGCCTGGGGCCCCACCATTGCCCCCGAAATGCAGGCCGTGATTGAGCAGCTGATGAGCTTCAAAGTGCCGCCGCTCACCTCGCTCACGCCCCAAGCCGCCCGCAAAAACCCCACCGCCGCCGACGCGGCCATGAAGGAAATGAAGGTGGCCGGCATCCCCATGCCTCCCATGAACGTGGACACCGTGGGCAAAACCCTGGTGCCCGGCGTGAAGGCCCGCATCTACACGCCCAAAACGGGCACGGCGCCGTTCCCCGTCATCGTGTACTACCACGGCGGCGGCTGGGTAATTGCCGGCGTCGATACCTACAGCTCGTCGGCCCAGGCCTTGGCCGAGGACGTGGGCGCTGTGGTGGTGTCGGTGGCCTACCGCCAGGCCCCGGAGCACAAGTTCCCGACGGCCCACGACGACAGCTTTGCTGCCTACCAGTGGGTGCTGAAGAACGCCGCCAGCATCAAAGGCGACCCGAAAAACGTGGCCGTGGTGGGCGAAAGCGCCGGCGGCGGCCTCGCTGGGGCAGTTAGCATGATGGCCCGCGATAAGAAGGTGGCCCTGCCCAAGTACCAGGTGTTGGTGTACCCCATCGCCGGCTACGACCAAAACACGCCTTCCTACCTGAAAGCCACCGACTACGTGCCCTTGAACAAGGCCGCTATGGGCTGGTTTTTCAAGAACTACCTGCGCACCCCCGCCGATGGCAAGGATCCGCGCATCGACCTGGTGAACGCTAACCTGAAGGGTTTGCCGCCTACCACCATCATTGGTGCCGAACTGGACCCGCTGATGAGCGAGGGCAAAACCCTGGCCGACAACCTGGAAAAAGCCGGCGTGAAAGTGGACTACAAGCTGTACCCCGGCACAACGCACGAGTTTTACGGCATGGGCGCCGTGGTGCCCCAGGCCAAAGAAGCCGAGCAGCTCGCCGCCGCCGACCTGAAAAAGGCGTTCGGCAAGTAGTCTTTGCTGCTTCGTTTTGAGCAAAACAGGGCCCCCGCTATCGTCGGTAGGGGCCCTGTTTTGCGTTCAACCCGTCCCAACCTCACGAGACCCCTGCGGGACGGGTTCCTCTCCTGCGGATAGGAGTGCGTTCAAGTTGCTCGTTTAGTAAATAAGGTTCAGGTACTGGCACCCCTCTCCGCAGGAGAGGGGCCGGGGGTGAGGTTCCGCCCGGGGCCCTATTCCACCTTGAAGCGCACGTCCACCTGCGAGTCAAAATACTGGCCCAGTAGCTCGGCGGCATTGCCTTCGCAAATGCCTAGGCACAAGTAATCCTGGCTGTTGAACACGACGACGGCCTCGCCGGCGGGCGCAGCCGAAAAGTGCGGCCGCACCTCCTTCACTACCTCGCGCCCGAAGTGCACACTCAACGGCCGGCCGTGCCCGACGGCCTCCACGGCGGCGCGCGAGATGTTGGTAATCAGGTTGCCGTAGTGATCCACGTGTGCCACGTGGCCCGTGATGCGGTGGTCCTGTAGGCGTAGCTGGCGGTTGGTGCGCACGTACAGGTCGCTCACCAGGGGCCCCAGGCTGGCCAGCGGCGCGCCCTGGGCCAGGGCCACGGCGGCGGGCAGCAGCACGTCGCGGGTGGGCGAGGCGGTGACGGCGGCCGGCAGTGCCACCCACGCTTCCGGGGCCCCGTCGCAGAGCAGGGCCAGGATGCCGTTGTCGGCCACGGCGAAGTAGTGGCCCTGGTACTGGGCCGCGTGCCACACCGGCTCGGGGCCCGCGCCGTGGTCCTTCACGCCCACCACATGCACGGTGCCCAGTGGAAAGTCGCGAAACACGGCTTGGAGAACGTGGACGGCGTGCGCGGTGTTGAAGGGTTCGACGCCGTGGCTGATGTCGACTACCGGCACGCCGGGGGCTAGGCGCAGCAGCCGGGCCTTGAGCGCCGCCACGTAGTGGTCGCGGTAGCCAAAATCCGTCAGCAGCGTTATCAGTCCCAATCCCATGCCCGCGTTCCGTAGTTTTTCGTAGTATTGTTATGCCGCCCGCGCCGGGGCAAAAGTAGCCGGTGCGGGCGCATTCCCGGGCCGTTTTGGGCAGCCCGGGGCCCTAGTTTTTCATCACTCCCTCACCTCCAAAAGATTGGTCGAAAAAGTCATCACCCTTGAAAGCGTCTCCCTGGTGGATTTCCTCGGGGCCGATAATGTAAACATCCGCCTGCTGGCGGCCGCGTTCCCGGGCTCGAAAATCATCAGCCGCGGCAACGAAATCAAAATCCAGGGCCAGACGGTCGTCATTGCCCGCATCAACGACATCCTCAGCTCGCTCATCGAGCACTACCACCAGTACGGCATCGTCACGGAGCGCGACGTGCACCAGTACCTCTCCGCCACCAGCGAGGAGGCCGAGGGCCGCGTGCTGGCCGCCTCGCCCGACGTGATTCTGTTCGGGGCCAAGGGCGGCGTCATCAAGGCCAAAACGCCCAACCAGCAGAAGCTGGTGGACACCGTGATGAAGCACGATTTGACCTTCACGCTGGGCCCCGCCGGTACCGGCAAAACCTACATTTCGGTGGCCCTGGCCGTGCGGGCGCTTAAGAACAAAGAAGTTAAAAAAATCATCATCTCGCGCCCCGTGGTAGAGGCCGGCGAAAGCCTGGGCTTTTTGCCCGGCGACATGAAGGAGAAGGTGGACCCCTACCTGCGCCCGATTTACGACGCCTTGGAGGACATGATTCCGGCCGAAAAGCTGAAGTTTTACCAGGAGAACAAGATCATCGAAATCGCGCCCCTGGCCTACATGCGCGGCCGCACGCTCAACAACGCCTTCGTGTTGCTCGACGAGGCCCAGAACACCACGCCGAGCCAGATCAAGATGTTCTTGACCCGGATGGGCCCCACGGCCAAGGTGATGGTGAACGGCGACCGCAGCCAGATTGACCTGCCCACGCGCCAGAAATCGGGCCTGATGCAAGCCATGGACATCCTGAAAAACGTGCAGGGCATCGGCTACGTCGAGATGACCTCCGAAGACGTGGTGCGCCACCGCCTGGTGAAGGAAATCGTGGAAGCCTACGACAAGTTTGACACCGACGAAATGAGCCGCCAGGCCGCCCAGGCCGGGGCCCCGCCCCGCCGCGACGAGCGCCACGAGCGCCGCCTGCGCGAGCAGCAGGAAGCCGGGGCCCCCACGCCCGAAACTGAGCTGCCCGTGAACCACGAGCAGGGCCTGTAAAAAACGAAAGGCCAAAAAAGAACCCCGTGCTTTTTACGAGCACGGGGTTCTTTTTTGGCCTTGCTATTTCTTCCGCAGCTACCCCGGCAGCCCCGCGCCGGAACCGGGCTGAAATAGCCGCCGTTCGGCGTAAAAAGCCCCGAAGGGTAGTACCGATAGCACCAAGCCCAGCCCAAACTTGCCCACCGACCAGCGCCGCTCGACGGTGTTTTGCAACAGCAGCAGCACGTAAGCCACAAACAACACCCCGTGCATGAGCCCCACCACGCGCACCGCCGCTGGCTCGTGCGCCAGGTATTTGAGCGGCATGGCCACGCCCAGCAGCAGCAGCAGCGACGCGCCTTCCAGGATGCTAATGGCCCGCAGCCGGGCCAGGGGAGTCAGGATAAATTTAAACATAAAATATTGGTAAATAAATAGTTGGTGTGAGATAGACGGCGAAAGTGCGCAAGCCCCCGGGGCCCCAATTGAGTGGGTTGCCCGGGTCATTTCAGTGCAAATATCGGCCAGGACCGCGCTTGGCTCCCCGGTGGAAAGCGGCGGCCAGCCCCGGGCTAGCCGCGGCCCGCGGGCCACGCGGCGCAAATGCGTGGCCCGCGCCGGATATTTGCCCCCAGTTCCTCCCGATTCCCGCCTGCCATGTCCGCTTCTGCCTACCGCATCACCGATTTGCGCGACCTCGACGCCGCTTTTACCATCCGCGAAACCGTGTTTGTGGCCGGCCAGGGCGTGCCCGCCGACCTGGAAAACGACGAGCACGACCGCCGCGACGCCCGCCACTACCTGGCCCGCGCCACCGAGGGCACGCCCGCCGGGGCCGCCCGCTGGCGCGAAACCGAAAACGGCGTGAAGCTCGAGCGCTTCGCCGTGCTCGAAGCGTTTCGCAACCAGGAAATCGGGGCCACGCTGCTGCACGCCGTGCTGGCCGACGTGCGCGCCGAGCTGCCTGACAAAGAAGTGTACCTGAACGCTCAGCTCCGCGCCGTGCCGTTCTACGAGCGCCACGGCTTCTTGAAGGAAGGCGAGATGTTTGAGGAAGCCGGCCTCCAGCACTACCGCATGGTGCTGCGATAGGCCCCCATTACAGCAAGGCCGGGCGCTGGGTGATTTCGTGGTAGCACACGTGGGCCGGGCTGAAGTAGTGGAACACCATGCTGCGGCGCGTCATGGCATCGTCGCGGTGCGGATCGCCGCCGTGCAGCAGGTTGGCGTGCCAGATGAACACGTCGCCCTTTTTGGCCAGAAAAACTTCTTTTTGCAGGCCCAGCGCAGCCACGCGGCCCTCGATGAACCGCTCGTAGGCAGCGTAGTTTTTGTCGCCGATGAGCCATGCGGTGCCCTCGTTTTGGTAGTCGGCGTTGAGGTAGTAGGGCAGTGCGTGGCTGCCGGGGTAGTAGTGCAGGGGCCCGTTGCCGGGTGTGATGTCTTCGAGCGCCACCCAGGCCGCGGCCAGCCCGCCGAGCGGGTACGTGCTCATGTGGATGCTATCGGAGTGGGTGCGCTGCTCGCTGCCGCGGAGGAAGTTAATGCTCTGAAACAGTTGGGCTTCGTGGCCCAGCAGGGCCGATATCAGGTCGCGCAGGCCCGAAGCCTCGCCCGCGTGCCGGATGCGGGCCGATTGGCGAAAAGCAAACATGAACTTGTTTCCGTAGCGCAGGCCAATCTGCTTTCGGGCAATGAGCTGCGCTAGGTCGGCGTTGATGCCATCCACTAATTCGGCGCTGAAAAAACCGGGCAGCACGGCAAAGCCGTCATCGTCGAAGCTCAGCAGGCTGGCCTGCCCGGCCGCGCCCAGGGCCCCAAAGGCGGGGCACGCCGCCAGCCGCTGGGCCAGGGCGGGCCCGGTGCTGGCGTCGGGCACGGGCAAGTGGGCAAAGTCGCGGCTGCTGACGGGCGAAAAGTAGCGCTTGTTCAGCCCCAGCCGCTTATAAACCGGTACGTTGTGCAGCAGCCGGCTACGCTGGAAAATGTTGTAAACGGCGTAGCTGAGCTTGAGGCGGCGAACGAAGGAAAG
Source organism: Hymenobacter coccineus (assembly GCF_001816125.1). Classification (GTDB taxonomy): domain Bacteria; phylum Bacteroidota; class Bacteroidia; order Cytophagales; family Hymenobacteraceae; genus Hymenobacter; species Hymenobacter coccineus. The sequence goes on along the minus strand of NZ_MDZA01000024.1, from coordinate 312 downwards.
CATCGGAAGGGCAGAAGGTAGGCCTCCAAGATAATGGTGGCCAGCGGCTCGGGCGAAACGCGCCGCCGGCCCGGCCGCGCGGGCGCTTTTCGCCCGAGCCGCTGGTTTTGCCGGCCAGCTACTAAATTGCTGGGCCCCGCGCTTTCGCTGGGTCTCGCACAAAGATGATTACCTGGGCTACGTTTCCTTTCCTGCGCTATACCCCCGCGCTGATTTTGGGCATTGTGGCCTACCTGGTGCTGGGCGCCGGCTGGCCCGCGCTGTGGCCGGGGGCCCTGGGCCTGGCCGCCGCCAGCGCGGCGCTGCTGGCCG
>NZ_MDZA01000023.1 GCF_001816125.1 Hymenobacter coccineus | reverse complement strand
CGTGGCCGCCCGGCTGGCCCAGCCGCTGGCGTGCTGCACACCAACCCACGCCCTGGTGTACCTGCCCGACGACCCCGCCCTGGGGCCCTTCCGCGCCACCTTTGGCGGGGCCCTGTACCTGCTCGAAGAGCACCCCCCACGGCGATGAGCGCCACGCGCCCACCCTCGGGGCTTCGGCGCGGGTCGTAAGCTCGGCGGTTATGCTGGCGGCCGTGGGCCAGGGGCCCGTTTCGCCGGCCACGGCCCGGGCGTTTTTGCGGGCCCGCCTGCTCGATGTGTGGCTCGGCGACTGGAGCCGCCGCCCCGACCAGTGGCGATGGGCCACGGAGCCCAGTGCCGGGGCCCCCGAGTTTCGGCCCATCCCGCGTGACCGCGACCAGGCGTTTTTTCAGATGGACGACGGCCTCTATCCGTGGCTCATCGGGCAATTTCGCACCCGCTACCAAAGCTTCGGGCCCCGCCTCAGCGCGGCCAACGTGGCCGCCCTCGCCGTCACGGCCCGCCCGCTCGATACGCTGCTGCTGCGCGGCTTGCCGGCCACTGCCTACCAGCAGGAAGCGGCCATACTGCGCCAGCGCCTCACCGACGCGGCCATCGCCGTGGCCCTGCAAGCGGGCCCGCCCGAAACCCGCGCCACCGTAGCGGCCGAGCTGGGGCCCGCCCTGCGCGCCCGCCGCGCGCAGTTGCCCGCCGTGGCCGGATGGTTCTACGAAGCGGTGAATAAGAGGCGGTGAGGCTTCTCGTGGTTTTTTGAAGCGAAGAGAAGCCAACGAATGAAAGTAGGCCGTCAGGTAAACTGGACTTACGCACTCTCAGCCCCGGAGAGGCGGCCCATCGGTAGCAAAAAATTGACTAGCAAAACCAAAGCCCCAGCGGGGCGACCCAACCGTCCGGGTCGCCCCGCTGGGGCTTTGTCGATTGTGCATAGCCATTTACTGCCGACGGGTCGCCCCGCTGGGGCTGTAAAGCAGCGTTTTGCGTAAGCTGTAGTAAAATAGGAAGCCAGATGAGTACGACGGCCTAATGCAGCCTCGTTACTTTCCTGTCAGCGTCAGCAACCTACCCCGCCGCAAATAGCCCGGCCAGCGGGTCGCGGCCGTCCACGGTGCCGGCGCTGGATAGCACCTGGAAGCGGGCGAATAGCTCCTCGGAGTACCAGTTTTCCTGGCGGGTGAGGCGCATGGCTTCGCGGTGGCGGGCGTCGTGGTAGGCGTACTGCTGCATGGCCGCCGCCGAGCGCCACACGCTGAACGTGGCCTGGCGCACCACCGGCAGCTCGCCCAGCCCGATGGCCAGGGCCACGCCGGGGGCCCCCGCCACGGCCGCGCTCGTGGGGGCCACGTAGCGCCAGAAGCGGGGCGTTTTCCACCACCGGATGCTGGCGCGGGTGAGCACGGCCACGGGGCCCCCGGTGGCGGCGGCACTGCCAGAGGCGTCGGCGGGGTAGTCAAACGGAGTGGCGCCGTCCCAGAGGCCGTGCGCTTTGAGGGGCCCCAGGTGGGCCGTCCAGGTTTCAGCGGCGCGGGTTTGGTAGGCCTGCCAGAGCGGGTGCTGGGCGAAGAAAGTGGCGGCCGCCGTGGCGTCGTCCCACACGGCCATCAGGCCATAGCGGTGTAGGTTGGGCAAAGCCCCGAAGCCGCCCGCCCCGCTGCCCAGCAGCTTGGCGAAGCGCAGCCCCGCCACGCGCCGCAGCTGCGGCGGAGCGGTGCCCATCTGGGCCAGGGCCCAACGGGCATGGCCGGGCTGCAACGTGATGAGGGAAAGCGTGGTAAGGGGCAAGGCGGAGGGGCGTGGGCCGGCGGAAATCCGGCGCTGAGAAGACACAAAAAAGGGCCGGAATCAACTTCCGGCCCTTCCTAAACAAACGAGGCCCCGGGTGTTCCGGGCCCGGCGCTTATTTTACTACTACCTGGGCGTGCTGGTTCACGTCGTCGTCCTTGCTGGCCTCGCCCGTTACCACGGCGCGGGCGTAGCCAAAGGCCTGGCTGAGCACGCTGCTGGGCGTGTCCCAGTACTCGCCCTGGGTGATAGTCACCTTCAGGATCATGATGTTCGGGTCGTCTTTGCCCTGCGGGAACCAGGCGCGCATCGGCTCGGTGTACAGCTCGGCCGCCTTGGCCGCGTCGCGGTAGGCGTTGGCCGTGCCCGATACCGACACGTACACGTTGGTCGACGGGTCGGCGTAGCTTAGGTTCACTTTGCTGTCTTTATTGAGCTCATACACCTTGGCCGAGTGGGCATCGGTGAGGAAGAGGAGCGAGCCGTCGGCCTCGGGCCGAATGGTGGCCATCGGGCGGCTGTGCAGGTTGTTTTGCTCATCAAAAGTGGTGAGCATGGCCATGCGCACATCCTTGATCTTATCGAACAGCTTGTTCAGGTCGTTGGTGACGGGCGTTTTCGAATCGGACATGGGAAGGAAAAATTAGGAAGGAAACCGGCCAGTGGGGCCGGGCTTCTCTGTACGGGCCCCGGCCCGCCGGGGTTGGCGCCGGGGCCCCGCGGGGCCCTATCTTCCGCCCTCCAATGAATTTTCTGGCCCACCTTTTCCTCGCCGGCCCGCCCGGCGCCCCCGCCTACGCCGACCGCCTCGTGGGCCAGTTCGTGGCCGATGCCGTGCCCGGCCGCCGCCTCGAAGTCTACGCCCACGCGCCCGGCGTGCAGGCCGGCATCCGCCAGCACCGCGCCATCGACACGTTTACCGACCAGCACCCGGTGGTGCGGCGCGCCACGGCCCGCCTGCGCCTGGCCGGCCACGGCAAGTACGCGGGCGTGGTGAGCGACGTGTTTTTCGACCACTTCCTGGCCCGCAACTTCGCCGATTACTCGGCCGAGCCGCTGCCCGATTTCACCCGCCGCGTGTACGCCCAGCTGGGGGCCCGGCAGGCCGAGTTTCCGACCCGGGTGCAGCAGTTTTTTCCACACCTGGTGCAGCACGATTGGCTGGGCCACTACGCCGAAGTGGCAGGCGTAGCCCGGGCCCTGGCCGGCCTCAGCCGCCGCGCCTCGCCCGGCTCGGGCCTGGAACGGGGCGGTGCCGAGCTGGTGGCCAACTACGCCGCCTACGAAGCTGATTTCCAGGCGTTTTTCCCGGAGTTGCAGGCCTTTGCCGCGGCCGGCTACCCCGGGGCCCCAGGCGCGCCCAGCGGCGCTTAAAAACCAACGAGCGGCCCGCCACTGGCGAGCCGCTCGTTACGCAGCATTGGGGGCCCTAGGGGCCCCAGAGGGTGATTAGTGCTGGTGGCCGCCTTCGCCGTGCACGTGGCCGTGGGCCAGCTCCTCGGCGGTGGCGGGGCGCACGTCGGCCACTTTGCCGTCGAAGTGCATCACCATGCCGGCCAGAGGGTGGTTGAAATCCATCTGCACGGCGGTTTCGCCGATGCTGATCACCTTGGCCTGCATGTGGTTGCCCTCGTTGTCGGCCATGGGCAGGAAGTTGCCCTCTTGCAGCATCTCTTCGTCGAGCTTGCCGTCGATCATGAACACATCCTTCGGGATTTCGACCAGCGCCTGCTCGTCGTACTCGCCGTAGGCCTGCTCGGGGGTGAGGCTGAACTGGAACGCATCCCCGGCGTTCTTGCCGTCGAGCTGGCGCTCGAACTCTTCGGGCAGGCCGCTCTGGCCGTAAATGAACACCATGGGCGCGTCGGCCTCGGCCGATTCGACCAGTACTTTTTCTTGGTTTTCGTCGGTCACGCTCAGGTCGTAGGTGATGGTGACGACTTGGTTGGGGGAGATGGCAGCCATTGGGAAGGGGGGTAGGAAGAGAATAAAAGCCGTCCGCCGGACGGGGCTGCAAAGAAAGGCAAGCTCGCCCGGTCGCACCGTGCCGGGGCCCCGAGCGGGGCAAAAAATTCCCCGCGCCGGCCAGGCCAGCGCGGGGAACAGCATGCGAAAAAACGGGGCTTTAAGCGGGCATGGCCTCCAGCTCGCGCCGCCACACTTTCAGCTCACGGCTCCAGAAGCGGTGCTGGGCAATGGCCTTGATGAAGTCCGGTACCAGGCTAGCAGCGTGGCCGTTGCGGCCAGCCAGCACGCCATCGGCGTCCAAAATGTCCATCGCACCGGGGTGGGCGGCGGCTTCGAGCACTTTCACGCCCTCGCCGGCAGCGGCAATGGGCTTGCAGTGGCGGAAGGCTTCGGCCACGAAGCGCACGGCATCGGCATCGTTGGCCAAGCGCTGCGCGCTGGCGGCCCCGTCGGCCACGTACACGGCGTCGAACAGCACCGACGACGTGCTCTGGAACGTCCAGTCAATCAGCAGTTCCGCACCGTCGGCCCCCTTGAGCTTGCCCAGGCGGTTGGCGACGATGGCCGTTTGGGCCCCCTCGTCCATCAGCGTTTTCATGAGGTCGCCGATGGCGGTCACGTCGGCCCCGTCGGTAGCCAGGATGGCGATTTGGCGGGTTTTGATGTCGGTTTTGCCGGCGTTGGCCGGGCTGTCGGGAGTCATGCTCAGGGCCGCCGAGCGCCCCACGTCACCCTTGGCGGGCTGGGAGGTGAAGTCGGCGGGGTTGGTGTCAGCACCCACGCCGTAGTTCAGCTGCACGCCGTCGGCCGAGGGCACTTCCAAGCCCAATCCTTCGGCCACGAGGTGGGCCAGGGTGGCGTCAATCTGCGACAGTTGCACCAGCACGCGCATGCGCACGGATTCCTTGTTAACATGGCCCAACTCGAAGCGGATGGCCTTGACGAGGTGCATCTGCTCGGCTTCTGACTGGCTGTTCCAGAACAGCTTGGCCTGGGTGTAGTGGTCCACAAAGCTCTTGCTGCGCATGCGGATCTTGTGGCCGTCCACGCGCTCGTAGTGGCTCACAAAACCGCCTTCCGATTGCTTGGCCTGCTTCGGAAACTCGTCGTTGAGCAGGTTGGGCGAGTAGCTGGTTTGGCCCTTGTTGATGGTTTGGCGCATGTGGCCGTCGCGCTGGTTGTTGACCACCGGAGCCAGCGAGCGGTTGATGGGAATTTCGTGGAAGTTGACGCTGCCCAGGCGCTTGAGCTGGGTGTCGAGGTACGAAAACAGGCGGCCCTGGAGCAGCGGGTCGTTGCTGAAATCGATGCCCGGCACCACGTGGCTGAGGCAGAAGGCCACCTGCTCGGTTTCGGCAAAGTAGTTGTCCACGTTGCGGTTAAGCACCATTTTGCCGATTTTCTGCACCGGCACCAATTCTTCCGGAATGAGTTTGGTGGCGTCGAGGATGTCGAAGCCAAACTTCATCTCGTCCTCTTCCTCCACCACCTGCACGCCCAATTCCCACTCGGGGTAGGCCCCCATCTCAATGGAGTTGTAGAGGTCGCGGCGGTGGAAGTCGGGGTCTTTGCCCGAAATCTGCTGGGCTTCCTCCCACACCGCCGAGCGCACGCCTTGCAGCGGCTTCCAGTGCATTTTCACAAAGCGCGACTTACCGGCCGCGTCAATGAAGCGGTAGGTGTGCACGTTGAAGCCCTCCATCGTGCGCAGGTTGCGGGGCAGGCCGCGGTCGCTCATCGCCCACAGCACCATGTGCATGGATTCGGGCGTGACGGAAATAAAGTCCCAAAACGTGTCGTGGGCCGAAGCGGCCTGCGGAATTTCGTTGTGCGGTTCCGGCTTCACGGCGTGGATGAAGTCGGGAAACTTCAAGGCATCCTGGATAAAGAACACCGGCATGTTGTTGCCCACGAAATCGTACACGCCCTCCTGGGTGTAAAACTTCACGGCAAAGCCGCGCACGTCGCGGGCCATGTCGGTGGCCCCGCGCGAGCCCACCACGGTGGAGAAGCGCGTGAAGATGGGTGTTTTCACGCCCGGCTGCAGGAAGTGCGCCTTGGTCAGCGCGGCGGCGTTGTCATAGGCTTCAAAGTAGCCGTGGGCCCCCACGCCGCGGGCGTGAATTACGCGCTCGGGGATGCGCTCGTGGTCAAAATGGTGGATTTTCTCGCGCAGGATGAAATCTTCCAGCAGGGTGGGGCCCCGCTCCTCGGCTTTCAGCGAGTTCTGGTCGTCGTTGACGCGCAGGCCCTGGTTGGTGGTCAATTTTTGGCCGTAACCGTCGCTGCGGTTTTGGGCCAGCTCATCCGTTTTGGGATTGCTCACCACGTCTTCATGGTTCTGCTTGGCTATGGGTTTGTCGCTCATGAAAAGAGGATTAATTAGGGTCTTACGCCCAGTCAACGCACTTTTTAGCTAAGTAGTTAGTGTGCTATTTTACTCCGTGTGTCTGCCCGTGGAAGTGGTATTCTAGGTTTTGCGCTGACCCTCAAACCATCGACGCACGCTAGGGAGGAGCCTGTGAACGCAATAAATTTTTAGTAATGTTTTTCCAGCCTCAACGCTAGCGCAGCACCGGGCCGCCCGCCCGCTGCCGGCCAACAACCCGGCCCCAGCACCGTGCGTACCGCCCCTTATATTCTAAGGAAGCCCAACGCCACGCCTTACCCACTCTTTTCGATGTCCCAATCAACCCGTAACTCGCTGGCGGCCCTGCTGCTGGGCGGCGCGCTGCTGCCCGCCTGCCAGTCCAACCCGCCCCGAACCCAGGACCAGGCCGTGAATAAAGAAGCCGTGGTGCAAACCGATTCGGCAGCCCTGAAAACGGCCCCGGCCGACACGATGGGCGTGCCCGCCGGCTCGGTCACCACCATTGGCAACCCGCAGCTATTGTTTACGCTGCCCGATTCGCATAACACGCCCGACGGCCTTGCCTTGGGCCCCGGCGGCCGCCTGCTGCTCTCCGTTCCCAACCTGGCCGACAATAGTAAGCCAGCATCCATTGTTGAGATTGTGGGCAATACCTACAAGCCTTTTGCTCCTAAGCTGCCCGTGGAGCCCACCACCAAAAAAGCCGCCCCGATGGACCTGGCTTTCGGCCCCGACGGCAACGTGTACTACGCCGAAAACCAGTACGAAAACAGCAAGAAATACGTGTCGCGCCTCATGCGCATCAACATGAAAAACGGCCAGCCCGGCACCATCGAAACCGTGGTGGACAGCTTCGCGCTGGCCAACGGCGTGGTGTGGAAGGGCAATGCCCTGTATGTTACGGATAGCCAGTGGGATATGCCCGGCAACAGCAAGGGTAGCGCCATCATGCGCTTCACCCTTGACGAGCTGAAGAAGCCCGGGGGCCCCCTGCACCTCAAGCCCAAAACCAAGGACCCGCACGTGCTGGCCATGTTCACGACCGTGGTGAACGAAACCGGCGTGGACAACGGCGCCGATGGCCTCGACTACGATAGCCAAGGCAACATCTACACCGGCTCGTTCGGCGACGGCAGCTTCTACAAAGTGAGCCTCAAGCCCGATGGCACCTACGCTAAGCAGGAGGCCGTGGCCCTGACCGGCGACAAAATCACCTGCATCGATGGCCTCGTAATTGACCGCGCCACCGATAAAGCCTACGTAACGGGGGCCCGGCAAAACGCCATTTTCGTCATCAACTTAAAGGACAACAGCGTGAGCACGCTGGCCCAAAACCCCGACACCGACGGCGCCGGCGGCAAAATTGACCAGCCCGCCGAGGTGCTGCTCAAAGGCAAGCGCCTCTACATTTCCAACTACGATAACCCGGTGAAGCACTTCGTGAACACGAAGTCGGATGCGCCGCACACGGAATCATATATTGACCTGCCATAAGTAGGCCACTGATTCGGCAATGTTGCGCACCGTAATGACTGATTGCCTGCCAGCGATTTTTTCTAATCTTGCTTCCCTTGGTTGTTGCAATTCGGCAAGTGGCTGGATTTCATATGGGCTGCACCGGAAATAAATTTTTAAACAATACGTCCCGTGCTCCGTTTTATAAATCCGTCAACTAAAAACTTCACTTTTCCTACATCAAAATGACTTCAGCAAACTCCTCACTTCGCACTTTGGCCAGCGTATTTGTCGCCTCGGCCCTGGCATTTGGCAGCGTGGGTTGCTCCAGCACCACCGCTACCACCGACGCAGCAACGACGGATTCCACGGCAACGACTACCGCCCCGGCCACGAATGGCGATAACACGATGGCCATGGATAATACAAGCGGAAAAAACCTGGCCGAAAATGCCACCGCCGTGCCGCAAATGAGCACCCTCACCGCCGCCCTGAAAGCCTCTGGCCTGGCCGATAAGGCTACTAGCGGCGGTCCTTACACGGTATTCGCCCCTACCAACGAAGCTTTCGACGCTTTGCCCGCCGGCACGCTGGACAACCTGTTGAAGCCCGAGAATAAGGCAAATCTGGCCAGCATCCTGACGTACCACGTCGTGCCGGGCAACGTGATGGCTGCCGATTTGAAGGATGGCCAGGAGTTGACCACTGTTGATGGTAAAAAACTGAAGGTTAGTGTTGCAGGTACCACTGTAACGGTAAACGGTGCCACCGTTGTTAAGGCTGATGTGAAATCAAGCAATGGCGTGACGCACGTAATCAATAAGGTTCTGCTACCCCAGTAGACCTTTCCAATTGCTGAGCCGATAACTTTTGCTGTCAGCTTTTTTTAAGCATTTTAGAAAATAGCCTGCGAGCATTTACAACAGCTTCCTAACCCGGACAGCAACACAAAAGCGCCCCCACGTGATAATTCACGTGGGGGCGCTTTTGGTTTATTCAGTTGTGACAGTGGCTGCCGTCGTTGGGGAGTGAATGGCGGGTTAACAACTACTATTTAGTTGAATCGCTGGCATAGCAGGCACTTACGCCAGCTCCCAGGCGGTGCGGTAGCCGCCGATGCTTTCGATGTAGGCCAGCAGGCGCTTGAAGAACGGGTTGGCACTGAGCGTACTGGAGTCGCCCACGAGCAGCAGCTTGCGGCGGGCGCGGGTCATGCCCACGTTCATGCGGCGCACGTCGCTGAGGAAGCCGATTTCGCCGTGCGTGTTGCTGCGCGTGAGGCTGATGGCGATGATGTCGCGCTCCTGGCCCTGGAACGAGTCGACGGTGCCGATGCTGAGCATGCGGTGGGCCATGAGGCCGTTCAGCTCGTCGTTTTCCTCCACCGCATCCTTCAAGTAGTTGATTTGGGCGCGGTATGGGGCAATCACGCCGATGCTGAGCAAGTCGTCTTCGTGGTCAGCGGGGTCGTAGGGCTCCAGCAACTGGCCGAGGCGCTTGAGCAGCAAGTCGGCCTCTTCGGGGTTGGCTGTGGAGCGGCTTTCGGGGATGGTGATTTCGGTGAAGCCGAAGCCGGCCGTGTCGAGGAATTCCACCGGCAGGTCGGGGGCGAAGCGTAGGTCGTAGTCCTCCAGGCCGGCGTGGCGTACGGTGCTGTAGGCCGTCAGCTGGCCGTCGTAAAACTCGTCGGAGCTGAACTGCATGATCTGCTCGTGCATGCGGTACTGCACCGTCAGCATCCGGGCGGCGGCGGGCTGGCGCTTAATGGCTTTCTCGAACAGCGTTTCGCGCAGGGCCCCGGCTTTCTCGCTCTTCACCGTGGGCGGCAGCTGGTGGTGGTCGCCGGCCAGCACCACGCGCTGGGCCTTGCTGATGGGAATCCAGCAGCCCGGCTCCAGGGCCTGGGCGGCCTCGTCGATGAACACCGTTTCGTAGGTGAGGTGGCGAATGTTGCGGTTGGACGCCCCGACCAGCGTGCACGTTATCACCTGCACCTGCTCCAGGAGGTCCTCGGTGATGTAGCGCTCCAGGTCGTCGGCAGCCTGGTGCAGCATTTTGGCCTCCTCCTTCAGCATCCGGCGCTGCTGCATCTCCTCGTAGCCGTAGTTGCGCACGTGCTTGCTGGCCGTTTCGCGGTACTGCTCGGCAGTTTGGCGCATGCTGCGCAGCTCGTTGTAGCTCTTGTGGGCCATCACCTGCGCGTCGAGCGTGTGCTCGAGCAGTAGGTCCGACACCCGCGAGGGGTTGCCCATGCGGATGACGTTGACGCCGCGCTCGGCCAGCTTTTCGGTCAGCAAATCCACCGCCGTGTTGCTGGGCGCGCAGACCAGCACCCGCCGCTCGCGCCGGATGGTTTCCAGGATGGCCTGCACCAGCGTGGTGGTTTTGCCCGTGCCGGGGGGGCCGTGCACGATGGCCACGTCGTGGGCCGCTAGCACGTGGCGCACGGCTGCCTGCTGCGAGTCGTTGAGCGGGCTGGGGTAAAAAATATCGTCGGGCTTTTCGGCGCGGAAGCGGGCGGGCTTGGCGCCCAGCAGGATGTCGCGCAGCTCGGCCAGGCGGTCGCCGTAGGCCCCCATCACCTTGCCCAGGGCGAAGTCCATCTCGCGGTAGCTCACCTCGTCGAAGGTGAGGTCGATGCCCAGCTTGTGGCCCTCGGTCACCCAGTCGGGCAGGTCTTCCTTGGTGGTGGCCAGCAGCAGTTTGTTGCGCCGCACGCTGGTAATCACGCCGTTGAGGGTGGGGCGGTCGGTGGCCGCGCGCCCGGCCACGTTGCCAAACAGCGAGGCGTTTTTGCCCACCTGGAACAAGTGTAGGCCCTGCTGTCCGGCGGGGCGCTCCAGCTCCAGCACCACCTTGCCGCCGAAGCCAATGTCTTCCTGGGTGATGGTAACCGGGTACCAGGTGAGGCCCCGCTGCTGGCGCTCCTGGATGCTGGCCTTGGCGTTTTTGAGCTTGAATTGCACCAGGTCTTCCTGCTGCTCCAGCTTCATCAGCGCCTGCACCTGGCGGAGCTCTTTCTCGATGGCGTAAGGGTCGGTGGGGGGGAGGGTAGTTTCAGTCAAAAGAAAGCGGATTGATTTCGTGGCTTGGTAACAACGAAAAAGGGAAATGAGTGGCCAAAAGCCGCGAGGTATTTAGTGCAGAACTATTGGTCAGCTATTTTGCGAACGTACCGCCCTAACTCTTCAATGTCTTGAAACGCAGCACAGACTACCGAAGCGAATTCTTGCACAGCCATTTCGCTGTCGGCGTACATATCTAATAAGTAGCCTTCCTCATCAAAGTCCATATGGTCAAGTAGATCCGGGGCGTTGCCTTCTATAATTAGCGTTACGACATCTACCAGTGAAATTAGCCCTTCGGATGGGCTGTATTTCTCAAATAGTGATTTATAAGCGGATAGATCTGGTGATCCAAAGTCAACCAGAATTTGGTACATCTGCTCTGGCGAACCATGACGTGCGCCGTTGACGAACGTTACACTGAAGGGAAAATACTGGTCCATAATTTCTTAAGCCGCGGCCAGCAGTACCTCCGCTGATAAGCCCAAACGCTGGTGCAGGGCCTTCATCATTTTAGCGGTGAGCTTGCGCTTGCGGTTTAGGATTTCGCTTACCCGGCTCTCGCCGCCCAGCCACGCGGCGAGGTCGCGCTGGCACAAGCCCTGTTCGGCCATTTTGTACTTGATGTACTCGATGGGGTCGGGTCGGGAATGGGGTAGTGGCGGGCTTCATATGCCTCAATCAGCGTAGCCAACACGTCTAATTCGTCAAATTCTGGGTTGCCGGGCTGGGCTTGAAAAATGTGCTCTACGCGAGCCAAGGCGGCGCGGTAGTCAGCTTCGGTGCGGATGGGCTTGATGGCGTTCATATGGTAGCAGCGTTTACTCGGCTTGGGCTACAAATCGGCGGCTGGCCTGACTAATCAATTTGTTGAGCCTGATGACATGGCCTGGGAAACCAGTGTGGCTTTGCTTCCTGGCTACGTGATATTTTTTGAAAATATTATTCGGCTAAGATTAGGCACTGGCCGCAGTTTGGTGCGCAGCGCGCAACTGCTGGCTGCCTAATGGGGTGAGTTTGTAACTCGCAAAGGTAAAAGGCCGTTTCGCCCAAATCGCCGGGCCGCTGCGCAGCCGTGAGTTACAAACTCACCCCATTAGGCAGCCAGCAGTTACGCGCTGCGCGCTAAACTGCGGCCAGCGACAGGTTATCCGCGTTGGGGCCCTAAATGAACCTTGGTCGGCTTGGCGATGAAGTTGACTCGGCACGCACCTAAAAAACCCGGCAACCCCATGCTCAATCTGCCGTGTAAGGAAAGTTCTACTTAATCCTTCCATGCGCTACTCCGCCATTCTCTCTGCCGCTGCATTTCTCGCGCTGGCCGCTTGCAGCACCGATTCCAAGCCCGACAAGCCGGAGAAGGTGACCACGGCTGCGCCGCCCGCTGTGCCTACCTCCGAAAGCGCCAAAAGCCTAGTGGCGGTGGCTTCGTCCGACACGATTTGGAACGGCGTGGCGGTGTCGGATGACGACCGGAAATTTGTGCTTTTCCCGCACAACGAGGGCGACCGGGGCACGCGCATCGGCGAGCTGCAGGCCGACGGTACGGTGCAGGCTTTCCCCAACCGCGTGTGGAATAGCTGGGGCCCCAAGGACCCCGCGGCGGCCAGCAAGTTCGTGCGGGCCAACTCGCTGCGCTTCGGGCCCGACGGCAATTTGTGGGTGGTAGATACGGGCACGCCCAAGTCGGACGCCGCGCCGGTGGCGCACGGCCCCAAGCTGCTGGCGTTCGACATCAAAACCAACCAGTTGTTGAAGTCCATTCCGCTCGATAAGTACGTCAAGAAGAAGAGCTTCGTGGACGACTTGCGCTTCCACGGCGATATGATTTACGTGACCGACGCTGGGGCCCCGGGCCTGATCGTGCTCAACCAGAAAACCGGCCAGGGCCGCCGCTTGCTCGAAGACGACACGACCACCACCGCCCGCCGCCCGATGATGGGCGAGGGCAAGAAAATGGTGAAGCCCAACGGCGACGACGTGGCCCTGCACGCCGACCAGATGGAAGTGTCGCCCGACGGCAAATACTACTATTTTCAGAGCGCCGCGGGCCCCATGTACCGCTTGGAAACCCAGTATTTGGATGACGCCAACATTAAGTCGGAAGACCTGGCGAAGAAGGTGGCGTACTTCTTCAATTCGCCCACCACCGGCGGCACCACCATCGACGCCGCCGGCAACCTGTACGTGACCGACGCCAACGAAAAGCGCATCCTGAAGGTGACGCCCGCCGGCCAAAGCAGCGTGCTGGTGCAAGACCCGCGCCTGATTTGGGCCGATGCTTTGTGGATTGACCACGCCGGTAACCTCTGGATTCCGGCCGCGCAAATCAACCGCACCGCCGGTCAGCAGAAGGGCGTGCAGACGGTAGCCTTCCCGGTGCAGCTCTTCAAAATGCCCATCGGGGCCAAGCCGTTTCGGGACTAGGGGCCCATCTTACTAGGCGTAAAATTGCCATTCCGACGCAGGAGGAATCTGGGTCAAATCAGTTAACGATAGTCCTCAGATTCCTCCTGCGTCGGAATGACAAACGCCTTCTTAAATAGCTTCCAGGGCCCCGGGGCCCTATTGGAAGAAGTCTTCCGGGTCGGTTTGCTGGAAGTATTTCTCTAGTTTGGCGAGGTCACCGAAGTAGGGCTGCACGCAGGTCAGGAAGTCGCGCACCGTGGCGGGGCTGTCGGCGTAGGCCAGGAACGTGTCGCCGGTTTCGTCAAATTCCAGGTGGTCGAGCAATTCGGGCTGGAATTCTTCGATGATGGTTTCCAGGTGTTCGCGCCACGAGGCGCCGCTGCCCACGAAGCCAAAGTCCTCAAAGAGGTCGTGGTAGTCTTCGAGCTTGCCGGCGTGGGCCACGATGGCGAACTGGCGGGCGGGATTGGCGGTCGTTTTGGCGGCGGCGACTTCGAAGGGAAACGTGCTAGTCATCAGAGGTAAAAGGAGCGGTGGGACCCCCGCCGCCCGGGCAGGCGGGGCTAGTTGGTCAGGCGCAGCATCACCACGTCGTGGCCCGGCACGGGGGCCCGGAACGGCTTGGCGGTGGTGCCTTGGGCTTGGCCGGTGGCCAGGTTACGGATTTTGTAGCGGGTGCGGCCGGCGTTCAGGTCGCGCTTGGCCACTTCGTCGTGCACGGGCTGCGTTTGCCAGTCGAAGGTAGCGGCCCGGGGCCCCTTGGCGCGGTTGAGGAAGCACACGGCCCAATCGCCGTCCGCCAGGGGCTTCACCCAGGTGTCCACGCTGTCCTTGGTCGTCAGCCGGAAGCCCTGCACGCCCAGCGGGTCCTGGTCGACGGCAATCAGATCCTTATTAGTGAGGAGTTTTAGCGTCTGCGGGTTCATTTGGCGCAAGTCGTTGCCGGCAATGAGCGGGGCGGCCAGCATGCACCACATGGCAAAGTGGGCGCGGTCTTCGCCGGGCGTCAGCTTGCCGTTGCCGACCTCCAGCATGTCGGGGTCGTTCCAGTGGCTGGGGCCCGCGTATTGGCGCAGGCCGTCCTGCATGTCAACAATGCGCAGCACGCCGTAGGATTTCGAATCGCCGCCGTTGTCGTGGAGGCAATCCCAGCAGTTGTAGATGTCGCCGGTGGTGCGCCAGAGGTGGCCCACGTTCTGAGCCCAAAGCCAGGGCTTGGCCGTGCCCCACTCGCACATGCTGAACACCACGGGGTGGCCGGCGCGGCCTAACGCGTCGCGCATGGTGGTGTAGGCGCCCTCGGCTTTGAGGCCCTCGGTGGCGCACCAGTCGTACTTCAGGTAATCGACGCCCCACTGGGCGTAGGTGGTGGCGTCCTGGTACTCGTGGCCGCGGCTGCCGGGGCGGCCGCCGCAGGTTTTGCTGCCCGCGTCGGAGTAAATGCCGAACTTAAGGCCCTTGCCGTGCACGTAGTCCACCAGCGCCTTCATGCCGCTCGGGAAGCGCTTGGCGTCGGGCCGAATGAAGCCCAGCGTGTCGCGCGTGCCGTGCCAGCAGTCGTCAATCACGATGTACTCGTAGCCGGCGGCCTTCATGCCGTTGGCGGCCATGGCGTCGGCCACTTCGCGAATTTTCTGCTCGTCCACGTCGCAGGCAAACTTGTTCCAGCTGTTCCAGCCCATGGGCGGGGTTTGGGCGAGCTGGGTGAACTTTTGGGCCCGCGCCGTGCTCGCGCCCAGCAGCGCGGCCAGCAGTAGCCCGGTTTTGGCAAAGGCATTTGCGCCGGGGAAAGAGAATTTTTGCATTGTTTTTTGGTAAATAGCGCTTAGAAAAAGGCGAGGCTGCCCCGCGGTGGGCCCCGGCAGCGGCCCGCCGGGGGCCCCGCCGCGGCCCTTAGCCGGGCCCGTTGGCCGTTGGCGGGGCCCTGGAGCCGCCTACTTCTAAAAATACGGCCGCGCCCGTTGGCGCCCCCGCCCGTTGGCCGGCGCGGCGGCGTAGCTTTAGCACCGGCCAATCCCTTGTTTGCGTTCCCACCCGCGCCATGCTCCCCGACCCATTTTCCACCCCCTGCCTGCAAGTGGTTTTCCGCCCCGACCTCGGCCAGCTCACCGGCCGCTGGCTGCGCTCGGTGACGGAGGCCGAGCTGCACGCCGGCTACGGGGCCCTGCGCGAGGCCGCGCTGCACCACGGCTGCGGCCACTGGCTCATCGATTCGCGCCGCCGCACCAACCGCAGCCTCAACGGCCCCGAATGGGTCACAACTGCGTTTTTGCCCGAGGTGCAGCGGGCGCTGGGGGCCCCGCTGAACGTGTGTTTCCTGGTGCTGCCCGATTACCTCCAAAGCCTGCCCGCAGCGCACCAGGGCCCCGCGCCGGGCAGTCTGGTGCAGTTTGCCCGCTTTGTGGACGAGGGGGCGGCCAATGCCTGGCTGGCTGCGCGGACGTAAAGCAGAAGGCTGGCCCAAAAACGCCGCAAAACCGCCCAGGCCGGGTACTGAAGTGGGCAATTTAACGTGCACCGTAGGGGCTCATTTGCGACTTATCTACTGAAACATAGAAAATAAGGCGCGGGAAACAGGCGCTTTTGCTCGCTTTTCTGCTGCAACTTGGGCCCAAACCGCGACGTTTAGGGGCGTGCATGTGTAGCATTTGGGCGCAGGCTTTATGAAAAAAGAGGATATTGTTTTCAGCGACTGGCACCGCTGGGTGTTCGGCATGGCCCCGCCGTCGTTCACGGGGGAAGTGGCCCTCCGGGCGCTGGTGCTTTTCCTGGTCATGCTGGTGATTATTCGGCTGCTGGGCCGGCGCATGAAGGGCCAAATGTCGGTCAGCGAGTTGGCCGTGGTGCTGACGCTGGGGGCCATTATTGCGGGCCCCATGCAAATTCCGACCGCTGGGCTGCTGCCCAGCGTGGTGGTGCTGGTGGCGGTGCTGGCCATGCACCGCCTCAGCAACTGGCTGGCGTTCAAGTACCGGGCGGTGGAGCTGGTGCAGCAAGGCGACCTGGCCTTGTTGGTGCGCGACGGCTGCCTGGACTTGCCCGCGCTGCAACGCCAGGCCCTTTCGCAGGAGCAACTCTTCAGCCAGCTGCGCAACCAAAACATTGCGCAGCTGGGGGAACTGCGCCGCGTGTACTTCGAATCCAATGGCCGCCTCAGCATCTACAAGCTGCCCGCGCCCCAGCCCGGCCTGAGCGTGCTGCCCCGCGCCGATGCGCCGCCGCCCGCCGCCGAAGGGCCCGCCCGGGGCCAGCGGGCCTGCGCCACCTGCGGCCACGTGCCCGCCCCCGCCGACCACGCCGGC
>NZ_MDZA01000022.1 GCF_001816125.1 Hymenobacter coccineus | reverse complement strand
CGTACAAGCCGCCGCGACACGTTCGCGTAAATCAAGAGAATAGGCTTTCACGCTGGAAAAATAACTCCCGTACTGTACATCATCCTGAGAACCGCTCTATGTTCACCATTGGCCTGCTCCGCGAGGGCAAAACGCCCCCTGACCGCCGCGTGCCCCTCACGCCCAAGAAGTGCGTGGAGGCCCAAAGCACGTTCCCCGGCCTGCAAATCATCGTGCAAAGCAGCCCGCTGCGCAGCTACGCCGACCAGGAATACCGCGACCTGGGCATTGAGGTGCGCGACGACGTGGCCGGCTGCGATGTGCTGCTGGGCGTGAAGGAGGTGCCCGTGGGCCAGTTGCTGCCGCACCAAACGTACCTGTTCTTCTCGCACACCATCAAGGCGCAGCCCGCCAACCAGCCGCTGCTGCGGGCGGTGCTGGACCGCCACATCAAGCTTATTGACTACGAGCTGATTACCAACGAGCGCGGCGAGCGGGTGGTGGCTTTCGGGCGCTACGCCGGCATCGTGGGGGCCTACAACGGGCTGCTCACCTACGGCCGCAAGCACGGCCTGTTTGCGCTCAAGCCCGCTCACGAGTGCGTGGACATGGACGACATGCAGGAGGAATACTTCAAGGTGAAGGTGCTGCCGCCCATCAAAATCGCTGTGACCGGCACCGGCCGCGTGGCCCAGGGGGCCCTGGAGGTGCTCGACCGCGTGGGCATCCGGCGGGTGAGCGTGTACGACTACCTCTACCACGATTTCCGCGAGCCGGTGTACGCCCAACTGGGCTCGGGCGACTACAACCGCCGCCGCGACGGCCGCGTGTGGGACACGCCCGATTTCCACCAGCACCCGGAAGCCTACGAATCCACGTTCGGCTTGTTCGCGCCCGTTACCGATCTGCTGATTGCCTGCGCGTTCTGGCACCCGGCGGCCCCGCGCCTGTTTGAGCTGGCCGACACTCGGGGCCCCAACTTCCGCATCAACACCATCGCTGACGTGACTTGCGACGTGAACGGCTCCATCCCCGTCACGCAGTGCAGTAGCACCATCCCCAACCCGGCCTACGACTACGACCCCGCCACCGGGGCCCTGGCGCCGCCCTACGCGGGGCCCCAAACCATCACCGTGATGGCCGTGGATAACCTGCCCTGCGAGCTGCCCCGCAACGCCAGCCGCGACTTCGGCCGCCAGCTGCTTGACCACGTGTTCCCCCAGTTTTTCAATGACGACGCGGGCGGCGTGCTGGCCCGCGCCACCATTGCCCGGGATGGGGAATTGATGGAGCGGTTTGGGTATTTGGCGGAGTACGCGGGCGGGGGCCGGTAACGCCGGGCGCTATCTTTACTAAGCACCAAAGACTTCGATAATGGCCGTTATCACCCAGCTTTCGCAACTCGATCCGAACCAGTCTTACACCTACGCCGACTATCTGAGCTGGCGGTTCACCGAGTTTGTGGAGTTGGTGAAGGGCAAGCTGCTGCGGCCAATGGCGGGCCCCAGTCCCCGCCACCAGCAGTATTCCACCAACTTGGTGGCCGAAATACACCCTTTCCTAAAAGGTAAAGCTTGCCGGGTGTATGCCGCGCCCTTCGACGTACGCCTGACCACGGGCGGCGGCAATGGCGACGAGGAAATCCGCACTGTAGTGCAGCCCGACATCTGCGTGGTGTGCGACTTAACTAAAATTGACAGCCGCGGCTGCGTGGGGGCCCCCGATTGGATTATTGAAATCCTTTCGCCCGGCAACGCCGGCCACGACACCAAAACCAAGTTCGACCTCTACCAGGAAAGCGGGGTGCGCGAGTACTGGATTGTGTTCCCCGGCATCAACACGGTGACGGCCTACGTGCTGGAAAACGAGCGGTACGAATTGGCCGCCGAGTACGCCACGCCGGGCCCCATGCCGGTGGCCACGCTGCCGGGCCTGGCGCTGGAGTGGGCCGATTTGTTCGACGATTTGTAGGGCCCCTAGCGGACCTTATATAAGCGGGCGCCGAACAGGAAAATGAAAGCGTAGCAGATGATGGGTAGGTAATAGGCGGCGGCGATGTCGTGGTTGGCGATTTTGCCCATGAGGAAGGGGAAGAAGGCGCCGCCGGCCACGGCCATCACCAGCACCGATGAGGCTTGCGGCGTCTGGGGCCCCAGGTCTTTGATGCCCAGGCTGAAAATGGTGGGGAACATGATGCTGAAGAAGAAGTTGACCAGCAGCAGGCAGATGAACGACGGCCAGCCCCAGCTCTGAGCCACCACTAAGCACATGGCGATGTTGGCCAAGGCGAACGTAGCCAGCAATTTGGGCGGGGCGATGAAGCGCATGAGGAAGGTGCCCACGAAGCGGCCGGTCATCATCAGCACCATGAACAGGGCGAAGTAGCTGCCGGCCACCTTGTCGGAAAAGTGCATTTTCTCGACCCCGTAGTTGATGAAAAACGCCCAGGTGCCGCCCTGCGCCGCCACGTTGAGGAACTGCGCCACCCAGGCCCACACGAAGTGGCGGTGCTGCAATAAGCCCTTGGCCACGGGCGTCACCTCGGCCGTGCCGGAGTAGAAGCCGGCCTCGGCTTCGGCGGGCGCGGGGGCGGCGTGGGCGTCGGAGAGGGGCGGCACCTTCACGAAGGAAAACGCCACGGCGATGCCCAGGATGACGCTGCCGATGACCGTGTACATGGTTTTCACCGAAGATAAATCGCCGCTGGCGTGCGCCGCGCTGCCGCCCAAAATGAAGTAGCTGCCCAGCAGGGGCCCCACCACCGCCCCCAGGCCGTTGAAGGATTGGGCAAAATTCAGGCGCTGGTCGCTGGTACGCTGGTCGCCGAGGACGGCCATGAACGGGTGCGCCACGGCCTCCAGCGTGGCCAGCCCGCAGGCCAGCACGAACAGGGCCCCCCGGAAAAAGCCAAACGAGCCAGCGTTGGCGGCCGGCACGAACAGGAACGCGCCCACCGCGTACAGCCCCAGCCCGAGCAGCACCCCGTTTTTGTAGCCGAAGCGCTTCATAAACAAGCCCGCCGGGATGCCCATCACCGCGTAGGCCCCAAAAATCGAAAACTGCACCAGCCCCGAGTTGGCCTTGCTCACGTGCAACACGTTCTGAAAGTGCTTGTTGAGTACGTCGCCCATGGTGATGGCAATGGCCCAAAGCATGAACAGCGACGAGACGAAAATCAGCGTCGGCACGTACTTTTTCTCCGTAAAAGAAGCGGTTTGGGACGTGGTAGCGGCCGTGGCGGCTGGTTGCATAAGCTAGGCTAAAGAGTTGACAGGTGTAGTATTGCTAGCAGAATGTAGCGCGGACTTTGTAGTCCACGGCGCTGCCCGGTCGCTGCACAGTAATCGGTAGGACGAAGCGAAAGCCGCGGACTACAAAGTCCGCGCTACAGCCTACTCTACTGGGCGGGTGGCGACGGCGATTTTGGAATCGGCAGTGCCATAATACAGGAACCAGTTGGATTTGTAGCGCGCCAGCCCTTCCAGGAACACCACTTGGTTGACCTGGCCGGTCTTCTCGTAGGGCTTGTCGGGGCGCATAAAGTAAGTATCGGTGCGCTGGAGTAGCTTGGTGGGGTCGTTCTTGTCGAACAGGGCCTGGGCGGCGGTGTAGGTGCCCTCGGGCAGCGACTTGTCGCCGAACGAGGGCACGTTGCGGCTGTTATAGATCAACCGGATGCCCTGGTCGGTGAGCATAGCCGGGGGGCCCGATTCCACCAAGTCGCTGTCGAATTTGCCGGCGCGGGTGGGCAGCACCACTTTCAGGTTGGGCAGGGTGAGGGCCTGGTCGCGCAGTGGCACGGGCGGCTTCTCGCCGGGCGCCATTTCCAGCGGCGTCCAGTGGATAAGGTCGTCGGAAGTGGCCAGCCAGATCTGGGCGTCGCCCCAGTACATCCAGTACTTGCCCTTGATTTTGGTGGCCACGATGCGCCCGTCGGGCTCGTACGTGGACACAATGGAGCCCGATTTGCTCCACTTGCCCAGATACTTGCCGCCATCCGCCTGGGCGAAGGCGTTGCCGTACTTCGTCCAGTGCCGTAGGTCGGGCGAAGAGGCCACGTGCAGGCGGGCTAGCTTGCCGTCGTAGGCCGTGTAGGTCATGTAGTAGGTGCCCTTGGCGTCTTCCACCACGCGTGGGTCTTCGGTGCCGCCGGTTTCGTACTTCTTCTGGGCGTCGTTGGCCGGGTAGAGCACGGGCGCCGCCTCGCGGGCGAAGTGAACGCCGTCGGTGCTGCTGGCCAGGCCCACGCGCGAGGCTTTACCGAAGGTCGTAATCTTATTTTCAGCCCGGTACAGCATGTAAACCTTACCGTCGCGCACCACCACGGCGGGGTTGAACACGTCCTTCTCTTCCCACAGCACGGTCCTTTTCAGAACTGGGTCGGTGAACTTGCCTACCGCGCTGGGGCCCATGATGGGGTTGGCGCTGTCCACTTTCGTGAAGTTCAGCAGGGCCCAATCGTTGCCGCTGACAGCCGTGGCCATGGCGGCGGTATCAGCTGGGGCCCCGGCGCTGGGCGCGGTGGCCACCGTGGCGGTACTGGGCGAACTGTTGCAGCTGGCTAGCAGGGCTAGCATGGCAACGCTACTGGTAAGAAAAGGAGTGTGGCTCGTGGAAATACGCATGCGAAAGAAAGGGAAACAGTGAAGAACGTGGGGCCCTAATTGGGCAATAGGTAAGCCTGGACTCTGTAAGTCCCGGCGATTAAAGAGGCAAGAGGCGCAACGCCCGGACTCGTAGAGTCCAAGCTACGGCACGGTTACAGCGATTTTTCGATGGTGTAGATGGACTGCACTTCCGCGTCGGTCAGGGCGCGGTTGTAGAAGCGGATGTCGTCCAGCTGGCCCTTGAAGTAGGCGGGGCCGTAGTACTCGAAGTAGCCAGCCGCCTGGCCACCCGTGGGTGCGCTGTTGTAGATGCTCTTAGGTAGCTGCTGGCCGATGCACAGCGGCACAGGCTGCGGCACAGTTTTCAGGGGCCCCTTCACGTCGGTCCAAGCTTTCACCAGGGCCCCGTTGATGTAGAATTTCATGCTGCCGTCGGCGTACGACACCGTCACGTGCGTCCAAGCGTTCACGGGCACGATGCCCGATTCGGCGTCCTTGTCGGCAATGGTGGAGGTAGTGGTGACGGTGATGAACGGCTTGCCGGCGCCCTGGAGCTGGAATTTGTAGCCCGTCCAGCGGTTCAGTGACAGCAGGTAGTTATTGTCATTGTCGTCGAACCGCTTGCACCACAGGCTGATAGTGAGCGCCTGGGGGTTGAGTGCGGCTTGGTAGGGCACTTCGATGTAGGCGCCGTTAGTGAACTCGTAGGCCTGGCCGGCTTGGCCAAACCGGTCGGCCACCAGCACCGGCAGCGTGCCGCCGTCGCCGGGCGCCGTGCCGGGGCCCGTGGGGCCCGATTTCAGCGTGCCGTTGTTGGCGTTGGCCGTGGCATCGTTGGCGTTGCCCTCAAACTTCCACTGCGCCACCAGGTTGGCCACCGATACTTCCTGGATGAGCGCCGACCGGAACACCGCCACGGCGCGCCGCAGGTTGGCGGTGGCCGCGTTCACGGCGGCCTGGTTGTAGCTGGGGTCGTTTTTGGTGGCGGTGGACAGGTCAAGGGCGGTTTTTAGGCCCCCCTTGGCGCCCGGGGCGTAGGCGCCGGGCTTGGTGCCCTCGGCGGCGGCGGTGTAGCCCAGCGTCACGGAGTCAATCAAGGCCGAGAGCCGGGTGGTGTCGGCGTTGCCCACCGGGGCGCTGTCGTCGGTTTTCGAGCACGACGAGGTGCCCAATAGGGCCCCCAGCAGTAGCACGGACAGCATAAACAAGTAAGATCTAGCGCTTTTCATGGCCTGATAAATAGTTGGGCGGGAGGGGGAAGAAGCGGGTGGCTACAAGCCTTTATTGGTGTCCCGCTCGCTCTGCGGGATGGGGTAAAACCGGTTGCGGGCGTAGTTGAAGTTCGGCCGGTCGGCCAGCGCCTGCTGGGCGTAAGCCTGCCCGTAGCGGGTAATGTCGAAAAACCGCTGGAACTCTAGGGCCAGCTCGGCGCGCCGCTCGCGCCGGATGGCGTCGCGCAGCTGGGCCTGGTCGGTCACGGTCACGTCGGGCAGCAGGCCGGTGGGCACCGTGCCCGCGTTGGGCAGCGTGGTATCATAGATATAGCTCTCGCGGGCGCGCTTGCGCACTTGGTTGAGGGCTTTCAAGGCGTTGGCGCTGTTGCCGGCTTCGTTCGACGCCTCAGCGTCCATCAGCAGCACGTCGGCGTAGCGGATGGCCTGGTAGTTCAGGTTGCCGTCGCCCTTGGTGTTGGTCGGAATTTCCGTCAGCGGCTGCAAGTGCTTCTTCGATACGTAGCCCGTGCTGCTCCAGCTGGGGTCAAACGGCACACCGAAAAACGACTGCCCGCTGCGGCCCACCGTGTAATCCAAGCGCGGGTCCACTACGCCGTCCGAAGTACGCTCAAAGTTGTCCACCAGGCTCTGGGTGGGGTAGAAGAAGCCGTAGCCGTTTTGCGGGCGCGGGGCAAACCATTGATTGAGGTTGTTGCCTTGGTTGGGGCTGAGGCCGGCGGTGTGCTGCACCGAGAAAATGGCTTCCGCGTTGTTCTTGGTCGCCGCCCGGAAGTTGTTGGCGAACACCGGCAGCAGGCTGTAGGTCCCCGAGGCTTCGACGGCTTGCGCCGTGGTGGCGGCCAGGGCCCACTTTTGCTCATACAGGTAGGTTTTGGCCAGTAGCGCCATGGCGGCGCCCTTAGTGGCGCGGCCCACGTCGGCGCCGGTCCAGGTGGCGGGCAGCGCGGCCATGGCGGCCTGGCAATCGGCTTCGACCTGGGCGTAGATCTGGGCCTGGGGCACGGCCGGGCTCTGCAGCTCTTCGGGCGTTTCCACCTTCAGGCGCAGCGGCACGTTGCCGTAAATAGCCGCGAGCTGGAAGTAGTAGTAGGCCCGCAGAAACTGCGCCTGCCCCACCGCTTGCTGCCGCACCGTGGCGGTGATGCTGGTGTTGCCGGCGGGCAGCCCGTCGAGCACCACGTTGCACTTAAATACGCCGTCGTAGTAGCGCCGCCACTGGGCCTCCACGGCCGCGTTGATGGGCGTGATGTTGAAGATATCGATGTTCTCGAAGTCGGCCTGGTCGCCGGGGTTGCTGCCCTTCACGGCGTCGTCGGAGGCCACGTCGCCGAGCACCCACAGCGCGTTCGACGAGGCGTCGCGGAACGAGAGGGGCACATAGGCGGCGTTCACGGCCAGGATGGCGTTGGTGTCGGAGGTGAAGAACTGGCCGGCTTCGTACTGGCCCAGCACGGGCTGGTCGAGGAAGGTGTTGCAGCCGGCCGAGGTAACTAACAGGGCCCCCAGCAGGAGGGCGGTGGGTTGGATTTTCATGATAATCAGCGAGCGAAGCGGTTAGAAGCCAGCGTTGATGCCCACCGTGAAGGTGCGCGCCGAGGGGTAGGTGCCAAAGTCGATGCCCGTGGCCCGCACGCCGTCGCCGGCCGAGTTGCTGTTGGTGCCCTGCTCGGGGTCGAGGCCGGTGTACTTGGTGAAGGTCAGCAGGTTCTGCACGCTGGCGTAGATGCGCACCGAGCTAATTTTCAGGGGCGAAAGCAACTTGTCGCCGAACGTATAGCCGAGCTGCACGTTCTTCAGCCGCAGGTACGAGCCGTCCTCCAGGAAGCGGTCCGAGGGCTGCTTGTTGTTGGAGGCGCCGGTCCACGACAGGCGCGGGAATTCGTTGGTGCTGCCGGGGCCCGTCCAGTAGTTGGTGGCCGCCCGCTCGGTCAGGTTGAAGGCGCGGTAGAAGCCCTCGATGTCGGTGTTCACCTGGTTGTACACCTTGTTGCCCTGCACGCCCTGGAAGAACACGCTTAGGTCCACGTTCTTGAAGCTCACGTTGCCGGTCAGGCCGTAGGTCAGCTTCGGAATGGGACTGCCCACGAAGGTGCGGTCGAAGCCGTCAATCACGCCGTCGGGCGTCCCGTCGGGCCCGCTGATGTCCTTGAATTTCACGTCACCCGGCTGGATGCCGGGGCCCTGGTAGGCGTGCGTGAACACCTCCTGCGCGGTCTGGAAAATGCCCTCCGTTTGCAGCAAGTAGAACGAGCCAATGGGCTGGCCCACGGTGGTCAGCGTGGCGTAGTAGTTGTTGTCGATGCGGCCCCCCACGATGGGCGAGGCGCTGCCCAGCGAAATCACCTCGTTGCGCAGCGTGGCCAGGTTGCCGCTCAGGCCGTAAGTCCAGTTCTTGCCCACCGTGTTGCGGTAGCTCGCCTCCAGTTCGAAGCCCTTGTTCTGAATTTTACCGGCGTTCACGGCCGGGTTGCCGCCGTTGCCGGCGCTGCTGGGCTGCGGCAAAAAGAGCAGCACGTTCGACGTGTTCTTAATAAAGTAGTCAGCCGTCAGTTGCAGGGCCCCCTTCAGCAAACCCAGGTCGAGACCGAAGTTGGTTTGGGTGCTGGTTTCCCACCGAATGTCCGGGTTGCCCTTGGTTACGATGCTCAAGCCCTGGGTCGAAACGCCCCCGAACGGGTAGTAGCCCGTGTTGCCCACCAACGAGGCGTAGGGGTAGTTGCCGATGGCCGAGTTGCCGAGCTGCCCCACGCTCACGCGCGCCTTCAGCAGCGAAATAGACTTGAGGTTGCGCATGAATTCTTCCTGCGCCAGGTTCCAGCCCAACGAGCCGGAAACGAAGTTTTGGGCCCTAAGGCCGGGCGAAAGCTGCGACGAGCCGTCGCGCCGGAAGTTCACCGTGGCCAGGTAGCGCCCGTCGTAATCGTAGGTCAGCCGGCCGAAGCCCGAGAGGAGCGTGGAGTGCGCCTCGCCGCCGCCGTTCTGCTGGATGCCCGTGCCACTGTCGAGGTACTGGAACGTGGGCGACTGATCGACGTAGCCGCGGCGCGAGGCCGAGATGCCGCGGGAGTTATTCTTAATGGCCTCACTGCCAACCAAAATAGCGAAGGTGCTCTTGCCCACCGACAGGTCGTAAACGGCCGTGTTGGTCCAGTTGAAATTGAAATCGGTGGTGTTGGATTGCGCCAGCTGGGCCGGCGAGTTGAACGATCGGTCGATGCCGAAGGTCTTGAAAAACTGCTTATAATCGGTGATGCGGAACGTGATGCCGTAGTCCGAGCGGATGCGCAGGTGCGCCACCGGCGTCACCTCCACGTAGGCGTTGCCGAGCACCGAGTAGGCGTTGAAGTTGCGGTCCGTGGCGTCGGCCAGGGCCACCGGGTTGATGCCGTCGCCGAGGAACGCCGAGGCCGGCTGGCCGCCCGCCGTGGGCAAGTCCACAAACTGCCCCTGGTCGTTGTACACCGGCGTGCCCGGCGTGCGGAACAGCGCAAAGCGCACGATGCTGGCCCCCGGGTTGCCGTCGCCGAAGCCGTCGCCGGAGGCGCCCACCTGCCGGGTTTTAGCATACGACAGGTTCGCGTTGGTGCCAATCTTTACATACTTCGAAAGCGAGCTGCTCACCGCCGTGCGCAGATTGTAACGATCATACGACGAGTTGTTTACCAAGCCGTCCTGCGTGAGGTAGCTGCCCGACACGATGTACTGCGAGTTCTCGCCGCCGCCGCTCACGTCGAGCTGCACGTTGTGCTGCATGGCGGGTTTCAGTACCTCCTTCAGCCAGTTCACGTTGGGCAGCGTGGCGGCCACCGCGGCCGGAATGGGGGCCCGGCCGTCGTTGGTGGCGGCCACGTTGTAGGCTGCCACGTACTGGTCGGTGTTGGCCATTTTGATGAGGTTGGTGGCCGTTTGCACGCCGCTGTAGGCGCTCACGCTCAGGCGCGGCTTGCCCGATTTGCCGCGCTTCGTGGTCACCACCACCACCCCGTTCGAGGCCCGGGCCCCGTAGATGGCGGCCGACGAGGCATCCTTCAGCACGTTGATGCTCTCGATGTCGTTGGGCGAAATCTGGTTGATGCCGTCCTTGGTCGGCACGCCGTCGATGATGTAGAGCGGGTTGTTGTCGTTGATGGTGCCCACCCCGCGGATGCGCACGGCGATGTTCTCGCCCGGGGCCCCGGTGGCCGCCGTGATGGACACGCCCGCCGCCTTGCCCTGCAAAATCTGGGCGACCCCGGTCACCGGCAGCGCGTTGATGTCGCGCTGGTTCACCTGGGCCACGGCGCCAGTGAGGTCGGCCTTGCGCTCGGTGGTGTAGCCCAGTACCACCACTTCCTCCAAGGCCTTCACGTCGGTCACCAGCGCCACGTTCACCTGCGTGCGGCCTTGCAGCGGCACTTCCTGCGTCACGAAGCCCACAGCTGATATCACCAGCGTGGCGTTGGCATCGGGCAGGCTGAGGGTGAAGTTACCGTTCACGTCGGTCGACACGCCGTTGGTGGTGCCTTTTACGAGCACCGTTACGCCGGGCAGGCCGCTGCCGTCGGGGGCCGTTATGCGGCCGGTAATGGGCACGGCGGCCGGGCTGGTGGTTGCTGTCTCTTCGGCCGGGGCGCTGGGGCCTCCTGCAATCGTTTGCGATTGGGGGCCCGGCAATTTGGGCCCCGAGATGACGTACACGTTGCGGTCGGTTTTCTCCACCCGCAGGCCGCTCGTCGTTACGGCGTAGGTCAGCTTATCTTCCCAGGAGGGGAAAGTGCGCGCGTCGAGGTCCACGAACTTGTTGCGCACCAGCTCGGTGCGGTACAGGAAAAACGCGTGGTGCTCTTTCTGCAGCGCTTGCAGGAGGCTTTCCAGCGACGTGCCCCGGGCCCGGGCCTGGCTAGGGGCAGCTTCCGGGGCCGGCGCGCTTTGTACAGGCCGCAGCATGGCCACCACGGGGCTTTGCGCCCGGCCGGCCAGGCCCCCGGCCAGGAGCAGGGGCAGCAGCTTCAACGATTGAGTATAGTGAACCATGGGCGGGAGAGGGGAAAGGGTAGGAGAAATTACGCAAAAATTAATCAAGTCGCACGCGGTTGCCGGCGCGGTGTACTTTGACATCCAATGACTTGCCAAGCGCATCCAGGAGCACGTCCACGTCGCGGTTGGGGACTGAGCCGGTCAGCTTCTGCCGCCGCAAGGCGGGGTTGCCCAGCGTGATCTGCAACCCATAAGTGTCTTCCAGCATGGCAATGATTTCTGCCACCGGCGTGTCGTTAAAGTCGAGGTGCCCGCTGGCCCAAGCCGAATAGAAGGCGGGTTGCACGGCGCGCTTGGCGAGGCCCCCCGGGGCGCAGCAGCGTCGAATTCCACCATGTCGCCGGGTTGCATCAGCAGCGGCTCGGGCGGGCCGGCCGTGCGGCGCAACTCAATCTGGCCGCTGTTGAGCACCACTTTGGTGGTGCCGGCGCGACTCAGCACGTCGAACCGGGTGCCGAGCACGGCCACGTCGAGGGCCCCCGCGTGCACCGTAAACTTGACCTGCGCCGGGGCCCCCGCCACCGCCTTCAGCTCAGCCGGAGCCGTGTGTTGAACATCAAAATAAGCTTCGCCCGTTAGCCACACTTCGCGGGCCTGGCCCGGCTGCCAGGTGGCGGTCATTCGTAGCTCTGAGCTGCCGTTCAGTACCACGCGGGAGCCATCGGGCAGCCCCACTTGTCGGTGCTGGCCGGCGGCCGTGGCGTAGCGCGTCCAAGTAGGTGCCGCCGCGGGGCGCGGCCATAAACCCAAGCCAGCCACCACTGATAGCACGACGGCTATCAAGGCTGTTGCGGCCCACCACCGGGAGCGAGTGGCGCGGCGGCTGCGCAATAGCAGCCGCGACTCGGGGGCCCCAGTGGGCTCCATGGCGTGCCACAGCTTGGCCAGCTCCGTCTGTTTCAGGGGCGCTGGGGCGGGGGCAGGGCGACTAGTAACCAGTAGCTGGAGCACCGCCGCAGCTTCGTGGAATGCCGCCGCCTGGGCAGGGTGCTGCTCCACCCAGGCCTGCCAGAACGCAACGGCCGCGGGGTCGCTCGCCGCCACGAATGCCTGAAAGGATTCGTCGGCCAGGAAATCGTCAGTCGTGTAAGTAGCGTGGGCCATAAGCGAGAGGCAGGCGGAACGTGGGGCCCTAACCGGGCCGGGCGCGGCAGCTTCGTAAAGTCATCGTGCCCCGTTCGTATTCATCACGGCCTCCGGCGGCTTTTATACTCATTGCTTCCGAAAAATATTTTTGCCACCGCCCTAAAAGGCTTCGGCGCAGGGCCCCCAGGCGCACCGATTTTAGCCTTCGCCCAGCAGGCACAGCACTAAGGCAGTCAGCATCACCTGCCGGACGGCTTTCAAAGCGTTAAAAACCAGGTTGCGCACCGATTGCGTATTGAGCGCCATCACCTCAGCAATGCGCTCGTAAGAAAAGCCGTCGAAAAACTTGAGGTACAGCGCCTCGCGCTGGCGCTTGGATAGCCGGTTTAGGGCCCCCAGCAGGCGGGCGCGCTGCTCGGCGTCGCGCTGCTCGGCGATAAGAAACTCCTCGTGCGAGTAGGTCACTTCAAACAAGTCAGGGCCGGCGGGCAGCGCGTGCTGCTGCTGCAAGCGCTGGGTTTCGTCGGCCAAGTGGTGGCGGAAGGCCTTAAACAAGTACGCCTTCACCACCTGCACGGCGCGCAGGCCGGCACGCCGCTGCCACAGCTTTTGGAACAGGTTCTGGATGCAGTCCTTCACCAGCTCTTCGTCGCCGGTCAGCTTCCGCCCGTAGCCATATAAGGCATCGTAATACGCCTCGAAGAGCGCGGCCAGCGCCCGGGCCTCGCCGCCGCGAAAGGCGTCCCAGAGCTGCGCGGCGGCCTCTTCGGTGATGGTTTGCACAGGGCGAGCGGCGGGAAAGGCTAAAGGCTGGGGGAAGTGAAAGCGGCCGCGGGGCCCCACGCAACATCGGGGGCCGCCCCGCGGCGGGCTTCAAAAGTAGTTCGCCGCCCGCCGGGGCCCTACTCCTCGCCGCGCACCCGCTTGTACACCGCAAATTCGTAGAACGGGCGTAGCAAGCGCACCACGTCCAGGGCGTCGGCCAAGGCTTCGTGGGCCACGGTGGTATCCTCAAATTGGGCGCGCGCCTTGGCAATGGCCATGCTGGGCAAGCGGCTGTCTTTGCGCCAGTTGAGGTAGAGCAGCGCGGGGTCGATGGTGGCGGGCTCCGACTTGATGATGGTGCCCCAGCCCGGCAGCTGCTGCAAAAACAACAGGTCGAACACGGCCACGTTTTTGCCCGCTAGGATGAAGCGCACCCGGTCCTTGGGGTCGGGCCGGAAGCCTTGGGCCACCAGGAATTCGCGCAGCTGCGGCAGCACCTCGGCGGGCGTGCAGCGCTCGGCCGGGGGCCCCAGGGCGGGGTCGGCCAGCTCGGCCAGCAGGCGCGCATTCAGCACCAGAGCCCCCGGCGTGCCCACAATCTCGGGGTGCACCAGTAGGCGGCGGAAGGTGGGCAGCTCCTCGAGCGGGCGCAGGCGTTTGGTGTCTTCGATGGCCACGGCCAACTCCAGCACTTGGTGCCGCAACGGGTCGGAGCCACTGGTTTCGAGGTCGAGGGAAACGTAGCGCATGGGCAGCGGGCTAAAAAAAAGCGCCTCCTCCGGAACGGAAGAGGCACTTTTCAAGGGAAAGGAAGGACTCGGGTTAACTTAGAACGTCTTGTGGAACCAGTCTTTGATGTCGTCAATGGCGTGGCCGGTTTTCTCTTGCAATTGGCCGAACCACTCGTCCTGCTTACCTTCCTCGTAGGTCAGGTCATCATCGGTGAGGTTGCCCCACTTCTGCTTGGCTTCACCCTTCACTTGGTTCCAGTTGCCGCGGGCCTGGTACTCGGTGCTCTTCACACCGGCCTGGGTATCAGCGCTGCTGGTTTTGTCGTTGAACCAGTTCTTGATTTCGTCAATCGTGCTACCGGTTTTCTCTTGCAGCTTGCCAAACCACTCGTCCTGCTTGCCATCGGCGTAGGTCAGGTCGTCGTCGGTCAGGCCGGCCCACTTCTGCTTGGCTTCGCCTTTCAGCTGGTTCCAGTTGCCGCGGCCTTGCAGTTCGGTATCGTCGTTGATTTTGTT
Source organism: Hymenobacter coccineus (assembly GCF_001816125.1). Lineage (GTDB taxonomy): Bacteria > Bacteroidota > Bacteroidia > Cytophagales > Hymenobacteraceae > Hymenobacter > Hymenobacter coccineus. Next base: position 59,174 of record NZ_MDZA01000022.1, on the reverse strand, counting down.
GCTGTTAACGTCCATGACGGGGAATATTTAAGGTTGAAGAAATATGCGGGGTGGGAAGGAAGGTTATGGGCAGTTGTACGGCCACGCTTCTGCTTAGGTTAGCGCCGGCCGGTTGGAAGCCAGAATTTTATTGGGCCCCCCGGCGGCTACTCGGCGCGCTTGCCGGCGGAGTGGGCATCCGCCCGCCCTAGCGCCGGGCAATACACCAAGCCCATGCTGAGCAGCAGCACCGGGAAGCGGATGCGCGTGGTTTCGAAGGGCTCGTCGGTGTGCAGCGGCCGGGTGCCGAGCGAGCAGCCAATGGCCGACTGAACTTGCCAGCGGTGCGGCTGGCCCCAGGCCAGGCCGCGGCGGCCGTACACCAGTACCTCGTGGCGGCCCATGACTCGGTTTGCCACGGAGCCTTGGTAAGCGGGCTGGTAAAACGTCAGCTCATCGAAACGCAACTGCGTGAAACGGTAAACCACGCCGCAGGACCCGTTGCGGAAGGGCCAGTAGTCGATGCCCACCTGGCCAAACAGCTTGCCGTAGCGCGCCCGCAGCAGCGGCGTTTTTCCAAACGGCTCATTCGACAGCCGCTCGGTGGCCGCGTAGCCGCCGCCCGCTAGGCCGCTCACCAGCCACGACTTGCCTAGGAGCCAGTACGTGCCGGCGCCCGCCTCCCACTGCCGGGTACTGAAAAACGTGGAATCGCCGCCGCTCAGGTGCGGCCGGTACGTGCCGCTGCCCTCCACCAGCACGTGCGGAAGCGGCGAATACAGGGCCCCGGCTTCCACCCGCCCGCTCAGCTGCACGGAGGCGCTCGTTTCCACCTGCCCCGCCCGGCTGATTGTGGTCACGGTCGGCTGCATGGGCGCATACACCGTGCAGCCGGTCAGCAGGGCCCCGCAAACGAATAGTAAAGATTTGGTTTTCATAATAGAAGTGAGCAGTTAGCTGGTAGTCAAGCGAAGCTGTGGGGCCCCAATGCCCTTTACCAGTTAGAAATAGCCGCTGACAATATCACGGCCACCAGTACTACCCACGCCCCCACGCCGGTGCCGTAGCCGGTCCAAGTCTGCTGGTGCTTGGTGCGGTTGGCCTGCTGCTGGTAGCCGCGTTGGTAATCGGCGTCGCCGAGCAACGCCGGCTGCGGAGCCCGGAGGTTGCGGGCCTTCACGCTGGCTCGGCCCACGAGGGCCGGCATCACCACGCCAACTATTGGCCCCGCATACAAGGTGGCCCCGAATGTGCCCCACAAGGCCCCCGGGTTGCGGTAGTGCGTGGCCGCGTCGCGTCGGCCCAGTGAATCCCGCTGCCGGGTATTAAGGCCCAGCAGCAAGTCGGCGGGGCCCGCGTTAGCGGTTTCGGGGTGCAGCACTTCGCGGGTGCCGTTGGCGTAGCGGATGAGAAATACCTCGGCCACGGGCAGCGCCAGCGTATCGGGCGGGGCCGGGGCAGCGGGCAGGTAGCGCAATTCGGTGGGCGTGAGGACCACCACGCGGCCCTGGATTTCCTGCCCGTCGAGGCGCAAAATGGTATCGGGGCCGGGGGCCGCCTGGGCCGAGGCGCGGGCGGGCCGCAAGGCCCCCACCAGCACGAGTAGCAACAAGATCTTTTGCATGGTTTTATAAATCAAGTAACTGATATTCAATAATTTGATTGCTACCGGTGGCGCGAGTTGAAGCCCACCAGCAGGCTGATGCGGGCCCCGCCGTTGCCGGGCACCACGGCCAGGTTCACGGGGAAGTTGAGGCCGCTCTTGCTGCGAAACGACGTGCCCAGCGCCAGCACGATATTGGCCCCGAGGGGCGTCAGGTTGGGCCCCAGCCCGAATTCGAACCCCTTGGGTCCCCGGATGCCCAGGATGCCGCTGATGCTGGGGATGAACTTGTTCTGCTCCAGCCCGCCCACCAGCGGCACGAACTCGGCCAGGCCGCTCACGCCGTTGGGGAGCCGGAACAAGCGCGTTTCGAACTGCCACCCAAACTGCGTGAGGAACGGGTTGAGGTCGTGGTAGCCCGCCTCCTGCCGGCCCCGGTTCAGGGGCCCGGCGGTGAGCACGGTGAAGCCAATGCGCGGGCCGCTGAGGTGCACTTCCTCATCGGGGAACACCACGTCGCCGGGCACGTCGGGGCCCGTGTGCGGGGTGGGCGCGGGGGCCGCGGGCCGCGGCGGGCCGGCCAGGTACGGGGCCCCTGGGGCGGGCGCAACCCCAAACACTTCCTTGGCGCCGTTGGCGTAGCGAATCATGAACACCTCGGTTTTGTACACGCTGATGAGCGGGCCGTCGGGGTTGTCGGTGCGGCGGAACTTCACTTCCAGCGGCGTGATTTCCAGGATTTTCACCTGCACCTCGTCGCCGTTGCGCTTGGTGAGTAGGTCTTGGGCGCGGGCCCGGCCGGCGGCGAGCAGCAGGGCCAGGGACAGGAAAAGTAGACGGAGCGACATGGGGGAGGGGGTTAGGTGAAGAGGTAGCCCAAAGGTGTGGGGCCCCCGGGCTCGCTCCGTTCACCAAAAAATCAGGTTGTCGGACTTTTGCACCAGCCAAGCAAGGGTAAAATACCCCATGATTATCAGCTATTTGAATGAATAATATTCGATATTTGGCCAAACCACTATATTCCCGGGCCTCGGTAAAATCGGGCCCGGTTGTGCGCTTCCTTTGCAGCCCATGGACGACCTCCGCACTGCCCTGCTCACCCTCAGCCCCGACGACCGCATTGAGTTCGCGCGCTTTCTGCTGCGCCAGCGCCAGCGGGTGGCCGGCCGGCAAGATGTGCGCCTCTACGAGCTGCTCACCGGCCCCGCCCTGGCGCCCGCCGCCCTGGTGGCGCGCCTCTACCCGGCCGCGCCCAACGCCGGGGCCTACTACGCCGTGCGCAAGCGCCTGCTGCTGCACCTCACCGATTTTTTAGTGCTGCGCCAGCGCCAGCACGATGCCACGGCCGCCGCCGCCGTGCGCGGCCACCTCACCCTGGCCCAGTACCTGTTCGGGGCCGGCGTGCCGCGCCTGGCCTGGGGCACGCTGCGCAAGGCCGAAAAGCAGGCCCGCGACCACGAGCAGTACGAGGCCCTGAACGCGGTGTACAACCTGCAAATCCAGCACGCCGGCACGCCCCACGCCGAGCCCCTGCCCGACGTGCTGCGCCGCCGCCACGCCAACAAAAAAGCCGCCGACGAGGAGGAGCGCGCCAACATTGCCGACAGCCTGCTGCGCCACCGCCTGCGCGAGGCCCGCACCCAGGGCCGCCCGGCGGCGGCGTTCGACGCCATTGTGCAGGAAATCCTGGCCGAGTACGACTTGCAGGAAGCCTTCGCCCGCTCGCCCTCGCTGCTGTGCCGGCTGCTGAGCATTGCGCGCAGCGGCATGCTGGTGCGGCGCGATTTTGCCTCGTTCGCGCCCTTTGCCGAGCGCTGTTACGGGCTGATGGCGCGCCGCCACGGCTTCGCGCCGGCCCAGCGCGGCTACCAGCTGCGGCTGCTCTACATGCTGGCCCATGCCCTGTACCGCACGCGCCACTTCGCCGAGTCGGTGCGTTACCTCGAGCAGGGGCGGGCCGTGCTGGCCGACGGCGGCCGGCCGCTGGCCGAGTTTGGGCCCCGGTTCACGTTTTTGCTGGCCGCCAACTACGCCTTTTTGCAGCGCAACGCCGAGAGCATTGCCCTGCTCGAAGGAGCCCTGCGCGCCGCGCCGGCCCTGCCCGAGCTGGCCGCCCTCACGGCCCGGCTCCAGCTCACGTTTCACTACTTCGCCGAAGGCAGCTTCCAGAAGGCCAACCACGTGCTGCTGCGCCTGGGCCGCACCGACCACTGGCTGGAGCAGCACCTGGGCCTGGAGTGGCTGCTAAACCGCAACCTCGGCGAGCTGCTCATCCAGCTTGAGCTGGGCGCGGCCGATGTGGCCCTGGGGCGCCTGCGGGCCATCGACCGCGGCCTGCGCGAGCGGTTCCCGGCCGGGCCGGATGGGGCCCCGGCGGCCGGCGGCCCCTACCGCTACGTGCTCAGCTACCTGGCCCTGGTGCACGAAATCCTGGAAGACCCCGCCGTGGCCCAGCGCCCCGCCTTTGCCCAAAAAGTGGCCCGCATGCCCGAATTCTGGCCCTTAGAGCGCGAAGACCTGCAAATCCAGAGCTTCTACGCTTGGCTGCGCGCCCGCATGTTGGGCCGCCCCTACTACGAGGTACTGCTGGAAGTAGCCACCAGCTGAGGGGCTGTTTGAATCAGCCAGGAAGTATCGCGGGCGGTCAGTATGACCAATTTTGACACATAAAAAAAGCCTGAACCCCACTGGGGCCCAGGCTTTTGGCGCAGCGGCGCGAGCCGGTTGCTTAGTTGTTCATGCTCTGCTTCATGTTGGCTTTGGTTTCGCGGGCCGACTTGGCGGCGGCGTCACCCATGGCGTCCATGCGGTTGCCGGCTTTGTTCAGGGCGTCTTTGGTGTCGGCTTTGGCTTCGGCAGCATTGGCGCTCATTTTGTCGCCGGCGGCGTCCATTTTAGCACCCATTTTCTCGCCAGCGGCGTCCATCTTGGCACCGGCCTCATTGGCCGTGGCTTCGATCTTGTTGCCAGCGGCGTCCATCTTGGCTTCCATTTTGTTGCCAGCGGCGTCCATCTTGTCACCAGCGGCATTCATGTCGGCCGAAGGCTCCACGCTGGTCGTGGTGGTCGTGGTAGCACCCTCGGGGGTCTGCTCGGTGGTTTTGGTGGTGTCGGTGCTGCAAGCGGTGGCGGACAGGGCAACGGCGGCGGCAGCAATCAGGGTTTTGAAGGAAACTTGCATGGTGCGGTAAGTTTAAATGTTAGTGGAGTGAGAATTCACCCGTTAATCAACCGTACTGCTAAAAGGTAACCCAACCGGGGGAGCGAGTGGTGGCTTTTCAACTTTTTGGGCGGCCGGCAAGTATAGCCCACCACATAATCCCTCTAAATACCCTCCCCATGGATTCTACCGCCGCCACCCCGTCCAACGCCGCCCAGCCCACCCCGCAGCCCATGCCCGTGAGCGACCAGCAGGCCACCGCCGTGCTCGACGATACCATCGCCCTGCTTAGCAACGGCTTGCCCGCCAAAGCCGAAGGCCCCGGCAGCACCGAAATTGAGCGCTGGGCCGCCGTATTGGCCGCCTCCGACCGCCCCGGCCTGGCCAAAATCACCCAGGAAGTGAGCCAGCTTGGCGAACTGCTGAGCAACCCCAACGCCGCTTCGCACGAAGTAGCCGAACTGCTGGCCAGCCTCAGCGCCGAAACCATCAAGGTAGCCGAAACGGCCCCCGGCAGCTACGCCGGCCCGCTCGGCAACCTGGGTCTGCTGCTGCGCAAAGCTGCTAACTCGCTCTCGCGGTAAGCCTAGGTTGCTGGTTGTTAAATAGTAAGACTATTTCGAGCAACCCGGCAACGGACAACTAAAAGCAGAAGCGCGAACTTTGCCGCCCGCCGCGGCTAGGTTCGCGCTTTTGCTTTTATGCCCGATTTCACCCCTGCCGACCTCACACCCTACGACCCGTTTGAGGGCATGCGTTTCGGCCCCGCCACGTGCTTCCTCAGCGGCCAGCCCGTGGGGCCCCACGATACCGTGCCCGTATTTGCCGACTGGCTACAAGCCCGTTACGACCTGGCCGACCGGCCCATTCAGCTGCTCGACCAAAGCACCGTGGCCTTCCGCGACCTGCGCTTGCCGACCAGCGCGGCCGTGCGCCCGCGCTTAGCAGAACTGGAGGAAACTGTGGCCGCCGCCGCTGCCCAGGGCCCCGAAGCCCTGCGCGCCCTGGGCGACGACACGCTGTTTTTGTGGCTAGGCAAAATGTTCTACGGCATCTTCATTACCGAGCTGCTCACCGAGTTCGAGCCCCTCATCCGGCCCCGCTACCCGCTGGCCGAAAACGCGGCGCTGCTGCGCAAGTTCCAGGTGTTTTTCCAGTTGCTCCAGGGCCTGCGCGTGCCCACCGAGTACGCCGACTTCGTGCCCGGCTCGGTGTTCGTGCTGGAAGTGGACCCCGCCGAGGACACCGTGCCGTTTGAGTACGACGACGACCTCAACACCTTGGTGTTCAGCATTAAAATGGGCCGGTCGGTGCTCGTGGCCTGCCTGGCTGATATTGGCCTGATTGGCCAGGCCATGCGCCAGGTGTACGCCGACGCCCGGCGGCCTTTGCACCCGGTGCAGGTGGCCGAGTTCAAGGCCAGGGTGTACTACGCGGCGCACCTGCTGCACATGGTGCCCGACCTCTACCCGCGCCACCCGCGCCCCGGCGATACCCACTTGGTGTTCGATGCGCTGATTGACGACGTGGGCGTGGCCATCTTCAACCCCTGGGAAAACGGGGCCTATGCCCAGGCCCTGGCCGAGCTGTGGCACCGCTGGGGCATCACCCCCGCCGACGTCAACCGCGACCCCGCTCAGCCCCTCAGCCTTTTGTACACGCCCGACGGCGCGCCCCGCACCGTGGCGCACTGGGCCGGCCCGGCAAGGGATTAAGGACCAGCGCAAACCATTTCCGTCGCAATAGGGGCCCCCAAGGGAGCATTAATAAACAAAATGACGTTTTATTAATAGCTTGCCAATACAAAGGGGCATCATCGGTAGTAAAATCGAATCATATTGGTTTGATTAGCAAGCCAATTTGTAAATCCGGTTATAGGTTTGGGCTTTGTTTTCAGGGCTTTTACTTTTGCGCTGCCTCACCCACCCAGCATTAGCACTTCTGCCCATGGATTCCTACTCTTATATCGCCAACGCCGACGCGGTGGCTATCGAAGCCCTGTACCAAGCGTACCAGCAAAACCCCGAATCGGTGGATTTCGGCTGGCGCAAGTTTTTCGAAGGGTTTGATTTCTCGCAGCAATTCCCGCCCGAGGGGGCACCGGCCACCAACGGCAACGGCGCCGCTGCGCCCGCCGGCCCGGTAACCACGCCCGCTGCCCCAGCGGGGCCCCAGCCCAAAGACTACGGCGTGCTGAACACCGTGGCCTCCACCAACAACGCCCCCGCAGGCCTGATTGGCAACGAAGCCGCGCCCAGCGACAAAGAAACGGCCGTCCGCAACCTCATCCACGCCTACCGCAGCCGCGGCCACCTGCGCGCCAAAACCAACCCGGTGCGTGAGCGCAAAGACCGCCAGCCCCACCTCGACCTGTCGGACTTCGGCCTGAGCGACGCCGACCTGGACACGGTCTTCCGCAACGGCGAAACGCTAGGCCTGGGGCCCCAGGCCACGCTGCGCGACATCATCGCGGCGCTGGAAAAGATTTACACCGGCACGGTGGGCTTCGAGTACATGTACATCCGCGACCCCAAGGTGCTAGACTGGCTGCGCGAGAAAATCGAGCGCGAAGCCTTGGCCTTCAACCCCGGCGTGGAGTACAAAACGCGCATCCTAAAGAAGCTGAATGAGGCGGTGGTGTTCGAGAACTTCTTGCACACTAAGTTCTTGGGGCAGAAGCGCTTCTCGCTTGAGGGCGGCGAAACCACCATCCCGGCCCTGGACGCCATCATCGGCAAAGCGGCCGACCTGGGGGTGCAGGAGGTGATGATCGGGATGGCCCACCGCGGCCGCCTGAACGTGCTGGCCAACATCATGGGCAAAACCTACGAGCAGATTTTCTCGGAGTTTGAGGGCACGGCCATCCCCGACCTGACAATGGGCGACGGCGACGTGAAGTACCACATGGGCTACTCGTCGGAGGTGGAAACGGCGAACGGCAAGAAAGTTAACCTCAAGCTGGCCCCCAACCCCTCGCACCTGGAGGCGGTGAACCCGGTGGTGGAAGGCTTCGTACGTGCCAAAATCGAGCACCAGTACGGCGGCGACTACCACAAAATCCTGCCCATCCTCATCCACGGCGACGCGGCGCTGGCCGGCCAGGGCATCGGCTACGAGCTGACCCAGATGTCGCAGCTGGAGGGCTACAAAACCGGCGGCACGGTGCACTTCGTCATCAACAACCAAGTGGGCTTTACCACTGATTTTGAGGATGCCCGCTCGTCGATTTACTGCACCGACCTGGCCAAGATGATTGACGCGCCGGTGATCCACGTGAACGGCGACGACCCGGAGGCGGTGGTATTTGCCGCCCAGCTGGCCGCCGAGTACCGCCAGCAGTTCCACGCCGATTTCTTCATCGACATGGTGTGCTACCGCCGCCACGGCCACAACGAGTCCGACGAGCCCAAGTTCACCCAGCCCACGCTCTACAACATCATCTCGAAGCACCAGAACCCGCGCGAGGTGTACAACGCCACGCTGGTGCAGCGCGGCGACGTGGACGCTGAGCTGGCGAGCCAGATGGACAAGGAGTTCCGCGACACGCTGCAAGCCCGCCTCGATCTGGTGAAGCAGAAGCCGCTGCCGTATAAGTACCAGGCTTTGGAAAACGAGTGGCGTAGCCTGCGCCGCAGCACCAACGAAGACTTTGCGCAGTCGCCCGAAACGGGCATTGCCGAGGAAGTGGTGGCGAAGGTGGCCAAGGCCCTGACCACGATTCCCGACGGCTTCAAGCCCATCAAGCAGATCGACAACTTGCTGCGCGAGCGCCGCAAGATGTTTTACGAAACCCGCGTGCTGAACTGGGCCGCCGGCGAGCTGCTGGCTTACGGCTCGCTGCTGACTGAAAACCACATCGTGCGCGTGAGCGGCCAGGACGTGCAGCGCGGTACGTTCTCACACCGCCACGCGGTGCTGCACGACGCCGAAACGAGCGCTCCCTACAACTCGCTTAACCAGCTGGAAGGCGAGCACGAGCAGTTGTGCATCTTCAACTCGCTGCTGAGCGAGTACGCGGTGTTGGGCTTTGAATTCGGCTACGGCATGGCCAACCCCACGGCCCTGGTGGTCTGGGAAGCGCAGTTCGGTGACTTCGCCAACGGGGCCCAAACCATGATCGACCAGTTTGTGGTGAGCTCCGAGAGCAAGTGGCAGCGCATGAACGGCCTAGTGATGCTGCTGCCCCACGGCTACGAGGGCCAGGGCCCCGAGCACTCCAACGCCCGCCCCGAGCGCTTCCTCCAACTCGCCGCCGAGAACAACATCGTGGTGGCCAACGTGACCACGCCGGCCAACTTCTTCCACCTGCTGCGCCGCCAGCTCACCTGGAGCTTCCGCAAGCCGCTGGTGGTGATGTCGCCCAAAAGCATGCTGCGCAACCCGCTGTGCGTGTCGCCGCTCGACGAGTTTACCAGCGGCCGCTTCCGCGAAGTGCTGGCCGACGACTACGCCGAAGCAAAGAAAGTGAAGCGCGTGCTGCTCTGCTCGGGCAAGGTGTACTACGACCTGCTCGACGAGCAGCGCACTAGCAACCGCACCGACGTGGCCCTGGTGCGCGTGGAGCAGCTGCACCCTTTCCCGCAGCAGCAGCTGCAGGCCGAGCTGGCCAAGTACCCCAAAGCCAAGGTGTACTGGGTGCAGGAAGAGCCCGAGAACATGGGCTACTGGAACTACTTGCTCCGCTTCATGCGCCGCGAGCTGGAGGACGTGGTGGCCCGCAAGCCCTCGGCCTCGCCGGCCACCGGCTACAACAAAATCCACGTAAAGGAGCAAAAAGACCTCGTGGCCCGCGCCTTCAACAAGCCCAAGGAAGCCGTGGCCGACGGCCAAATCAAGGAAACGGCGGAGCTGGCCAAAAAGCAAGACTAGCCCCAGTCGGCTGGGGCCCCAACCAGGGCCCCAGCCGGCGCTTTCCTATTTCTTCCATTCCAAGCTACCCGCTGATGATAACCGAAGCGCAAATCCAGGCCGTGGTGGCCCGCATCGTGGCGGGCTACTCGCCCGACCGGATTATCCTATTCGGCTCCTACGCCTACGGTACGCCCACCGACGACTCGGACCTGGATTTGCTGATCATCAAGCAGAACGCGGAGGCCAAGCGAATTGAGCGGGACCTGACGGTGCGGCACTTGCTTTGGGGGGGGGAGATGCCGCCGATGGATATTTTTATTCGGACGCCGCAGGAATTGGCTGAAGCAGTGGCCCGCATTTACACCGTAGAAGCCGAAGCGGTAGATAAAGGCCGGATTTTGTATGCAGCAGCCTAAGACGCCTATTCAAGCGCAAGTGCTCACTTTTTTGCGTGCGGCCGACCGCGACATGGAAACTGCGGAGTCATTGGCACAGCATTCGCCGCACCTGTACGAGAGCATCGGTTTCAGTTGCCAGCAAGCGGCCGAAAAATATTTGAAGGCTGCGCTGTTAGTGAACAATAAGCCCGCTCCGTTTATCCATGAACTGACCAGCTTGGCCACCGGCTTGGCTGGCTAGGTAGCGTTCAGCCAAGATGATGTGTCGGCGGCCACCATTCTCAACGCTTTTGCCGTAAAGTGGCGCTACGAGAATGACGATGCCCCCGACTTCGCCGTTACTGAATTACTCGGTATGGCGCACCAATTTCGCGATAAGCTCCGGCCGCTGGCCGTAGCTTTTTTACTCTAATTATTCTTCACGTTTTTGCCTCTAGCTTCCCATGCCCACCGAAATCAAAATTCCCGCCGTCGGCGAATCCATCACGGAAGTGACCATTGCCAAGTGGCTGAAAAAAGACGGCGACGCCGTGAAGCGCGACGAGGTAATTGCCGAGCTGGAGTCCGACAAAGCCACGTTTGAGCTGCCCGCCGAGGCCGAAGGCATTCTGCGCCACGCGGCGCAAGAGGGCGAAACCATCGGTATTGGGGCCCTCATTGCCCGCATCGAAGGTGGTGGTGGGGCCCCGGCGGCTGCTCCGGCTGCGGCGGCCCCCGCTGCCCCGGCGGCGGCCGTGCCTATGGCCCAGGCGCCCGCTGCGGCTGGTGCCGCCACGTACGCCACCGGCGTGCCCTCACCGGCCGCTGGTAAAATACTGGACGAGAAGGGTGTGGCTGCCGCCGACGTGGCCGGCTCGGGCCGCGATGGCCGCATCACCAAGGAGGATGCCCAGAATGCGCAGGCCAAGCCCGCGGCCCTGCCGCGCCGCAAGCTGCTCCGGCAGCCCCGGCTCCGGCTCCGGCCGCAACAGCGGCCCCTGGGGCCCCTGCTGGTGGCCGCGGCCAGCGCCGCGAACGGATGAGCAACCTGCGCAAAACGGTGGCCCGCCGCCTGGTATCGGTGAAGAATGAAACGGCCATGCTCACCACCTTCAACGAGGTGAACATGCAGCCCATTATGGACCTGCGCACCAAGTTTAAGGACAAGTTCAAGGAGAAAAACGGCGTGGGCCTGGGCTTCATGTCGTTCTTCACCAAGGCCGTGTGCGTGGCCCTGAAGGAATGGCCGTCGGTAAACGCGCAGATTGACGGTACCGACATCGTATTCAACGACTTCTGCGACATCAGCATCGCCGTATCGGCCCCCAAGGGCCTGGTGGTGCCCGTAATTCGCAACGCCGAGCAGCTCTCGTTCGACGGCATTGAGAAGGAAGTGGTGCGCCTGGCCACGCTGGCCCGCGACAACAAGCTCACCATCGAGCAGATGACGGGCGGCACGTTCACGCTCACCAACGGCGGCATATTCGGCTCGATGCTGAGCACGCCCATCATCAACGCCCCGCAGTCGGCCATCCTGGGGATGCACAACATCATCCAGCGCCCCATCGCCGAGAACGGCCAGGTGGTGATTCGCCCCATGATGTACCTGGCCCTCAGCTACGACCACCGCATCATCGACGGCCGCGAGTCCGTCAGCTTCCTGGTGCGGGTGAAGGAGCTGCTCGAAGACCCCACCCGCCTGCTGTTGGGCGTGTAGGGCCCCCGCGCGGGCAGCGTTATAAAACCAGCCTTCGGGCCGCGGTTTCCGTTAAGGCTACGAGCCGGGCACGTGCGCCCGGTCCGTAGCCTTATCTTTTTTATGAAAGCCAAAAAACTAAAAGCCGCCAAGTTTAAGAAGGATCCCAACTGGCCCAAGCCGGCCCCCACGGCCCGCTTCTGGCCCGTGTTGGGCCTGGGGGCCCTGACTGGTATGCGCGCCACCAGCGGCCCCACCTTCCTCAGCCACTACCTGAGCGGGCAGGCCCGGCCCAAGGGCTTGGCCCAGTCGCCGCTGCGCTTCTTGCAAAACCCTACCGTGGCCAGCACCCTCAAGGGCCTGCTGGGCATGGAGCTGGTGGGCGATAAGTCGCCCAAGACGGGCAACCGCACCGAGCCCCAGCAGGTAGGGGCCCGGGCCGCTTCGGGGGCCCTAGTGGGCGCCACGCTCTACAAAGCCCGCGGGGGCAGCGCCCTGAGTGGGGCCCTGGTGGGCAGCCTGGGGGCGGTGGCCTCCACGTTCCTCACGTTCTGGCTGCGCAAAACCATTAGTGAGCGCACGCACACCAACACGTCGTTGGTGGGCCTGGGCGAAGACGCGCTGGTGGTGGCCGGTGGCTCGGCCTGGGTGGCGACGCAGGCCAAAAAATAGGGCCCTGGCAAGTAGGGCGAAACGTAAAACGCGGCGTGCAAATCTGCACGCCGGGCGTTTTACGTTTGCCGCCGGTTATATAGGTAAAATTGGCAGATGAACAACGGTATATGCCGGTTTAACATTATTTTTCTCGCTTATGTAAAAGCGTCGCGTTAACTTTAGTAAGTTGTATCCATTAGCACTATCCTATGAGCTGCCCTGCCGCACCGACTTGTTCGGATTGCCCCAACCGCAAGGGGGCCCTGTTGGGCTGCTGCCAGCTGGACGAGCTCGGCATGATTGCCGAGAATAAGACGTCGTAGGTGTACCAGAACGGCTAGGCGATTTTTAGCGCGGGCAGCGCCACGCTGGGGATGCACTGCGTGCGCCAGGGCCGCATCAAGGTGACGCGGGTGGGCGGCGACGGCAAGGAGCAGATTGTGCGCCTGTCCAAAGGCGGCAACGTACTGGGCTACCGCTCGCTGTTGACCGAAAGCCGCTACTCGACCTCGGCCGTGGCCCTTGACGACTGCGTGGTGTGCTTCGTGCCGCGCACCGATTTCCTGCGGTTGGTGCACTCCAACGTACCGTTTTCGGTATCGCTGATGCAGTTGATGGCCCAAGGCATGAGCGAGGCTGAGGAACGCATGTTGCACTTGGCCTACAAGCCCGTGCGCGAGCGGCTGGCCGAGGCCCTGCTGCTGTTGCAGCGCACCTACCAAGACGCCGCCGACGCGGCCACGCCGTTCACCATCTCCCCCTCGCGCGACGACCTGGCGGCCCTGGTGGGCACGGCCAAGGAAACGGCCACACGCCTGCTCTCTGAAACTTGCCACAGCTGATGGCGGTGGCGGTGGCGGTGGCGGTGGCGGACACCACGTCGGGCATGAGCCTAGCCTCGCACTCGAACTCGCCGGCCATCAACCCCGACACGGCCGCGGCCTACAACACGGAGGTGGTGAAGCAAAAGCAGAAGGCCATGGCCGCCCTCAAGCTGTAAGGCGAAACGATTGAGGACATCCTGATTTCGCTCACCAACCAACTGCACCTCATCAAGCTGAGCACGAGTGGTAATAAGTTTATCTACTTGGTAGTCAACACGCGCGACACCAACCTGGCCGTTGCCCGCGAAGTGCTGCGCGCCAACGCCGAATGCCTTGATTAGTGGGATAAGGAATGCTGAAAAGCCCAGCCGTATTACGGTTGGGCTTTTTGGATTTTATGGGGCCCCGGGGGGCGCTGGGAGCCTTTGCCACGGCCGGTTTCGCCGTACCTTTAGGCGTTTAACCGACCTTTTCGCTTTATATGAACCAGTACGACGTTACGGTAATCGGTAGCGGCCCCGGCGGCTACGTGGCGGCCATTCGCTGCGCCCAGCTCGGCTTCAAAACCGCCCTGATCGAGAAATACCCCACCCTGGGCGGCACCTGCCTCAACGTGGGCTGCATTCCGAGCAAGGCCCTGCTCGACAGTACCGAGCATTACCACAACGCGCACATCACGTTCAAGGAGCATGGCATTGAGCTGAACGACCTGGCCGTGAACATGAACCAGATGATGGACCGCAAGGGCGGTGTGGTGAAAGCCAACGTGGACGGCATTGCCTACCTGATGAAGAAGAACAAAATCGACGTGCTGGCCGGCGTTGGCTCGTTCATTGACAAGAACCACATCAGCATTGCGCCCACCGGCGGCGGCGAGGCCCAGCAGATCGAAACCAAGAACGTCATCATCGCCACCGGCTCGAAGCCCACGGTGCTGCCGTTCATTCAGCAAGACAAGCAGCGCATCATCACCAGCACCGAGGCCCTCACCATCCGCGAAGTGCCCAAGCACATGGTGGTGATTGGCGGCGGCGTGATTGGCCTGGAAATGGCCTCGATTTACGCCCGCATCGGCGCCAAGGTGTCGGTGGTGGAGTACACCGATAGCCTCATCCCGACGATGGACTTGGCCCTGGGTAAGGAGCTCAAGCGCATTTTGGGCAAAATCGGCATCCAGTTCTACCTCGGCCACAAGGTGACCGGCGCTACCCGCGCCGGCGACATGGTGACCGTGACGGCTACCACGCCCAAAGGCGAGGAGCTGAAGCTGGAAGGCGATTATTGCCTCGTGGCCGTGGGCCGCTCGCCCTACACGGCGGGCCTGAATCTGGAAGCCGCCGGCGTGCAGATGGAAGAGCGCGGCCGCATCAAGGTCGACGCACATATGCAAACCAACGTGCCCGGCATCTACGCCATCGGCGACGTGGTGCGCGGCGCCATGCTGGCCCACAAGGCCGAGGAAGAAGGCACGTTTGTGGCCGAAACCATTGCCGGCCAGAAGCCGCACATCAACTACTTGCTCATCCCGGGTGTGGTGTACACGTGGCCTGAAGTGGCCGGCGTGGGCTACACCGAGGAGCAGCTGAAGCAGGAGGGCAAGGCCTATAAGGTGGGCTCGTTCCCCTTCAAAGCCAGCGGCCGCGCCCGCGCCAGCATGGACACCGACGGCTTCGTGAAGGTGCTGGCCGACAAGACGACCGACGAAATCCTGGGCGTGCACATGATCGGGCCCCGCATCGCCGACCTCATCGCCGAGGCCGTGACGGCCATGGAGTTCCGCGCCTCCGCCGAGGACGTGGCCCGCATGAGCCACGCCCACCCCACCTACGCCGAGGCCATGAAGGAAGCCTGCCTGGCCGCGACGGATAACCGCGCCATCCACATGTAATAGGGCCCCTATAGCACACTAAACGGCCGGAGCTTTTGTAGCTTCGGCCGTTTTTTATTCCTTTACTTTTATGCTAAAGGCTGACCATATCCGGTACTGGAAGGAAACCGCTGAATCGGATTGGTTGGCGGCGCATGACCTTTTTCGTGCCAATCGGCACTTACAATGCCTGTTTTTTGCCCATCTCACGATTGAGAAGCTCAGCAAGGCGCACTGGGTCCAGGACAATGTAGACGACCACCCGCCGCGGACCCACAACATCATTCGGCTGTGGACGGCTACCCAATTGGTAGCTTCTGCGGATCATGAGAATACCGCGGCTGACCTGAACCGTTTTCAGTTAGAAGGCCGTTATCCTGACTATCAGCAAGTCGTTAGCCAGCAGGCAACTGAACAATATACTCGCAGCCTGTTGCAGGAGGCAGAATCACTTCGATTATGGTTACTCAGCAAACTGCCTTAGTTCGTGTCCGGCAATTCTTGGATGAGTTGCAGCAACTGGGTATTCCGCTGCGCCAAGCCATTTTGTTCGGGTCGTTCGCCCGCAACGAACAGCACGAATATTCTGATATTGACTTAGCGTTGGTAGCTGATGGCTTCACCGGAGCGGCATTTATTGACATGAAACCGTTTATCCGCGCTGTTGTCAAGCACGTGGATATCGAGCCGCACACCTTCTCGCCCGAGCAGTTCACGAATTGGAACCCCTTCGTCCAGGAAATCAAGCGCACCGGCATCGTCATTGGCGCTTGGGAACCCAAAGCCACGGATAACCGCGCCATTCACATGTAATAGGGCCCCTGCGGCAAACGCAAAAGCGGCTGAAAATCTAAGAGTTTCAGCCACTTTTTATTGAAGCTTCATGGTATTAATTACTTGCCGTGAGGCGTCGAGGTTCGCATTTTGTGTAGTGGACGCATCTGCAGTGTAGCTACAAAAAGCCTTGCATTTTTTCCCGCCAATTATCCAGATATACAGTAAAGAATCATCTCTGCGCTCAGTATAATAAATTGCTTTCCGATTGGGCAAGGCTACTATTTTGGCTTTGGGATGAATTTCAACTATGCGCTGTAATTCCTCATCAATATCAAAGTTTGGAATGGAATCATTAACTGTTTTATAAGCAGATATTTGGAAGGCCCAACTTGAATCGTCTGCTTTCGTGAGGGTATAAATGCCATCTTCGAATTCTACTTGCCAAGCTTTTGGATAGATTATTCTGAACCATCTATTATCTGATTCGAATTGTCTGGTTTCTTGCATTGAGGTGGTCGGGTAAAAATGGACATGGAGAAAGTAACTTTCCCTTGTCATGGAAGCAGAAAAACCAGCCGGTAGACGGCCGCGAACCAAATATGATGCGGCCTTTCGGACCGAAGCGGTTCGCCGCGTAAACCAGGATGGGCAAGCGGCGACGCGGGTCGCGCAGGCGCTGGGCATGAGCGAGGCCGTGTTGGGCAAGTGGGTGCGGGCAGCTCGCGCCCAAGCCGCTCGTCCAGCAGGTAGCGAGGCGCTGGAGCAGGAAAATAAGCAGTTGCGGGCCCAATTGGCCCGCGCCGAAATGGAGCGCGACATTTTAAAAAAAGCGCTGACCATCTTTTCGCAACCGACGGGCCGATGAAACGCTTCGCTTTCATTGCCTTACACGCTCCCGGTTGGCCCGTACGGCAGCAGTGCCGCTTGCTGGGCGTCAGTCCCAGCGGCTACTACGCGTGGCAAAAGCGCGTCCCCGCTGCGGCAGCCGAACAGGCGTTGCCCGCCTGGCAAGTGGCAGCCCAGCGCGTCTTTGCCACCCACGCCGGCCGCTACGGCCAACGCCGACTGCGCGCCCAACTGCGGCGCGAAGGCCACGCGGTGGGCCGGCAACGTCTGCGCGGTTGGCTCAGCGCCAGTGGCTTACGCGCCCTTTGCACGCGTGCCAGCTCCCGGTCGCCGCGCACTACCCAAGCCGACCCGCAGGCCGTGGCCGCCGCTAACAAGCTCGCCACCTGGCCCGCGGCTACGGGTCCGAACCAAATCTGGGTCGGCGACATCACCTACCTGGCTCTGGCCACCGGGCAGTGGGCCTATTTGGCCTGCTGGCGCGATGCCTTTTCCCGGCGCGTGGTGGGCTGGCACGTGAGCGAGTCGTTGCACACGGACTTGATTCTGACCGCTTTCAACCGGGCCGTGGCCATCTGCCAGCCGCCACCCGGTCTGCTCGTGCACGCCGACCGCGGCAGCCAGTACACCAGCGAGGCGTTTACCACCCTGCTCGACCGTACCCAGGCCATTGCCAGTCTGAGTCGGCCGGGCAATCCCTACGATAACGCCTTGGCCGAGAGCGGCTGGAGCACGCTCAAAACTGAATTGCTACCTCGTGGGGCTTGCTTTACCGATTTGGAAGAGGCCCGCTTAGAATTGGCCGAGTACCTGGACCACTACTACAACACCCAACGCTTGCACTCTGCCCTGGGCTACTGCACCCCACTCGAAATCGAACTCCACTACCTTTTCAACCTACCTTAGCTCGGTGTCCATTTGAACCCGACCACCCCACATATTGGAGCAGTTTGGGAGCATAGCTATAATGAATAATATAGCTGCTAGTAGAATTTTTCGCTCTAGCATCGCAGTACTCTTATTGAATTCTAAAACTACTGGTATTTAGGCCGGTATTCATGTGCCGTGTTCATTCTGGGTGCAACCTGATACCTGCACATTGTTGGGGCCCACAGAGCCCCTACGCCGGGCGCTGGGGGCGCTTGGCCAGGATGAGCTGCGTGCGGTAGTCGTATAGGCTGAGCTCCAGGCCCACGGGGTAGGTATGGGGGTTGAGGAAGCGGCGCACGGTGGGGTCGAGGCTAGCCACTTCCTGGCGGGCGAGGGCGCGGCTTTCAGCCAGAGTGGGCAGGTCGAGTACGCGGCGGCCCTGGCGAAACACGGGCACCAGCAGCTCGCGGAAGGGGGCCCCGGGGCGCACGGGGCGCCGGCGGGTGGCGTCGTTGGGGTCGACGAGCACGAGACGCTCGGGCAGCGGCGCGGCGGTGTTGTAGAGCATGTCGGCCCGCGGGTGGCCCTGCTCGTCGAGGTAGCGGCGCACCTGCAAGATGCCGGGGATGCTGGTTTTGGCAATCTGCTCGCTAAGCTTGATGGTGAAATCCCAGCCGGTACCGTCGGCGGTGCGCAGGGCGGCCAGCTTGTACACGCCCCCCAGGGCCGCCTGGTTGTAGGCCGTCACGAGCTGGGTGCCCACGCCCCAGGTGTCGATGCGGGCCCCCTGCTGCTTGAGGCTGGTGATGAGGTTCTCCTCCAGGTCGTTGCTGGCCACGATGCGCACTTTATCGAACCCAGCCTCATCGAGCAACGCCCGGGCTCCGCGGCTGAGGTAGGCCAGGTCGCCCGAGTCGAGGCGGATGCCGCCCAACTCGTGGCCCTGGGCGCGCATCTTCCGAGCCACTTCGATGGCGTGGCGCACCCCGTCGAGCGTGTCGTAAGTATCCACCAAGAATACCGAATCGTCGGGAAACGCCTGGGCGTAAGCGGTAAAGGCCTCTTCCTCGTTGGCAAACGACATGACCCAGCTGTGGGCGTGGGTGCCGCGCACGGGCAGGCCGTAGCGCTGGCCGGCCAGCACGTTGCTGGTGGCGTCGGCCCCGCCCAGGTAGGCCGCCCGGCTCGCCCCCAGGCCCCCGTCGAAGCCCTGGGCGCGGCGCAGGCCAAACTCCAGCACCTGGTCATCGGGCCCCGCGGCCTCGCGGACGCGAGCCGATTTTGTGGCGATGAGCGTCTGGAAATTGACGAGCGTGAGCAGCGCCGTTTCCAGCAGCTGCGCTTGCAGCAGGGGCCCCTGAATGCGCAGCAGCGGCTCGTTGCCGAATACCACGGTGCCCTCGGGCACGGCGTCCACGTCGCAGGTAAACGTCAAGTCGCGCAGGTAAGCCAGAAAATCGGGCGGGAACAGCGGCGTGCCCTTGCTGCCGCGCAGGCCGCCGAGGTAGGCCAAATCATCGTCCGAAAAGCGCAGGTTTTCCAGCCAGTCCACGGCCAGGGCCAGGCCGGCGGCCACCGCGTAGCCCCCCTGAAACGGCGCCTTGCGGAAGTAGAGGTGGAACACGGCCTCGCGGTCTTGCATGCCCTGGTGCCAGTAGCCGTAGGCCATCGTGAGCTGGTACAAATCGGTGACGAGGGTGAGCGAGGGGGCGTAAAGGCCGGAGAGGGGGGCAGGGTTCATGCCGGCAAAGGAAAGAAAACTTGGGCCGCGGGCCCGCGCCCGGGTCCCACCGGGCCGATAGATTCAGCCAACCCACACCGGCCCGGTCCTACCTTGGGGCCCTATGGCCAAACCCGCTACCCCCGCCGCCCTTACCGAAGCCCTCAGCATCTGGCTGCGCTTGGCGCGCCTGGAGTGGCGCTTTGCCATTGGTGCGGCCGTGGGGGCCCTGGCCGCGTGGCTGGCCCCCGCCTCGATGGGTACCTTAGCCCGCTCCGTAGCCGCCTGGGACGGCTTCGCGGCCGTCAACCTGTTCCTGATTTTGGCGGCCATGCGCACGGCCGATACCGACGACATCCGCCGCGTGGCGGCCAGCGCCGACCTGCCCCGCACGCTGGCTTTTTTGGTGGTGATTGGGGCGGCGCTGGCCAGCCTGGTGGCGGTGGTGGGGCTGCTCGGCACCCTTAAAGACGTGCCCAAGGCGGCCAAAGCCCTGCACCTGGCGCTGGGCCTGGGGGCCGTGGCCCTGGCCTGGACGCTGGTGCACTGCGTGTTCACGCTGCGCTACGCCCATTCGTACTACGACGCTGATGAGCAGGGGCATGACCAAGGGGGCCTGACGTTTCCCGACGACAACGACAAGGAAAAAGATGCGCCCCGGCTCGAACCCAACTACCTCGATTTTGCCTATTTCTCTTTCGTGGTGGGCATGACGGCCCAGACGGCCGACATTGGCATCAGCCGCCGCGAAATCCGCGCCATTGCCCTGCTGCACGGGCTCATCTCCTTCCTGTTCAACACGGCCATCGTGGCCCTCACCATCGGCACCATCGGTGGGGTGCTGAGTTAGGGCCCCGGCCGTTATTCAAAAATAATTAGCTAATTAACAGCGCGTTACTATTAGCTAATAAGGCCCTGTTGGATGGCCAGCTTGATGAGGGCTGCCGTGTTCTTCGCGCCGGTTTTGCCGATGATGTTCTGGCGGTGGGTCTCGATGGTGCGCTTGCTGGTGAAGACTTTGTCGGCGATTTCGCCGTTGGTGAGGCCCTCGGCGATGAGCTTGAGCACCTCCAGCTCGCGGGCTGTGAGGCCCACGCCAGCGGCGGTTTCGGCCAGTTCGCCGCCGGGCCCGGGCATTGGGCCATTGCCCGCGGCCTTGTAAAGCATGCTGAGTCCGATTTCGGTGCACAAAAAACGGTGGCCCATGGCCACGGTGCGGATGGCGTGGGTGATTTCCTGGAAGGCGGCATTCTTCAGCACGTACCCCAGGGCCCCGGCTTGTAGCATGCGCAGTACGTAGTGCTCGTGGTCGAGCATGCTGAGCACCAAAACCTTAACTTCCGGAAAGCGCTCCTGTAGTTCGGGCATGGTTTCGAAGCCGTCGAGTACGGGCATGTTCACATCCATCAGCACCACGTCGGCCGGGGTGGTGGACAGCAGGGCCAGCAGTTCGGCCCCATTAGTGGCTTCGCCCACCAGCTCAATACTGGGCTCGGCGGCGAGCAGCGCCCGCAGCCCATCGCGCAGGATGGCATGGTCATCGGCGAGTATCAGGCGGATCATGGCGGCAGCGAAAAGTGAAATGGGGGCCCTACGCGGAGCGCTTCAGGCCCACGATGCCCACCAGAATGAACCCGATGTACAGCACGTGCCACGCACTGAACGGCTCCTTTAATACGAGGGTATCCACGACTTTGATGCCGACCAGCGCAATGCCCATCCAAACCGCAAAGGCGGTGCTGGCGGGTATCTGGTTCAGGGCCTTGGAGAAGAAAAACACGTTGGCCACGCCAAAGGCCACGTAGCCAATGGCCGGCAGCAGGGCGTAGATGCCGGCCGGAGCCGCGAAAAACTGCGACCAGTCGATGGCCTTGATCTTGGCGACGCTGGTGTATTTCAGGCTGTAGTTCCAGCACACTTCCATCACAGAGGCGATGAATAAGTATACCCAGGCGGAATTAGCAACTAGACTCAAGACAGGGCGTTGACGGGGCGGGAGGACTCGGCCGGGGTAACGGGTGCGGCGGCCGCGGGGTTGTCGTCGGGGCGGCGGGCCACCGTTTCCGGGGCCCCATCGGGTACCTCCCAGCCTTGCAATGCCTTGGCCGCGGGCACGTGCCGGCCCAACCAGCTCAGCACCCGGAAGCGCACGCCGTGGTAGTGCCGGAACAGGGCCGACTTCTCGGCCAGGGCCCCTTCATCGAAGCGGACCACCGAAAAGGCGTGCTGCAAAAAGTAATCTTTCGGAAACGCGTAGGGCAGGCCCCAGCGGATGGGCTTGCGCCCCTCGGGCAGGTAGGCAGTGCCAAACAGCCAATCCCACACCGCAAGCTTGGTGGAGAAGTTGGCGAAGTACACTTCCTCGTGGTCGGCGTGGTGCCACAGGTGCATTTCGGGTCCGTTGATAACGTACTGCAACTTGCCCGAATGCACGTCCACGTTGGCGTGGATGTACATGCCCCACACGGCGTCGATCAGTGCTTTGATGGGCACCACGATGGGGTTGGCCCCCAGCAGGATGATGGGCGCAAACTCGATGGTTTGGTTGATGATGATTTCGACGATGTGCGAGCGGGAGCCGGCCAGCCAGTCCACCTGCTTGCCCGAGTGGTGCGCCTCGTGGGTGCGCCAGAAAAACGCGCTGTTGTGCTGGAAGCGGTGGAACCAGTAGATGTAAAAATCGTGCGTGACCACGAAAAAGCCCACCTGCGCCGCCACCGGCCAGCTGCTCACCCAGTGGAACTGGGCCCCGAAGTGCTTGGCCAGCGGCGCGATGATGAACCCGAAAATGAGGATTTGCAGGAAGTAGCTCTGCACCAGCGTGTACCAGAACAGGTCGAGGAACAACCCTTCGCGGAAGAACGGCAGGCCCTTGCGGTACGGGTACTTGCGCTCGAGCACCAGCAGCACCACTACCGCCAACAGCAAAATGGGCGTGGTGATGACCGTGGTGCGGCCCACCGGGTTCAGGCCTTCGTAAAAGCTGCTTAGCGTCTCCAGCATAACGGGATGGGTTGGGGCGTGGGGCCCTAGAAAAGCGGGCCACTCACTAAAAAAGCGAGCGGCCCGAATAGTTTCAAGTAGTACGGCAGATTGTGGGAAAGGAGTTGAAACCGGACTTGCCTTTTAACTCTTCACTCTTAACTAAGGCTAGGCGGCCGTTACCTCGCGGCGCAGGCGGCGCAGGGGCTCTTTCTCGCTCTCGTACACCACCTTCACGCCATCGCCGAGGCCGGTTTCGGTGTCGCGGATGTCACGCACCATCTTGGCCATGCCGCCGGGCTCTACGCTGGCGGCGTGGTCGGAGCCCCACATGGCGCGGTCGAGGGTGAAGTGGCGCTCCACGAAGCAGGCGCCCAGGGCCACGGCCGTCACAGTGGTGCTCAAACCGGTTTCGTGGCCCGAATAGCCGATGGGCGTA
The DNA here is from genome assembly GCF_001816125.1 of Hymenobacter coccineus. Classification (GTDB taxonomy): domain Bacteria; phylum Bacteroidota; class Bacteroidia; order Cytophagales; family Hymenobacteraceae; genus Hymenobacter; species Hymenobacter coccineus. The sequence continues at coordinate 36,529 of NZ_MDZA01000022.1, read as the reverse complement.
CCGGGGAACTGCTGCGTCAGCGTCTGGATCATGCGCAGGTTCAGCTCGGCCGGGGGGCAGGGGTAGGCCGAAGTGCTGTGCGCAATCATCAGGTTGTCAAGGCCCACGTAGGCCACGGCGTCCGTGATTTCGTTTTGGGTGCTCATGCCGGTGCTCAGCATCAGCGGGCGGCCGGTGGCGCGCACGCGGTCGAGCAGGGGCCGGTCGGTGAGCGAGGCCGAGGCCATTTTGTACAGCACGGGCGCAAACTGCTCCATGAAATCCACCGACGGCTCGTCCCAGCACGAGGCAAACCAGTCGATGCCGCGCGCCTTGCAATAGTCGTCGATGGCCGTGTATTCCTCCAAGCCAAACTCGGTTTTGCGCTTGTAGTCAATGTAGCTCATGCGGCCCCAGGGGGTGTCGCGCATCTTCTCCCACTGGTCCTTGGGCACGCACAGCTCCGGGGTGCGCTTCTGGAACTTCACGGCGTCGCAGCCGGCCGCCACCGCCGCGTCAATCAGCTGCTTGGCAATGTCAACGGAGCCGTTGTGGTTGATGCCAATTTCGGCGATGATGTAGCAGGGCTGGCCGGGGCCAATGCTGCGGTTCTTCTTGATTTGGACGGTGCTCATGCCAAAGCGGGTGGGTTGGAGAGGGCCAGGAGCTGGCCGGATAGGAGAAATAATGGTACGAAATAAGCAGGGCCGCGGGATTGTTTAGGGCCCTAGGGCCTCAGACGCGCCACCGGCCGCTTTATTTTAGCGGCTGGCAATAATAAACTCGGCCACTTCGCGGAAGCAGCCGTGCCCGCCGCGCGTTTCGCAGTGGAAATCGGCCACGGCCCGCGCAAAGCTGGTGGCATCGCCAGGGCAAGCCGACAAGCCCACCAGTTTCAAAATTTCCACGTCGTTGGTGTCGTCTCCGATGAAGGCAATTTCCTCGGCCGCCAGGCCCGTGCGGGCCAGAATTTCGTGCAGCCGCGCCGGCTTGTCCTTAATGCCCAGGTGTAGTTCCGTGATGCGCAGCTTGTCGGCTCGCTTTTGCACCGAACCCGAGGTTTCGCCAGTCATAATGCCGCTTTCCACGCCCACGGCCCGCAGGCGCTCTACGGCCATGCCGTCGCGGATGCTGAAGCGCTTCATTTCCTCGCCGCGCTCGGAGTAGTACACGCCGTTGTCGGTGAGCACGCCGTCGCAGTCGGTCAGCAACAGTTTGATGCGCTTGGCGCGGGCTTGGAGGTCGGTTAGGTTCACTTAGGATGAGTTGAAGGCTGTAGCGCGGACTTTGTAGTCCGCGGCGCTGCACGGTGATTGTTGAGCGGTAATCGGTAGTACGAAGCGAGAGCCGCGGACTACAAAGTCCGCGCTACAAGTCGTGGTACAGCGCTAAATGGCCGTCCAACCGCCGTCCACCACCAAGTTGGCGCCGGTCATGTAGGCCGAGGCTTCGGAGGCCAGGAACACGACGGCGCCTTGGTAATCGGTGGCGGCGGCCATACGGCCCAGAGGCGTCTTTGCGCTGTATTGCTTCACGAAAAAAGCGTCCTGGCTGTTTTCCACGCCGCCCGGTGAGAGCGTGTTCACCCGCACGCCCTGGGGGCCCCAGTAGGCGGCCAGGTAGCGGGTAAAGTTCACCACCGCGCCCTTGGTCATGGGGTAAGAGGGTGATTTGTAAAAAGTTTGCTCGCCGGCCTCGTTGCGGTAAATGCTTTGGTCGGGCCCCACAATGCCATAGGTGCTGGCCACGTTGATGATGGAGCCGCTGCCCTGCGCCGCCATCGGCGTGCCGAATACCTGCGCCGCCAGGAACACGCCCGTCACGTTCACTTCCAGCACCTTTTGGAACGTGGCGAGCGGGAAGTTCTCAAACTTGCTGAGGTCGGCGGCCAGCGCCGGGTTCTCGAACATGTCGTTGATGGCCGCGTTGTTCACCAGCACGTCAATGTGCCCGAACTGCTGGATAATCTGGTCGCGCGCCGCCGCCAGTGACTCAGGGCTAGTTACGTCCACCGTCAGCGGCAGGTGGGGGCCCCCGGGCAAGCCGGCCGCCACCGCGTCGGCCGCGGCCTGGTTAATGTCGGCCACCACCACGTTGGCGCCGGCCGCGGCAAGCGCCGCGCAGTGCTGCCGGCCAATCAGCCCGCAGGCGCCGGTGACGATGGCCGTTTTGTCGGTAAGATCGAAGAGGTTCATAAAGGAATTAGGCAAGCTGGCCCGGGGCCCTAAATTGGCCTGGGTTATCTGCATGACGGCCTGGGAGGGAAGGGATTTAGGGCCCCAGCGTTTGGGGGCCCTAAGTCTTTACTTCGCCTTCACCGGCGCAGCGTTGCTCACCTTGCGGAACACGGCTTCCACCGGCTCGCCGTGCAGGCGGGCGGCTACGTCGCCGGCCTCGATGGCCTCTTTCAGCAGAGGCAATACTTCGGCGTACATGGCCAGGGCGTGGGCCACGTCAGCGTCGGTGTGCGAGAAGCACATGTTGTGGAAGCCGCCCCACATGATGCCGCGCTTAAACAGCTCCTGCTGCACGTAGGCCTTCACTTCCAAGGGGTTGCCGGCACTGGCATCGAAGGTGACGATGCTGCGGCAGTCATAGCCGTAGCACTTGGTGTACTGGCTCAGGCCGAGGTCGGCGGCGATTTTATTGTAGCCTTCCTTGAGCTTGTTGCCCTGCTCGGCGAGGCGGGCGGGCACGTTCTGTTCGCGCATCTCGGCGATGGTGGCCATGGCCGCGGCCAGGCTCAGGGCCTCGCCACCGAAAGTGGTGAAGAAGAACACGTCCTGCTCGAAAAGCTGCATCACGTCGCGCCGGCCGGTGAGCAGCGAAATCGGCATCCCGTTGGCAAACGCCTTCGAGAACACCGCCAAGTCGGCCTTGATGCCGAAGTACTCCTGGGCCCCGCCCACGGCGATGCGGAAGCCAGTCCACATCTCGTCGAAAATCAACAGCGTACCGTTCTCTTTGCAGAGGCGGGCCACTTCGTGCAGGAAGTTGTCCTTGGGCGCGTCGAAAATGAACGGCTCCAGAATCACGCAAGCCACCTCGGGCGTCAGCAATTCTTTGAACGAATCGAGGTTGTTGTACTCGAAGGCGTCCACCAAGTCCTTGCTTTCCTGTGGGATACCCTTGTCGCGGCTCGTGGTGCCGATGTACCAGTCGTGCCAGCCGTGGTAGCCGCAGCACAGCACGTGGGGCCGCCCCGTGAAGGCGCGCGCCACGCGCACCGCCGCCGAGCACACGTCGGCGCCAGTCTTGCTGATGCGGATGCTCTCGGCGTTGGGGATAATCTCGTGGATAAGTTCGGCGAACTGCACTTCCAGCTCGTGCATCATCGAAAATGTGATGCCGTCTTCGAGCTGCGCCCGAATGGCGTCGTCCACGCGCGGGTAGGCGTAGCCCAGCGAAATGGGGCCGATACCCATCTGAAAATCAAGGTACTCGTTGCCGTCCACGTCCCAGATGTGAGCGCCCTTGCCGCGCTTCACGTACTTGGGGGCCCCGCCCTTGGTGTACTGCCCGGGGCCCTTGGCCAGGGTCTGGGTCACCGGCGTCATGATGGAAGTGGCGCGGGCGTACAGCGCGTCCGACTCGGTGAAGTCGGGGTAGTTGGCGTTGGAAGAAACGGTGTTGGGCATAGTGGGAATTGTCATCCTGGGCTTGCGAAGGATCTTATCACTCCTGCGCCGCAGTGGTTAGTGGTTCTGGCGAAAGCAGCCACGATAAGATGCTTCCTTCGTCAGCATGACAGGCGATTAAGGCAACGAACGAGTAACTACTCGGCGAATTCGTTTTCCACCACTTCGGTTTTGGTGGTGATGGCGGCGGGGTTGGCGCCGAGCTTTTCGGCGATGCGCTGGGCAATGTGCTGGCCGGTGAAGCCTTCGTATTCGAGCACTTCGCTCAGCAGGCCGGGCTTGTACCACTTCTCGTTCAGGGCGATGGGCAGCACCTTGGCGGTTTGCTCGTTCTTCAGCAGCACCTCGGCCAGGATGGAGTAGAGGCCGCCGGTTTGGAAGTGGTCTTCCAGCGTCACGACCAGGCCGCCGGCCTGCACCACTTGAAGCAGTGCGGCTTCGTCCACGGGCTTGAGAGTGCGCAGGTTCACGAGGCCCACCGATTTGCCCTGGGCTTCGAGCAGCTCGCGGGCGATGAGGGCCTGCTCGAACAGCATGCCGTACACGAGAATGGTGGCGTCGGTGCCGGTGGCCACTACTTCGGCCTTGCCCATTTCGAACGGCGTGTGCTGGTAAGTGCTGGGGCGGGTGTTGATGCGCACGTAGGCGGGGCTGGGCGAAGCCCAAATCTGGGGCAACATGCCCAGCATGTCGGCTTCGTCGGCGGGCGCAAAAACGGTCATGCCGGGGATGCCGCGCATCAGGGCCACGTCTTCGATGGCCTGGTGGGTGGGGCCGTTGCCATCCGACAAAAAGCCGGGCACGAAACTGCTGATTTTCACCGGCAGCTGGCCGATGCCCACGTCGGTGCGGATGAATTCAAAAGCGCGCAGCGTGAGGAACGTGGCCAGCGCGTGCACCACCGGGATGCGCCCGCGCAGGGCGAGCCCGGCCGCCGCCCCAATCAGGGTTTGCTCGGTGATGCCGGTGTCGATGAACCGGGGCCCCAGCACGGCCGGCAGGTTGCGGATGAGGGCGCGGTTTTCGGCTGTCATCACGATGAGGCGGTCGTCGGCGAGGGCCGTTTCTTTGATCAGTTCTTCGTAGTTCATATAGGTTAGAATAGTAGCGTGGACTCTGCGAGTCCGCGTCGTTGAACGGTCATCGGCAGGACGAAGCGAGCGTCGCGGACTCGCAGAGTCCACGCTACAGTACTTAACGCACCGTCAGCGTTTCCGAGGTGAGCGTGGTGGCTTCCTGGCTGTGCAGCTCTTTCAGAAGCTCCACTACCTCGTCCGACGAGAAGTTGCAGAACCAGCGGTCGGCGCGGGCCTCGATGCTGGGCAGGCCGCGGCCGCGCACCGTGTCGCAGATGATGACCGAGGGCTTATCATCGGAGAAGGGCAGGGCCCCGAAGGCGGCTTCGAGTTGCGCGAAGTCGTGGCCGTCGATGCGCTGCACGGCCCAGCCGAAAGCCTCGAATTTGGGCCCCAGCGGCTCCAGCGGAATCAGGTCTTCGGTGGCCACGTTGGCCTGGAAGTGGTTGCGGTCCACGACCAGCGTGAAGTTGCTGAGCTTGTGGGCAGCGGCCACCAGCACAGTTTCCCAGACAGAGCCTTCGTTCAGCTCGCCGTCGCCGGTGATGACGATGGTGCGGTTGGTCAGGCCCCGCATCCGGTTATCCAGCGCTACGCCCAGGCCCACGGAGGGCAGGTGACCCAAGGAGCCCGAGTGGAACTCGACGCCCGGCACCGAGCGGTTGGGGTGCCAGTAGATGGAATCGTTCGATTTCAAGTGGTTGGCCAGGCGCGCTTTGGGCATGAAGCCCAACTCGGCGAAGGTGCCGTAGAGGGCCGGCACGTCGTGGCCTTTGCTCAGGAACAGGAAGTCGCGGTCGGGTGCGTCAAGCGTTTCGGGGCTGATGTTCAGGAAGTCGGCGTAGAGGTACACCAGCAGGTCGGTGCAGCTCAGCGAAGCGCCAGTGAAGCAGCCGCCGTCGGTGCTCAGGCGCACGATGTGCTCGCGCACGCGTAGGGCCAGGGCTTTTAGTTCGTCTTGTTTTTCGGAAGTCATTTCGGGTATTGAGTCGATACGAAAAGAACGTCATGCAGAGCGCAGCGAAGCATCTTTACCGCGTAACTATATGATTACTGGCGTAGTAAAGATGCTTCGCTGCGCTCTGCATGACGTTTAATTGTTATGTTATAAAGCCTTGGTTTGGTCGGCAGCCACGGTTTTTAGCTCGTCCAAATGGTTGCGGTACCAGTTCACGCCGGCCAGGCTGGCGTTCAGGGCGTAAATGTCCGGCCTTTGTTTTAATAAAGCGAGAATATCGTCCAGGCCGAAGGCCGGATTGGCCGGATAAAGGGCCTCAAATACCGCCTTAATGAATTCGTAATCTTCGCGGTAGTCGATGGTGAGGCGGTGCGACATCGAGTAGTCGAGCCCCGTTTCCCAGGCCACGTTGGCGAGGCGGAAGCGGCCGGGGTTTTCCCAGAAGAAGGGCGTGGTGTGCTCGCGCTCCAGCGGGCGCTGGGCCTCGCGCCAAGCCGTTTCCAGGGCCCCCAGCGGCATCACTTCCACGTCGTTGCCGTCGGGGTAGGTGGCGGGGTGCAGGTTGCTCACAAAGTCGTACTGGCCCGCTGTATCTATATAATAGCCCAGCACGCTGTCAATCACGGCGGGGTCGATGAGGGGGCAGTCGGACGGGATTTTCACCACCGCATCCACCGGCCCGAAGGCCAGCGCCGCCTGGTAGTGCCGGTCGAGCAAGTCGGTGGGCGAGCCGCGGAATACGTTGATGCCGTGGGCTTCGCACATTGCCACCAGGGCGTCGTCGGCCGCGTCGGTGGTGGTAGCCACCACAATTTGGCCGGCCAACTTGGCCATTTGCACGCGCTCGACCATGCGCACTAGCAGGGGCTGGCCGGCCAGCGGCAGGGTCACTTTATCGGGGAGGCGTGAGGAGCCGCGGCGGGCCTGAATGACGGTGAGGATATTCACGAGCGGGCGGGTTGGGGTTGGGCAACGGCCGGGGTGGCGCTGGGGGCCCCAGTAGCTGTAGGGGCCCCAGCGGTGGGGGCGGCAAAACCTTCGGGCTGGTACTGTTTCAGGAAAGCCGGGCCACTGCCCGCAAAGCTGGCGTAGCGGCGGCACACGTCGGCGATGCGGCGGGCCGAGGTGCCGTGGTTCTGCCAGGGCAGCTTGCGCTTTAGGTCCTCCACGTCGAAGTACGAGTGCACTGGGATGCCCAGGGCCAGGCCCACGAAGGCCACGGTGCTGTACTGGGTGATGAGCTCTGCGCAGTTGGCAATCATCTCCTCGGTGTTGCCCTCGGCGAAGATGCGGGTGCCGGCGGGGGCCCAGCGCAGCACCTCGGCGGTGGCGCGGGCCATGTTTTCGTTGGGGTGGAATTTGAAGAACATGGGCCGGCCGGCGGCGATGCGCGTGGCCTCGCCGATGAACCGCTTGCGGTTGTCGGGCCGGTAGGTTTCGCGCATGTCGGTGGTGGCTACCAGCACGTAGCTGCGGTGCGGGAAGCTGTTGTGGCGCAGCTTCTCAATGTCGTCGAAGTTCGGGATTCCCGTCACCACGAGCTTGCCCGCGTCCACCCCAACCTGCCGGAAGTGCTCGGCGTATCCGGCCGAGGCCACGCAGTACACGTCGCAGCAATTGTTCATCCCGTTCAGGGCCGTGCTGATGGTGAGCACGGGGTAGCGGGTGAAGCGCTTGACGATGCGGGCCCAACGGTTGAGCGGGTCCGTCATGCCTTCCTGCACGAACACCGACTTGGTTTTGGCTAGCAGGTTCCAGGGCGCGATGATGTCGGAGCAGCACACAATCAGGTCGTACTGATGGCCGTACACGCGGGCCTCGAAGTCGTTGGGCAGGCCGTGGGCGGCCAGGTAGCGGTCGGCCTTGGCCTGGATGTTGCCCGTCACGATGGTGCCCTTCAGCACGTTCGACCAGATGAGGAAGCGGTAGAAGGGGCGCTGCCAGCCGTCGTAGTACAGCTGGCTGAAAAACGGATCGAACTCGTCGCGCAGCAGCTCGGCAATCTGGTGCATTTGCGTGGTCTGGTTGGGCGAGCCAATCAGAAACAAGACTTTTTTGCGCGGCATACGGGTGGGAGGGGAGCAAAAGCCAAACGGGAAGCAAATTTACGGCGGCCGGCCGTAGTGCGCCATTTTCCCATTAACTTGGGGTAAGGTTTGCGCAGTTTCGGGTAAAACCTGCGCAGTACCGGATGGCCCAAGGCGCCGCCGCGAAACGGCCCCCGCCGTGGGGTCCCCACAATCAAACCATATCTTTGGCACAATGGGGAGGCTAGGCATTGGGTAGCATGGCGAAAGCGTTGAATAAGCTGGGGCTTTGGGTGGGGCACTGGGCGCTGGGCCTGGCCCTGCTGGCGGGGTGCGGGGCCCCGGCGCCGCCGGCGCCCGCGTACCGCATCGGGTTTTCGCAGTGCAGCACCAACGGACCCTGGCGGCAGGCCATGCGCGCGGGCATGGACCGCGAGCTGAGCTTCCACCCCGAAGTGCAGCTGCGGATGCTGAACGCCAACGACAACAGCACCTTGCAGCGCCAGCAAATCCGGGAGCTGCTCGACGGTGGCATCGATTTGCTGATTGTGTCGCCCTACGAATCGGCGCCCGTGACGCCGGCCGTGGAGGAAGCCGTGGCCCGCGGCGTGCCCGTGGTGCTGCTCGACCGCCGCACCGCCTCGCCGCGCTACACGGCCTACGTGGGCGGCAACAACCTGGAAGTGGGCCAAACCGCGGCCCGCTACGCGGCGCGCCTGCTGCACGAGCAGGGCGACGTGGTAGAAGTGCTCGGGGGCCCCGGCTCGTCGGCCACCACCGAGCGCCACCAGGGCTTCGCGCGCGAGCTGGGGGCCCACCCCGGCCTGCGCCTGGTAGGACAGGTCACCGGCGATTGGAAGGACCAGGCCCTGCGCCCGGCCCTGACGGCGCTGCTGCGCCAGCACCCCGGCGTGGGCCTGGTGTACGCCCACAACGACGCCATGGGCCACGGGGCCCACGAGGTATGCCGGCAGCTGGGCATTGCCAACCGCGTGAAAATCATTGGCGTAGACGGCCTGGCCGGTCCGGGCGAGGGCATCGACTTTGTGCAGCGCGGCGTGCTCACAGCGTCGGTGCTGTACGCACCGGGCGGGGAGGAAGCCATGCGCACGGCGCTGAAAATCCTGGGCAAGCAGCCCTTCAAGCGCCAAAACACGCTGGGCACCATCGTCATCGACTCGACCAACGTGGTGACCATGCGCCAGCAAACCGAGAAGATGAACAGCCAGCAGGGCGACATCCTGCGCCAGCAGGGCCTGCTGCAAACCCTGCGCGCTACCTACAGCAGTCAGCAAACCATTCTGTACGGGCTGCTGGCCAGCCTGCTGGGAGCCCTGGCGCTGGGGGCCCTGGCGGTGCAGTCGGCCCGCCGCAACCGCCAAATCAACCGGCGCCTGGCCGAGCAGAACGCCGAGAACGACCTCATCAACCGGCAGCTGGTGCGGCAGAACGAGGAAATCCTGCACCAGCGCAACCAGCTGGAAGCCCTGGGCGAGCAGGCCCGCGCCGACACCGAGGCCAAGCTGCGCTTCTTCACTAACTTCTCGCACGAGCTGCGCACGCCGCTCACCCTCATTTTGGGCCCCGTGGAGGAACTGCTCGGCAGCAGCCCCGACCTGTCTGCCGCCCAGCGCCACGACCTGGGCCTAGTGCGCCGCAACACCCAGCGCCTGCTGCAACTGGTGAACCAGCTGCTCGATTTCCGCAAGATTGAAGTGGGCAAGATGGCCGTGCGCGCCACCGAGGGCGACCTAGTCGCCTTCGTGCGCGAGATTCTGGACGCGTTTGAGAAGCCGGCCCGGCTGCGCGACATCCGTCTGCGGCTGGTGGCCGCTGAGCCAGCGTTGACCGGCTGGTTCGACGGCAACATCCTGGACAAAGTGTTTTTCAACCTGCTGTCCAATGCGCTGAAATTCACCCCCGAGCACGGCCAAATCACCGTTAGCCTGCAAGCGGCCAGCGACGGACAAAGCCTGCGCGTGAGTGTGGTCGACACCGGCCGCGGCATCAGCGACCAGGACCGGGCCCACATCTTCGAGTGGTTTTACCAGGGCGACGCGGGGGCCGTGGCCAAGGGCTCGGGCATGGGGCTGGCCCTGGCGCAGGGGCTGGTGCGGTTGCACTTGGGCCAGCTCACCTTCAGCAGTCAGGCGGGCCAGGGCAGCACGTTTGCGGTGGTGCTGCCGCGCGAGCTGCCCGCGGCCCTGCGCGCCACGGGGCCCGTCGAGCCCAGCACGTTTGCCCTCGACGAGCCCGAGCCGCTGCCCGAAGCGGGGCCCCTGGCGCTGGACGCGCCCGCCGCCGAAGCTGCCAGCGAAACCCTGGTGCTCGTCATTGAGGACAACCCCGAGGTGAACGACTTTTTGGCCCGTAAGCTGCGCACCGCGTTCCGCGTCGAAACGGCCACCGATGGCCACACCGGTTTCCGGCTGGCCACCGAGTTGATTCCGGACCTGGTGGTGTGCGACGTGATGATGCCCGGCCTGAGCGGCCTGGAAGTGGTGGCCCAGCTGAAGGCCGACTGGCGCACGAGCCACGTGCCGGTGGTGCTGCTCACCGCCCGCCACGCCGCCGAACAGCAGGTGGAGGGCGTGCAGGCCGGCGCCGACCTCTACCTCACCAAGCCCTTCAACCCCACCTTTCTGCTCGAAAGCGTGCGCACGCTGCTGGCCAACCGTGCCCGCCAGCGTGCCCACTACCGGCGCGAGCTGGCCGTGGACGTGCCCCCCGGAGCCTCCGCCGGCCCCGACCAAAAGTTCCTGGCCGACCTCACGGCCATCGTGGAAGCCAACCTCACCAAAACCGACCTGAGCGTGGAGGACGTGGCCCGCAGCCTGGGCATCTCGCGCATGCAGCTCTACCGCAAAGTGAAGGCCGTGCTGGGCACGGGCGTGACGGACTTCATCCAGGGCCTGCGCCTCACCAAGGCCCGCGAGCTGCTGCTCGACGACGCCCTCACCGTGGCCGAAGTGGCCTACGAGCTGGGCTTCTCATCGCCGTCGTACTTCTCCACCAGCTTCAAGGCGCGCTACCAGCTCTCGCCGTCCGAGTTCCGGGTGCGCCACAGCAGCCCGGCTCGGTAAGCTGGGTGAGGGGGGTGGGTGAGGGGGGTGGGTGGAATCATGGAACGTCGCTTTCGGGTCGTTGCCTTTGGGACGTTATGCATCGCTTTAGAACGTCATGCTGAGCGCAGCCGAAGCATCTCTCCCGCTGAGTAAATGATTGCTGCCGCAGTAGAGATGCTTCGACTGCACTCAGCATGACCGAGGAAGAGGCTTTCGCCACGGTTACAATCTCAAAAGCGACGTTACAAAAGTGAAACCGGACCTGGACAGGATCTGGTTTTTTTGTGGTGGTTTCCAATGTTAATCAATCGGTTGCGTAGTATTTCGCTGGGTGAACGGCGCGTGCAACAAATGAGCAAGGGCTCCCGGGTGGGCCCCGGACATTTGTTGAAACTCCGCCCCCGTGACGCAATCGTTTACCCCCATCATTTGCTTCGGCGAAAGCCTCTGGGATGTGCTGCCGGCCGGCCGCCAGCCCGGCGGCGCGCCCTACTTGGTGGCGGTGCACCTGCACCGGCTGGGCCAGCCCGTGCGGCTGGTGAGCCGGTTGGGGCGCGACGAGCTGGGCACCGAGCTGCTGGCCGCCATGGACGCCCACGGCCTCGACCACAGCCTGGTGCAGCACAGCCCCACCCACCTCACGGGCGTGGTGAAGGCCAACGTGCAGCCCGGCCACGATACCACCTACAAAGTGGTGCAGCCCGTGGCCTGGGATTACATCCGCTTCAGTGAGGAGCTGCGGGCGGCGGTGGCTGGGGCCCCTATGCTGGTGTACGGCTCGCTGGCCGCCCGCACCGCTGCCACCCGCGAAACCCTGTACCGCCTGCTGCAACACGCCACCTTCAAGGTGTTCGACGTGAACCTGCGGCCCCCGCACTACACCCGCGAAGTGGTGAAATACCTGCTCCGGCAGGCCGACTTCGTGAAACTGAACCTGGCCGAGTTGGCCGAAATAATGGCCTGGCTGGGGCAGCCCGCCGCCGAAACCACGGCGCTGCCCTATCTGGCTGCCCACTTCGATCTGCAAGCCTTGTGCCTGACGAAGGGCGCCGCCGGCGCCACGCTCTGGACCGATAACCAATTCTTTTCCAGCGACGGCGGGGCCCCGGCGACGCCGGATACCATCGGCAGCAGCGACGTTTTTCTGGCCGAGCTGCTGGCTCACTGGTCCACGGGGCCCCCGGCCACTTGGTGGCCCCGGCTGTGGGCCGCGCCCGTCCTCGCCACCCCTTGAATCCTGCAACCAGCCGCTGGCCGGGCCCCACCGGCGCCGCTGCTGAGCGCGTCGGTTTCCTTTTTTCATTTACGCCCACCTGTTCCCATTACCATGTCTTCACCCTTACAATCGCCGCGCGGCTTGTGGCCGCTGACCGGCAAGCTGCTGACCCCGGCGCTGAGCAGCCTCCTTCTTACCAACGTGGCCCTGGCTCGTCCCGTGGCCGCCGCGGCTGCTCCTAGCGCAATCGTATCGCTGGCCGCCGTGCCGGTAACCGGCCGCGTGACGGGCCCCGACGGCAGCGGCCTGCCCGGCGTGACGGTGCTCGTGAAGGGCACCACCAACGGCACCTCCACCGCCGCCGACGGCAGCTTCTCGCTGAGCGTGCCCGACGCCGGCGCTACGCTGGTGTTTAGCTCGGTGGGCTTTGTGCGCCAGGAAGTGCCGGTGGGCAGCACCACCACCTTCACCATCAGCCTGGCGGAAGACCAGCAAGCCCTGAACGAAGTAGTAGTAGTGGGCTACGGCACCCAGAACCGCCAGGAAGTAACTACTTCGGTATCCTCCGTTGGTGCGGCGGCGCTGGCCCGCCAGCCGGTGGCCGGCTTCGACCAGGCGTTGCAGGGCCAGGCGCCCGGCGTGCAGGTCACGGCGCCTTCCGGGGCCCCCGGCGCGGGCATCAACGTGCGGGTGCGGGGCAACGCCTCCATCAGCCTGAACGGCTCGCCGCTGTACGTGATTGACGGCGTGCCCGTGCTGCCGAGCTACGACCAGGAGATTACCTCGGGCAACCAGCGCCTCAACCCGCTCAACGCCCTGAACCCGAACGACATCGAGAGCATCGACGTGCTGAAGGACGGCGCAGCGGCGGCCATCTACGGCCTGCGCGCCGCCAACGGCGTGGTGGTCATCACCACCAAGCACGGCAAGGTGGGCCAGGCCCAAGTGGGCCTGAGCGTGTACTACGGCCAGCAGAAGCTGCGCAAGAAGCTCGACGTGCTCAACGCCACGCAGTTTGCCGACGAGTTCAACCAGATTCAGGCCAACGCAGGCCTAGCGCCGGGCTTCCCCACGGGCACCGCGCTGCCTTACAACACCGACTGGCAGGACGAGATTTACCGCCCCGCCAACCTGCAGAGCTACCAGCTGAACGTGAGCGGCGGCACCGAGAAAACGCGCTACTACGTGGCCGGCGGCTACTTCAAGCAGGACGGCATCAGCCTGAACTCGGGCTTCGACCGCTACAACTTCAAAATCAACCTCGACCAGCACGTCAGCAACCGCTTCCGCGTCGGCACCAACCTGAACCTGAGCCGCACCTTCACCAACGGCAGCACGCGCTCGGAGCAGGGCATTGGCAACTCGGGCACGGTGCTGGGGGCCCTGGCCCAAATCCCGACCATCCCGGTGCGCAACGCCGACGGCACCTACGGCATCAACCCGTTCCAGTCGTTTGACAACCCGGTGGGCAACTTGCTGGAAAGCACCAACAAAGCTATTATTTACCAGGTCATCGGCAACGTGTACGGCGAGCTGGACTTGCTCAAAAACCTAACGCTGCGCACCTCGGGCGGCATCGACTTCCGCACCCAGCTCGAAAACCAGTTTACGACCCGCAACTACCCCGGCACGTCGAACTCGGACCCCTCGACGCGCGGCTCGGCCCGCACCACCAGCAACCAGCAGGCCATCTGGCTCTTTGAAAACACGCTGACCTACGTGCCGACCATCGCCGGCGACAAGCACCACCTCACGCTGCTGGCCGGCCAGTCGATGCAGGCCTCCGACCGCTTCACCTCGGGCGGCGGCAGCCAGGGCTTCGCCTCCAACGCTGTGCCCTACGTGAGCGCCGGCGCCATTGCCTCGGGCATTCCGAGCAGCTACCAGGAGCAGTGGTCGCTGCTGAGCTTCTTCGGCCGGGCCAACTACGACTACGAAGGCAAGTACCTGGTGCAGGCCAGCTTGCGCGCCGACGGCAGCAGCCGCTTCAGCGAGCAGAACCGCTTCGGCTACTTCCCGGCCGTGAGCCTGGGCTGGCGCGTGTCGAAGGAATCGTTCTTCCCGCAGGCCCCCGCCGTGTCGAACCTGAAGGTGCGGGCCAGCTTCGGCTCGAACGGCAACCAGGAGATTTACGCCTACCAGCGCTTCTCGCGCTACGCCCCGGGCTCGAACTACCAGGGCGCCGGCTCGACCATCCTGGGCGGCATCACCCAGAGCGACATCGGCAACAACGTGCAGTGGGAAACCACCAACCAGTACAACGCCGGCATCGACCTGGGCCTGCTCAGCGACCGGCTGCTGTTCACTTTTGACATTTATAACAAGCGCACCAACAACCTGCTGACCAACGTGCCCATTCCGGTAAGCACGGGCGTGGGCACGCTCAGCGTGATCCAGAACGTGGGCACGATGGAGAACAAGGGCATCGAAATTGGCCTCGTGACCACCAACGTGGCCGCCAAGGACAACGGCTTCGGCTGGACCACGAACTTCAACGTGAGCGGCAACCGCAACAAGCTGCTCGACCTGGGCACCCAGGCCAACGACGCCGGCGTGGTGGTGAACCGCAGCATCATCGGCGGCTACAGCATCACGCAGGTGGGCAGCCCGTTGGGCGCGTTCTACGGCTACCAGGTGCAGGGCATCTTCCAGAGCGACGCCGCCGGTACGGCCGCCGCCACTCAGAACGGCTCGAAGGGCAAGGCCGGCGACATCCAGTTTCGCGACATTAGCGGCCCGAACGGAGTGCCTGACGGCGTTATCAACGACCAGGACCGCACCGTGATTGGCAACCCCAACCCCAAGGCGTTTGCCGGCGTGACCAACAACTTCACCTACAAGGGCCTGGAGCTGAGCGTGTTCTTCCAGGGCAGCTTCGGCAACGACATCTACAACGCCAACCGCCAAACCATTGAAGGCCAGGCCGACCCGCTGAACCAGAGCACCCGCGTGCTGAACCACTGGACGCCCACCAACACCAATACCGACATTCCGCGCCCCGTGCGCAACGACCCAAACGGCAACAATCGCTTCTCGGACCGCTTTGTGGAAGACGGCAGCTACGTGCGCCTCAAAAACGTGACGCTGGCCTACAACGTGCCGGTTACCCTCAGCCAGCGCGCCGCCATCAAGAGCCTGCGCGTGTACGCCACCGGCCAGAACCTAATTACCTGGACGAACTACCTGGGCTACGACCCCGAAGTAAGCGCCGACCCCTTCTCCTCGACAGGCCTGGGCCGCGACTTCGGCGTGTACCCACAGTCGCGCACCTACACCGTGGGCCTGAACGCTACTTTCTAAGCCGCTCGATTTTCTATTCCCATGAAAAAGATATTCCTACCCCTTTGCGCGCTGACGCTGCTCAGCGGCTGCGACTTCCTGCAAAAAGAACCGCTGCCGAGCATCACGCCCGAAAACTTCTTCCAGACTTCTGACGACGCCGAGGCCAGCCTCACGGCCGTGTACGACGCCTTGCAAGGCACGGGGGCCTACGGCCAGGACCTAAACGTGATGGGCGAAATGCCGTCCGACAACTGCACCAGCGCCAACGGCGATGTGGCGGCGATGGATAAAATCATCTGGGTGCCTACCACCAGCCAGGTCAATAACGTGTACCAGCAGGCCTATCAGGGCATCAACCGGGCCAACATCGTGCTGAAGTACGTGCCTACCGTGGCGATGGACACCACCCGCCGCGGCCAGATTGTGGGCGAGGCGCGGTTCGTGCGCGGCCTGTGCTACTTCAACCTGGTGCGGGCCTACGGCGGCGTGCCGCTGCGCCTCCAGCCCACCGAGTCGGGGGCCCCGGAGGTGGTGAACCTGGCCCGCGCTTCGGCCGCCGACGTGTACGCCCAAGTGGTGGCCGACCTCACCGCTGCCGCCACCCGCATGCCCGCCACCAACCCTAACCGCGCCACCCGCAACGCCGCCAACGGCATTCTGGCCCGCGTGCAGCTCACGCAGCGCAACTGGGCCGCAGCCCAGGCGGCCGCTCAACTGGTGATTGCTGCCGGCGTGCAGCTCAACGCCACGCCCAAGAGCCTGTACCCGGCTGAAAACAAAGGTGTTGAGTCGCTCTTTGAAATCCAGTACGCCGGCACGGCCGACGGCGGCAACCTGCTGCCCGACCTGCTGCTGCCTTCGCCGCTGGCCACTTACTCGTTCCCGAAATTCAACATTCCGACCGCCAACCTGCTGGCCGCCGCCGATACCGTGAACGACAAGCGTTGGGCCTTCAACGGCGTCATCAGCAGCAACAACCAGCGCGTGGGCCGCGACCACGTGAGCTACATCGACGGCAAGAGCGGCAACAGTAACGACCGGGGCCCCTTCGTGTACAAGTGGACCAGCATCGGCAACGGCTTCAACTCGGTAGACAACACCTACGTGATTCGCTTTGCCGAAGTGCTGCTGGCCTACGCCGAAGCCGTGAACGAGCAGAACGGCCCCACTGCCGATGCCCTGGCCAAGCTGAACCTAGTGCGCCAGCGCGCCGGCCTCGCCGCCCTCACCTCGGCCTCGCCGCAGGCCGCCAGCAAGCAGGCTCTGCGCAACCAGATTGACCTCCAGCGCCGCCTGGAGCTGGCCTTCGAAGGCGAGCGGTGGTTCGACCTGCTGCGCTACGCCCGCCACACCGCCGCCGACGCCTCGGCCACCCACGCCGTAACGGCCCTGGACCTGATTGCCCAGCAGCGCAGCGGCGCCCGCGACGTGAATTACCTGCTCTTCCCGCTGCCCCAGAGTGAGCTGAACACCAACCCCCAGGCGCAACAAAACCCTGGCTACTAATGCTTCGTCTGCTACGAGCGGGGCCCCCGGTGGGCCCCGCTCGTTTGCTTTTTGGTCCTTCCTAATTCCCTTTTCGATGCGCTTCGCCGTTCCGTTCGTTTCTAAAGTATTGGCTGGGGGCCCTGGGGCTGGCGGCGGCCGCGCCGGCCCGCGCCCCGCGCCCGGGGGCCCCAAGGCCGAGCTGTGGCTGACCACGCCCCGACCGCACGGCGCTGTTTCAGCGGCAGGCGGGGGCCCTGGCGTTTGGGGCGGCGGGGGCGAAGGCCCAGGCCGGGGGCCCGGTGATTGAGGTGGACGCGGCCCAGAAGTTTCAAAGCATCGACGGCTTCGGGTACTGCCTGACGGGCGGCAGCGCCCAGCTGCTGCGCGCCATGAGCGCCCCGGCGCGGGCCAAGCTGCTGCAAGAGCTGTTCGGCACGGCGGGCTCGGCCATCGGCGTGAGCTACTTGCGCCTGAGCATCGGCGCCTCGGACCTGGACGCGCAGGTGTTCAGCTACGACGACCTGCCGGCCGGCGAAACCGACCCCACGCTGGCCAAGTTCAGCCTGGCGCCCGATGAGAAGGACCTGATTCCGGTGCTCAAGGAAATCCTGGCTATTAGCCCCAATATCAAGCTGATGGGTTCGCCCTGGAGCCCGCCGACCTGGATGAAAACCAACGGCAATTCCAAGGGCGGCAGCCTCAAGCCCGAGTTTTACGACGCCTACGCCCGCTACTTCGTGAAGTATATCCAAGGGATGAAAACGCACGGTATCCGCCTCGACGCGGTGACGGTGCAGAACGAGCCGCTGCACCCCGGCAATAACCCCAGCCTGCTGATGGAGGCCGCCGACCAGGCCGTGTTCATCGGCAAGGCCCTGGGTCCGGCCTTCAAAGCGGCCAAGTTGGATACCAAAATCATCTGCTACGACCATAACGCCGACCGGCCCGATTACCCCATTACGGTGCTCGACGACGCCACGGCCCGGCCCTACGTCGACGGCTCGGCGTTCCACCTCTACCGCGGCGAGATTGGGGCCCTGGAGCAGGTGCACGCCAAGTACCCGAACAAGAACCTGTACTTCACCGAGGAATGGGTGGGGCCCCCGGCAACCTGCCCAAGGACCTGGCCTGGCACACCAAGCAGCTCACCATTGGGGCCACGCGCAACTGGTGCCGCACCGTGTTGGAGTGGAACCTGGCCGCCGACCCGCAGCAGAACCCGCACACGCCCGGCGGCTGCACCGAGTGCCTGGGGGCCGTCACGCTGGCCCCCGGCGACGCCGTGACCCGCAACCCGGCCTACTACATCACGGCCCACGCCAGCAAATTTGTGCGCCCCGGCTCGGTGCGCATTGCCTCCACGCTGCCCGCGGGTCTGCCCAACGTGGCCTTCAAAACCCCCGCCGGCCGCACCGTGCTGGTGGTGCTGAACGAGGGCGCGGGGCCCCAGGCCTTCGCCGTGCGCAGCCAGGGCCGCGTGCTGGCCGCCACCCTGGCCGCCGGCGCGGTGGGCACCTACGTGTGGTAGGGCCCCGGCGCTCGGTTGTTCCCTTCGTTTTTTCTGGTTTGCCCTATGATGCAGTACGTTAAACATTCGTTGCTGGCCGGCGGCTTGCTGCTGCTACTGGCCGGCGGCTGCCAGAAAAAGGGCGACGACACGCCCACGCCCGCCCCGCCCACGCCTGTGAACCCCACGCCGGCCGTGGCCTCGCAGGTGGCCCTGTGGCTGACGACGCCTGACAAATCGGCCCTGTTCCAGCGGGTGCGGCTGCCGCTGAACTTTGGGGCCCCGTTGGCCGGCGACGCCAACCCGGTAATTGCCGTGGACACCACCAAAACCTACCAGGGCATCGACGGCTTCGGCTACACCCTCACCGGGGGCAGCGCCCAGGTCATCCACCAGCTGGGGGCCCCGGCGCGGGCGGCGCTGCTGAAGGAGCTGTTTGCTACCGATAGCACGTCGTTGGGCGTGAGCTACTTGCGCGTGAGCATCGGCGCCTCCGACCTGAGCGCCCAGGTATTTACCTACGACGACCTGCCCGGCGGGCAGACCGACGTGAACCTGGACAAGTTCAGTTTGGGCCCCGACCAGACCGATTTGATTCCGGTGCTGAAGGAAATCCTGGCCGTCAACCCTAGCATCAAAATCATGGGCTCGCCCTGGACAGCGCCCGCCTGGATGAAGGTGAACGCCGACGCCGGCAACCCCGCCAAGGGCGGCAGCCTGGCCCCGCAGTACTACGACGCCTACGCCAAGTACTTCGTGAAGTACGTGCAGGCCATGCAGGCCCAGGGCATCGCCATCGACGCCGTGACGCTGCAAAACGAGCCGCTGAACCCCTTCAACAACCCCAGCATGCTGATGCAGGCCCCCGAGCAGGCCGCTTTCATCAGGAACAGCGTGGGCCCGGCCTTCGCCGCCGCGGGCATCACCACCATAATCATCTGTTACGACCACAACGCCGACCGGCCCGATTACCCCATCAGCGTGCTCGGCGACGCCGGGGCCCGGCCCTACGTCGATGGCTCGGCGTTTCACCTCTACGGCGGCTCGATTGATGCCCTGAGCACGGTGCACAACGCCTTCCCTGCCAAGAACATCTACTTCACCGAGCAGTACGTGGCCGCGCCCGGCAACTTCTCCGCCGACCTGGCCTGGGCCGTGAACAACCTCATCATCGGGGCCACGCGCAACTGGAGCCGCAACGTGCTGGAGTGAACCTGGCCGCCGACCCCTTCAACGGGCCCTACACCAACGGCGGGTGCAGCACCTGCCTGCCGGCCGTCACCGTCAGTAGCGCGGCGGCCCTCACACGCAACCCCTCGTACTACATCATTGCGCACGCCAGCAAATTCGTGCGCCCCGGCTCGGTGCGCGTGGATACCAACGTGCCCGGCAACCTGCAAAACGTGGCCTTCAAAACGCCCAACGGCAAGCGCGCCCTCATCGTGCTGAACACCGGCAGCGCCCTGCAAGCCTTTAACATCCAGTACAAAGGCAAGGTGCTGGCCACCTCGCTGGCCGGCGGCGCGGTGGCTACCTACGTCTGGTAGCGAGGCGTTTTCTTTGCGCTCCAACCAATTGTTTCTCTTATGCTTCGCTGGTTAAAACCCTACGCCTTGGCGGCCGCCTGCTGGCCGCTGCTTGCCCCGCTCACTGCCCAGGCCCAGCCCGCGGCGGCGGGCCCCGGGCCCGTGTGCCAAACCCGCGCCGGCCGCCTGCAAGGCACCCGCGCGGCCGACGGCCTGGTGGTATTCAAGGGCGTGGCCTACGCGGCGGCGCCGGTGGACGCGGGGCGGTTTTTGCCGCCCCGGCCGCTGGCGCCGTGGACGGATGTGCGGCCCGCCACGGCCTTTGGGCCCCGGGCCCCGCAGGGCGGTACGGCGGGGCCCCAGGGCGAAGACAATTGCCTGACCCTAAACGTGTGGACACCCTCGGTGCGGGCCCGGCGGGCCAAGCCGGTGGTGGTGTGGGTGCACGGCGGCGCCTTCACGGGCGGCGCGGGGAGTGATTTCGACGGCGGCAATTTCGCCCGGCACGACAGCATTGTGGCGGTCAGCATCAACTACCGCCTTGGCAGCCTGGGCTTCTTGCAGCTGAGCCAGTTGCTGGGGCCCGCCTACCGGCAATCGGGCAACGCTGGCGTGCTCGACGCGGTAGCGGCCCTGCGCTGGGTACACGACAACATTGCGGCCTTCGGCGGCGATGCCGGCCGCGTGACGGTGATGGGCGAATCGGCGGGGGCCAAGCTGGTGGGCGGCGTTATGGCCACGCCCGCCGCCCGGGGGCTGTTCCAGCAAGTGGTTTTGGAAAGCGGCGGCGTGCAGGCCGTGCGCGATACCGCCACGGCCGCCGCCGTGGCCCTGCGCCTGCTGGGGGCCCTGGGCCTGCGCCCCGACCAGGCCGCCCAGCTCCTGACCCTGCCCACGGCCGACATCATCCGGGCCCAGGAGAAAATTGCGGCGGGCCCCGCGGGCTTGCAATTGTTTGGCCCCGTGCGCGATGGCGTTACCATTCCCGAGGCACCGCTGGCCTACCTGGCCCGGCCCGGCCACGCGCCGCTGCGGGCCCTGGTGGGCACCAACCGCGACGAAGCGGCCCTGTTCATGGGCTTCTGGCCGGAATTTCAACGGCCGAACGCGGAGGTGCTGACCACGCTGTTCGGCGCCAACGGCGGCCAGGTGTGGCAGGCCTACGAGCGCCGCCGCGCCACCGCGCCCACCGACCAGACTTGGCTGCGTAACAACACCGATTACCTCTACCGCCTGGCCTCGTACCGGCTGGCGGGGGCCCTGGCCGGCGCTGGCCAGCCCACCTGGCTTTACCGC
Source organism: Hymenobacter coccineus (assembly GCF_001816125.1). Taxonomy (GTDB): domain Bacteria; phylum Bacteroidota; class Bacteroidia; order Cytophagales; family Hymenobacteraceae; genus Hymenobacter; species Hymenobacter coccineus. The sequence goes on along the minus strand of NZ_MDZA01000022.1, from coordinate 15,471 downwards.
TTCGATTACCAAACGCCTGGGGGCCCAGGCCCGGCGCACGCCCAGGAGCTGGGCTACGCCTGGAACGCGCTGGGCCCCGTGGCCCGCCAAAGCGCTCCTGCCCGCGCCCTGGCCACCCAAATGCACCAGCGCTGGGTGGCCTTCATCGCCACCGGCACGCCGGGGACTGCCTGGCCCGCCTACCGCCCCGCCCAGCGCCAGGCCATGGTGTTCGACTCGGTGAGCCGCGCCCGGCCGCTGCCCGCTCCTTACGAGGACGCGGCCTTTCCCACCCAGGCCTTTCGGCTCTGATATTCTACTGTTTCTTCTTCCTACTGCGTTCTGTTTGCGTTCATGACCAATTCTTTATCTAAGCTGCTCCCCGCGCTGCTACTGGCGGCGCTGGGCACGGCCGACGCTGCGGCCCAATCGGCGCCGAAAGTTGGGGCCGCTGCTCCGTACTCGGCCGCGGGCCGCCAAGCCCGCGCCTTCACCACTGCCCAGGGCACCGATTTGCGCCTCACGGCCGCCGCGGCGCCGCTGGCGTTTCAGCCCGCCGGGCAGCCGCTCGAAACCCAGGTGTGCGTGTTCGTGGACCCCAACCACAGCTTCCAAACGCTGCTCGGCATCGGCGGGGCCCTCACCGATGCCTCGGCCGAAACCTTCTTCAAACTGCCCAAGCCCCAGCAGCAGGAGTTCATGAAGGCCTACTACAGCCCCACCGACGGCATCGGCTACACGCTGGCGCGCACCCACATTGGTAGTTGCGACTTTTCGAGCGGCAGCTACACCTACGTGGCCGACAACGACGAGGCACTGAAGACCTTCAGCGTGAAGCACGACGAGCAGTTCCGCATCCCGTTCATCAAGCAGGCCCAAGCCGCGGCCGGCGGCAAGCTGACGATGTTCGTGAGCCCCTGGACGCCGCCGGCTTTCATGAAAACCAACCACGACCTGCTGCACGGCGGCAAGCTGCTGCCGCAGTTCCGCCAGGCCTGGGCCAACCACTACGTCAAGTTCATCAAAGAGTATGAGCGCCAGGGGATTCCGGTGTGGGGCCTCTCGGTGCAAAACGAGGAAATGGCCACCCAAACCTGGGAGTCGTGCCTGTACACGGCCGAGGAGGAGCGCGACTTCATCAAGAACTTCCTGGGGCCCACGCTGGCCAAGGGCGGCCTGGGCAGCAAAAAGCTTATCGCCTGGGACCACAACCGCGACCTGCTGTTTCAACGCGCGAGTACGGTGCTGGATGACCCCGAAGCGGCCAAGTACGTATGGGGCATCGGCTACCACTGGTACGAAACCTGGACCACCAGCGCCATGCTCTTCGACAACGAGCGCCGGGTAAAGGAGGCCTTCCCGAACACCAACCTGATCTTCACCGAAGGCTGCGTGGAAAAATTCAGCTTCGACCACGTGAACGACTGGGCCCTGGGCGAACGCTACGGCGCCTCGATGATCGGCGACTTCAACGCCGGCACCGTGGGCTGGACGGACTGGAACGTGCTGCTCGACGAAACCGGGGGGCCCAACCACGTGGGTAACTTCTGCTTCGCCCCGGTCATTGCCGACACCAAGGCCGGCAAGCTCATCTACACCAACGCCTACTACTACATCGGCCACTTCTCGAAGTTCGTGCGGCCCGGCGCCAAGCGCGTCACCAGTTCCTCAAACCGCGACTGGCTGCAAACCACCGCCTTCCGCAACCCCGATAGCAAGCTGGCCGTGGTGGTGATGAACAGCAGCGACAAAAAGCAGGACTTCCAGCTCTGGCTCAACGGCCAGGCCGCCCCCACCACCAGCCTGCCCCACTCCATGATGACGTTCGTGGTGGACTGATTAGTAGTGCATAAGTAAATGTACAGTGTCTATGAGCGTACCTTTTGCCTGTGCACTTGGCCCCGCTTACCTTAACTGGCACCGCTTCAAGCACTACTGGGTGCGCCCCGAAGACTACCAAATCGACGACGGCTGAGCCTCGAGCACGTGTTGCAACGGGTCGGTTCTGACTGTACAGTTACTTTTGCCTGGCTACTTAACACGTGAAACAGCCACCCGGTAGCAGGTAATTACCACTACTGTGGTTAAGCGTCGGAATGTTTGGACCTCCGTTGCTAAGTGACCCGATATATAAGTGAAGGCCAAGTTTTAGATGTGCCTTCTTATTGCTTCACCTGTCGGTTATCCCGTAACGTTGCGTAGCCTGGCTGCACGGGGCATTCCATAACTATTCCGCGGGCCATGTTCGCCGCTGTGTTGTACTCTATAGTGGGTGCACGTTCACTATGGTTATAGCCAACAAGTTCGACGGCGTAGCTTGTCGGATTACTGGGCCCCTGCTTGGTGCCACGCACAGTATTATGTGCGATAAGCACACTATCGCAGTCGCCACTAACCTGGATGCCGACCGCTGGTGCCAATGCGGTGCCGATACCAGTAAGGCTGTTGTACGATACAGTGGCAGAACTATGAATTAGCTGAATACCTGCCAGTTGCCCCCCCACAATAATATTGCGGAGCGCCGTGGCACGGGTATAGTTGTTGAAGACAATACCGCTGCCAGGCATTTGCGAGCGGATGGTATTGCCCTCGACGCGCACATTGGCCAAGCCGGTGGTAACGCGGGCATCGGCTACGAGGATGGCGTGCGGAGTGAGGTAGGCTACCCCAGCCACGTCTTCGTAGTCATTCGCGAACGTGTTGTGGGCGATGGTCACGTCGGTGTGGCCGTAGCAATCTAGCTGCCCCTGGTAAATAGTGTTGTCGTGCACCTCGTGCCCGCTACTGCGGCCGTCGGCTACGCCCTGCGGATAGCCAGCGTAGAAGTAACCCATCGTCACGGCCCGGCGGTAGTGCACCCGCCTGGGGCCCCGCTCAATGGGGCCGAGCCCCTGGCGGAAATCAAACACATTTTGGTACACCGCCACCCGGCGTACCGTCTCATTGGCGCTGTGGCGTTCGATGTCGACGCCGCCCACGAGGTAGCCCGCCCCGGACACCCGGTTGCGGTAAAAGGCGGCATCTTCGGTGCAGCAGAACATGCAGCCCTCGCGGTAGATGTCGTAAAACTCGTTGTCGTGCACCCGCACGTGGCGCGTAATGCGGGCGTCCCGCGTCAGCTCGTCGGTATCGCCAAATAGCAAGCCATCGCCCCGGAAGCTCATAAATTTGCAGTTGCGCACCTCGATGTGATGCCCGTTGTTGATGCTCAGCGCGTGGCAAAACTCGTAGCTCGCGTCGAACTGCTGCTGACCCAGGCTCCCATCAAAGGTCAGCCCCTCAATGCACACGTTGCTGACCTCGGGCTCGTGCTGCCAATCCTGGTAAAAAAGCGCCGCGGGGTTGCGCGGCCCCGCCGCCAGCTTGAGCACGCAGCTGGTGCGGCCGGCGCCGCGCAGGCTCACGCCATTGGCCAGCTTAATGGTGCCCGGCCCGCCGTGGACAGCCTGCACCAAGTAGCGGCCACTCGGAAAATAAACGGTGTGGAGGCCCTGGGCCCGCGCATAGGCAATGGCCCGCTGAATAGCCGGGCTATTGTCGTGTCGGCCATCGCCCACCGCCCCAAACTTCAGCACATTGACAACCCGCGCAGCAGCCGGCGCCTGGCTGGCTGGCGCCGACGCTTTTTGGGGTGGCGCAGGCTGCTGGGCGGGGGCTACCCTTGGGCAGCCCAGCCAGGCCAGCAGGGCAAGGGCAAGCAAGCAGTTCGACATAGAGCGGTTTCCAGGTTGGTGTATTGCTTGGCCGTGGTCTCCGGTCCGCCGGCGCTAGCCGGCCGACCGGTTGTCGTGAAGCGACGGGGGCTGAGCAGCGTCAACCGGTCAGCCGGCTAGCGCCGGCGGACCAGACAGCAACCCATAAATGCCTCTAAGACCACGCCAGTTAGGGAGTTTCGCCAATGGCGGGGCTGGCGCCAGTACCCACCGGCACTAGCTGCACTGCGGCTTCTGCTTTGGGGTCAAGCTGCCGGCGATACTTTAGCAGCCAGAGCAGGCACACGCCCCAGCCCACGCTAAAAACCAACGGGCCCGGCGCCACAGTGCTCAGGCCAATGAAGGCGCCTACCGCCAGGCTGGTGATAGCATAAAAGCCCAGCACGTGCCCAATGGAGGTGATTTTTCGGCGCACGAGCAGGACATCCTGCAATAGCCGGAACACCAGAAACGACGCGAATATGGAGTAGTTGACGATGGCCAGCGATTGCACGTAGTACAGGCCCACCAGGCAGGTGAGTACATTCACGAGCAGGGCCCCGATGTTGAGCCACATATCCTGCTTCTCCAGCTTCAGCGCCACCAACACGTTGGCTTGCAGCAGCACGGTTGGAAACACCAGAATGGTCAGAAACATCTGCTTGGTGTAGCCGCCGGCCAGCGCGTACTTGGCCCCGAAGGCCAGCGGCAGCAGCCCATCTACGAAGGTGTACACGAAGGTGTAGGCCAACAGGCCAAAGAGCAAGTAGTACAGGTGCGCTTGCCGGTAAAAAGCCCGGAACTGCTCCGGCCCCTCATTTGTCAGCAGCTTGACCAGCAGCGGGAAAACCGTGGTGGAGATAATGATTGGCAGAATCTGTGCGATGGAGAACAGCTTAAACGATATTTCGTAGGTGGCAACGTCGGCCGCTGTCAGCGCCTTAGCAATAATGATGGCCGCAATGCGCCAGTTGATAATCGAGACGCCGCCGATGATGATAAACGGCCAGTTGGCCAGCAGTAGCGCGCTCACATCGCGCCGGTTGATGCGGCTTTGCCAAAGCGAGGTCAGGTTTACCTGATTGGCCGACCCATACCGCAAAAACAGGTTGAGCGTGATAAAGCGCACCCCAATCAGAATGACCGAAAACGTGACCACTGAGAGCGGGTACACGAACAACAGGCAGGCCACTAGAAGCCGCAAAAAAGCCTCCAGGGTGAGAATAAGGAAGGTTTTTTTCTGCTCGAAGTCCGCTACGTTCAGGCTGCGGATGGCATTGATAATGTTATCAAATATGATGTTGACCCCAAACACGATAATCAGCAGCCGCACGAAGCCATCGCTGTAAAACAGGTAAGCCAGCAGCAGATTGCCGAGGTAAAAGGCAACCCCGAAGTAGACCTGCATCTTCAGGAAGCGATTGATGAAGCCGCTGCGGTCGGAGGCCTGCACCACCTCCCGGATAAACCACTGCCCCAGCCCCATGCCCGAGAAAGCTGCCACCAGCTGATACACCGAAGAAGCGACGATGTAATTGGCGAAGGTGACCGTGGAATACTGCCGCGCAATAATGACAAAGAACAGGCTGGTAAAGAGCGTCTGAAAACCCTGCGAAACAATGCCCCAGCTACTATTCTTGAAGAGATTATTAGTAAATAACGATAGAATTTTAGATGGAATTATTTTCATCTCACAACAATAACTTATAAGAAAAAAATGTGTATTAGAAAGCTAATAAGTGCAAGTATATAAAGTATTAATCATTGCATGATATAGCGCTTATTTATTCGGATTAACTCTAGGCGTTTCAAAATTTGCAATAAATTGCTTTAAAGAATTGATTAGTTCTACGGAGGCATAATGACCCATCTTATGCAGAACTTTAGCGCTCTCTGTATCAAGAATTTTATTTAACATAGCTGACATCTCCTGTTCGTCCTGCGCCACATGGACGTATTTCAATGTTTGAAATCTGGTGGCAGTCATAAGTTGATGATCATTTCTATGCTCCCCAAACTCGGCTTTGCGAGGCATTATAAGTAACGGCTTATGTTTTGCGAGAGCCGAAATAATAGTACCGATTCCTGCATGGCTGACAATTAATTCCGCGCTATCAAAAAGGGTATCGAATTCCTTAGGCTCTAAAAAGTCCACTGTTTTCAGATTAATTGGCTTGTATTCGCTCATAAGCGTTTGAGCTACAAACTCCTTGGCAGGGTATATACCTGCTATTTTATCAATCGTCTCCAACAGCCTGTCGAACGGGGCTTGAGTACCTACTGTAATAAATATCATGAAAGTATATTTCCGGCGTAAGTGACTCTCTTAGACGCTAGTTCAGGCCATTGGGTGTACATCTTATGAGCTACCACCCTGGCTATTCTTCCACTCATGGACAATTCTTCTGTTTGGGCAATCGAGTCTAGCCAGACAGTAGGTATTCCTAATAGCCTACCCGAAAAAATTGCCATTAGGCCAGGCGCTGCGCCCGTACTGATAATAATAGCCGGCTTTATTAGCCTTACGAGCTTATAAATCATCAAGAAGCTTCTTATTAAATCAGCTTTATTCCACCTGCTGGAATCGGGAATACAAAAGAATTCATTCTCCGCAACCGTTTTTCGAAAAGATTCTCTGGTACAAACGTAAACAATCTCTTGATTTTCGAAGGCTGGACTTATTCTCATTAATTCTATCCAGTGTCCTCCGGCGGATGCAATGGCAAGGATTTTCATGTGGGCGGGATTAGGTTAAATTATGAATGAGGTCAACGTACTTCGTAATCATTTTTCTTCTGGTAAATCTTGCCTCATAATGCTGCCTACTATTGCAAGCATATAAGTGATATTGTTCTTCAGAAAAGTTAACAAGATTATTGAGTTGAGAGATAAGAGTATCAGGAATCTCTGAAAGTTCGAATCCATTAAAACCAGGAATACCTATTTCCAGGTTGCCACCCACATCATTCACCAGCAAGGGTTTACTGTGCATCGTGCCTTCAATAAGCGATAAAGGCAAGCCTTCTTGCGCTGAGTAAAGCATTAGGTAGTCATAATTGGGAATGATGCTATTCATGTCTTCAACAAAACCTAAAGCCACGAAATTTTGACTTTTTTCACAAGCTCTAACAAGCTCATCATGCTCCTCACCAATTCCTGCAAAATGAATTTCTATTTGTGGTAGCAAGCCACCTGCTAAAGCGCGCACTACATGTAATTGCCTTTTGACTTTATTTACCCTGGCAGAATATAATATCCTGATTTTAGCAGGCGTGTATTGATGAACTATCTTGCTAGGTAAACAACTAGTATCTTCTAGCCCATTATATATCAATTTTATATTTTTATTATCAATTCGAAAATAATTTATCATGTTTTGAGTTACTTTATTAGATATGGATATTATTGTTTTTGGGAAAAAAGTAAAATACCGAAGCGAATCATACACATTATGGGAAATATAAATTACAGTTGTATTCAAAAACAAAAACCTTTTTAATAAAACGATAAATGGTATAATATTCCGAGCATGAACTATAATTATCTTATTTCTTAATAAAAATGGATTGGTAAATTTTACGTACTCGTTTGCGGTTATTCCTAATTTGGGATGTAAATCCGCAAAATTTTGAAAGCCGGTGATTTTAGCAGGAAAGATTTCTTTTAATCCATTGTGCACGTCTACAAGAACCTTTTCAGCACCACCATAGATTGTGAGGTTTGTTATAATGGAGAGTATCGTTTTATCTTTCATATAGAAGGAAATAACTTTCGGAAGCAAAAACACTAAGCTGGCTTCGTCTCTTGTTTCTGAATCGGTGAAAAAGAGAGCATATCATATGCTTGCTGAAGCTGATTCTTCAGTGCCGATACACCGTAAAATTCAGTGTAGTTTTCGTAACCCCTAGACATAACCTTACTCAAATCTTCTGTCTGAATATGCACTAATTTTTGACCTAAGGCGTCACTATCAGTGCTATCAAACAAGAATCCGGTGACGCCTTCCTCTACTAATTCTTGCAAGAATGGAATATTTGAAACGACAGCGGGAACCTGAAAGTAAAATGCCAACGAAAGCACGCCAGATTGAGTAGCAGAGGTATAAGGAAACACAATGCAATGAGCTTTAGAAAACAACTGTTTTATCTCATTATCGTTAATGTATCTGTTAATGAAAATTATGTTTTGCTCTTGTTCAAGCTGTCGGTCAAAATAAATGTGTCCGCTGCCCGCGATTACTAACGGTTGCTGTTGAAGCGAATTAGTCTTGAGGTAGGCATCGTATAAAACCTCCAGCCCTTTGTATTTCTCAATTCGCCCAAAAAACAGCGTGTAATTTGGAACATCTACTAATTCCGGTACTACCGCCGTGCCTTCGGTAATGCTATTAGTAACGAGAGTAGGAAATGCGTGGGAAAAAATCCGTTTTTCGGGGAAATGCTTTACCATCCATTCGTACTGCGTTTTGCTGCACGTAATTAGATTGGTAGCGTGCGCCAGTAAGTAGTCGACGCGCTTCTTAACTAGAAAATGCCGCATGGCCCAGGCCAACGCGTGGCGGTGCTGCGCCGGGTGGGGAAATAGGTCGTGTACGGTGTAGAGCACCGGCGCCAGCTTTTCGAGCCGACCTAGGTAGTAAGCCAGCGAGGTATCCTCGGTGAGGAGGTGAATGAGGTCGATGCCCTGTGTGCGGCAGGTGTGCTCAATGGCCCGCAGCAATTGAGCGGGGTAGAGCTTGGCCAGCAAGCCGGTCAGTTTATTGGCCGGAAAATCTATAAAGACGCAGTGAGACGGCGGCAGCTGAATGGTCTGGCGGTAGTCGCACTGCGGCGTGCACACAAACACGCCGTAGGTAGTGGCGGCGGGCATCGCATTCACGATGGACGTGGCGAAGGGCAGCATCCCCGCATAAAATTCCGAGCACACGTAGAGTACTTTCATAGCGTGCTGGTAGCCAAGGTGGACAGTGAGTCGGTAACCAGTGCCGGCGGGCCTACCGATGCTAGCCGCGCCAGCGCCTGGGGCGCTAGGCTGTACTTATAGGCGAAAAAGGTTAGGAGCAGAAAAAGGGGAAATATGGAGTGCGACAGCGGCGACCAATCGGTGATGCCGTAAAACGTGAAGCAGAGCACCACGCCAATGTGGGTTAGCGAAAACACGACGTTGTTGCCGGCCGCCACGTTGGCCTTGGCCCGATAGATAGAATGGCCCAGGAACAGCAGCCACAGCCCGGCGCCCACCAGGCCTGCCTCAGCCAGCACCACGATGTGGATGTCGTGAATGGGATTGGTGGTCAGAAAGTCGTTGTGGATGAGGCGGCTCAGGGCCGCATCGTGTGCCACGTATTCGAGGTGGGTGTTGAGGCCGACGCCTAGCAGCGGGGCGCGCTGAAAGATGCTCAGGCCGATAAGCCAATGGTCGAGGCGGGCCTGAAACATCTCCTGCGCATCGCTGGCGAGGAAATTGCTGCTGAGCGGCGACAGAAATACCAGCCAGCCTACCACCAGCGTAGTGGGCAGCACTACCCGCAGCAGGGTTTTTAGCGACAGGAGCGGCTTGTGGGCGTTGTGGTAGATATAGTAGATGGCGACCAGCACCAGCACCACCGTGAGGTAAGACGTGCGGGAATACGTCAGCACAATGGTCATCGCATTGAGCAGCAGCAGCCCTAGGCTCAGCTTGCGGTGCTGCCCGGTGAGGTAGCAAGCCAGAAAAAACCCGGAAGCCATCATGGTGAAAAGCGCCAGGTTGCCGGGATGCACAAACACGCCCACCGCGCCGGGCCGTGAGCCGTTGCGGGTTGACCACTCGGCGCCCCCCACCTGAAACAAGGTCGTCACGCTCGTGAGGCCGAGCAAGGGAAAGCACACGGCTAGGATGGCTTGTAAGCCGCACAGTACCACAAAGCTTTCGTAAAAGCCCGCCAGAATCTCGGTGGGGTTGAGGTTGGCGGCTACCAGCCGGGCAAAGACTACGCACGTAATAAAGAGCCAGGCAAACGCCCCGGTAGCCCACAGGGCGTAGTTATTGGGGTTGCAAAACGACACCAGCAGCAGCAGCAGCACGGCAGTTACCCACCGCTCCTCCCGAGCTAGGTAAAAAATCCGGGTATTCTGCTCACGGGCCAGCATGAGGAGGCTCGCCAGCAGCGGGATGGTAAAAAAAAGTTTGGCCGTGAACGTCCCCGCAATGGTCTGGTAGGTCGGCGTCAGCAGCGGAATAGCAATCTGAAAGGGAATAGTAGTGAGCACAAAGCTCAACAGCAGGTGGCGGGTGCGCTGGCGCCGGGCACGCAGAAACACATACCTTCCTATATAAAAAGATACTAATACAAAAAAGATGAGTACTTTCTGATTCATAGCGCTTCCTTACTTAGGAATGTTGCTCAGTGCCTGGGGCTAGGCCGGGCGTAAGTACTGATTATCGTACTGATACCCGTAGCCAAACTTCTGGCTGTCAATGCCATTGAAAATGAGCCGCAGCTTTGGCAGCTGCTCCTGTTGGCGCAGCTCTTCAATGAAGCCCAACTCTTCCTGGTTCGTCACGCCCTGCCGCACCACGTACAGCGTGCAGTCGCTGGCCTGCGCTAGCAGCAGCGCGTCGGCCACCAGGTGCAAGGGGGGGCTGTCGAGCACAATGTGGCGGTACGCGCCGCGCAGCTCCGCCAGCAGCTTGGCAAGCTGGGGGCCCTCCAGCAGGTCAGGGGTGGCGAGCTGGGTGCCACTCCCGATAAAGCTGAGGTTGGGTGAAATAGCCGTGGGCTGCACGGTGGCGGGCCAGTCAGCTTGCCCAGCCAGAAAGTCGCTGGCCCCCAAATGGCTGCCGGACAAGCCCAGGCGGTGCGAAAGCTTGGGGCGGCGCAGGTCCAAATCGACCAGCACGGTGGCGTGGCCTGCCTGGGCAAATGAAGCCGCCAGGTGCGCGCTCAAAAAGCTCTTGCCCTCGCCGCTGACGCTGGACGTGACCAGCACCACCTGGCTCGCCGCTGGCCCTGAGGGCGGCGCGAGCATTAAACGTGTGCGCAGGCCGCGCAGCTGCTCGGCTAGCACGGAGGGCGCTTGGAGCGCGCCTAGGCCAACTTGGTCGCGCTCGTCGAGGGCTAACTCGGCCAAGACGGGCACGCGGGTAGCCGCCTCAATTTCGGCGCGGGTTGTCAGCCTGGTACTCAGGCCCGCCTGCGCTTGCAGCAAGCCCGCGGGCACTACCAGGCCCAATACCAGCGCCACTAGGTAGCTGAGCCAGCGGCTAGCCAACCGCGAAGGCAGCACGTAGGCACTGTCGATGGTGCGGGAATTGGTGAGGGTAGCGGCGTAACTCAGGGCGGCCTCCTCGCGTTTTTGCAGCAGGTAGTTGTAGAGGTTTTCCTTGATGGTAAGCTGCCGCTTGCGGTTGACGAGCTGCTGCTCCTGGCCGGGCATGCTTTTGATGGAAGACTTGAAGCCCGAGTTGAAAGACCGCAGCTCGCGGATGGTCGTCAATAGCGACGCCTTGATGTTCTGCACGCTGGTGCGAATGGCGAGTTGCGTGGTCTGTATCTCTGAGTCCAGCGGCTTGAACAGCGGGTTGCCGGCCGGGGTGGTGGTGAGGAGTGTTTCGCGTTGCAACTGCAAGCTGGTCAGCCGCCCGACCAAGTTGTTTAGCGCTTCATCGGTGATACCTAGGGTGGTGGGCACGGTAGCTGCGGGCTGCGGGTTGCGCAGGTAGCGCTCGATGCTTTCGACCACTGCCAGCTGCACCTGGGCCGTATTCAGGCGGGTGTCGTTGGCCTGTGTGTTTTCCAGCACTATTTGCGACTGCGAGGCCACATCCGCTAAGCCCTGCTGGCTGCGGTAGCCCGTCACGGCCGATTCGGCTTGGTTCAACTCGCCGCGCAGCGACCCCAACCGCGAGTCGATAAACTGCAATGCATTGGCCGTAAGCTTGTTTTTTTCCGTTGCCGACGCATTGTTGTAGGCTGCTATCAGTTGGTTTAGCACATCGATGCCGCGCTGGGGCACCTGGTCTTTGATTTGCAAGCGAATGGCGGGCGCCACCTTGTTTATCAGCTCTATGTCCAGCAGTTTCTGGTAGGCCTGCACCACTGCCTCGGGGCTGCTGGTGCGGATGCGCACTTCCCCTCCCTCGAAGCCTCGCAGACTAGCGGTGGCATTGAGCTGCCAGGTACCTAAGCTATCCGAAATGGGTCGGCCAAAGGCGTGCCGGGTCAGGGTGCCGTCGGCCGCCCGCACCGCAAACGATGCCGTGTCCTGTAGCACTATATTCAGCACGTGCTGCCCGCGCAGGGTGTGCAGAAAGGTGAGCTGCACGGGGCTTTTCCCGTACAAATCTTGGGCGCTGAAACGGCCCGGCCGCTGGTACACCGTGCTCAGACCGAGGGTTTGCACCACCTGCTGCATCAGCCGCCGCGAACGCAGAATTTCCATCTCACTTTCCAGCACGTTGTTGCCATTCGCAAAGTCAAGCTCTTGAAGCGCTGACCTTTCGCCGGGCTGCTTATTGCCCTCTTCCACCAGTATGCTGGCTTGCACCTCGTAGGTGGGTTGCGCCAGTTGGTTGTAGGCGTAGGCCGCCAGCAGCGCCAGTGCTACGCCCACCACAAACCAAGGCCAGTGGTGCCGGTAGCGCGCTAGTATTCCGCGCACGTTGAGCGGGGGCGGGGCAGTAGGCGTGTAAAAAGTAGAGAGCCGACCAGTAGAAATTTCCATAGTGACTTACCGGTAGACGGTGGCAAAAACGATGGCAATAATGGATAGCGCCGAGAGCACTAGCGATAAGTTGCGGTAGCCCCGGTCTACCGGCGCATATTTCGCTTTATCGGGCTGCACGTACAGCACGTCGTTGTTCTTCAAATAATAGTAGGGCGACGTAAACAATACCTTCGAAGTCAAGTCGATAGAAATGTACTGCCGCTGCCCATTCTGCTCCCGAATCAGGAGCACGTTCGTGCGTTGGGCCGTGATGGTGAGGTCGCCGGCCAGGCTGAGCGCCTGCAACAGGGTGATGCGCTCATTATTTACCACGTACACGTCAGGCTTCGCCACGTCGCCCAGCACCGATATTCGAAAATTCAGTAGCCGAATATTAACGACCGGTTCCCTTAAATAAGCCAGCAGTTGCTGGCGAAGCCGGGTGCGAATTTGAGCGGGCTCCAACCCGGCTACTGTCATTGCCCCCACCAGCGGCAGCTGAATAGTGCCTTGCTGGTCAACAAGATATCCGTACACTGGATTGCCCGGTGAGTTGTCGTAGTTATTGCCGTTGACGCGGCTGAGGTTATAATTAAAAACAGCGGAAGCCTCTGGGTTTAAGCTGCTGACATTGATTCCCAGAATATCACCGCTCTGAATGAGCACAGATGATTGGTTATCAATTGCTTCGGAAGTAGTAGTGGTTCGGTCGATATTTTGAAAGTATGGGACTTTGCGATAGCTGCTGCAAGAAAATGTGCAAACTATTATAATAAAAATTATGCTATTAGCTACTAGTTGTCTCATTGCAGAAATAAAGGGGCCTGTAATAGGAGGAAAAAGAGGTGTGTGGAGTAAGCTAAGCCTACTTTATAAATAGCGGTAAGAGTAGCGCGGTTTCGGGGTTGCACCGTTCGAATGCTGTAGGGAGCGGAGCCTGCCCCGCCAGTCGTGGCCTGCAACCGGGGAACGGGCGCGAACGTCCGGGCAAGGGTAAGCCCCGCCTACTACAGCTATTAATTCCGAAAATGCGCTAAGTTGTAGCTATATAATAAATAGTCAGCTAGAATAGTCGAGTAATAATAATACGGCTTTTATATGTAACCAAAATAATTGAGCCAATACTTTAATTGTTTATATAATAGACTTTATAACTTATAACTGTACTGCTTATAAATTGTTTTCAAAATATCAAGGATATATTTTAAGTACGCTAAACTGCATACAAATGGATTTCACTTGCTCCTTAAAACTCGCGCCCGCCGGGAAAGCCATTATGGGTTCTGCTGTTTGTGTCTTGTTTAGCATGTAGTTTTTGCAGTCGCTGTCATGCGGAAATCCTGGCCTATCCATACTCGCCGCTGGGTGTGCTGGCCCTCAGCGCTTACCACCAGCTTGCCCCGATCCACGATGACGTTCGTGGTGGACCAAAGCTGCCTTTAATAGTTTTGTAGCGGCCACAATGCTGCCCAGCTACCCCGTTGCTCCATGCCAATGTGTTTCGGCGACCGTTCCCTACCTGTGTTGACAATGCATTCTGTGTTGACGCGTATTAAGCGCTTTGGCCGGTGTGGCTGGCTGGCGGTACTACTGATGGGGTGCAGTTTAGGGGCCCGGGCGTAGGCACCGGCGGCGGGTCGGGGGTGGTCACGTACCTCGACTCGAAGCTGCTGCGCGGCAACCCCGGCGGTGAAAACCCGCTCCGCCGCATGAGCGTGTGCTTGCCGCCGGGCTACGACGAGCGCGCCGCGCGGCGCTACCCGGTACTGTACTATTTGCACGGCTTCGCCTAGAACGACAGCCTGTTGTTCCACGCCGATGGCCTGGGCACGCTGCTCGACCAGGCCATTGCCGCCGGGCAAATTCGCCCGCTCATCGTGGTGGCGCCCAACGAGCAAACCTTGTTTCAGGGCAGCTTCTACGCCAACTCGGCCACCAACGGGCCCTGGGCCGACTTCACGGCCCGCGAGCTGGTGGCCTTTGTGGACCAGCACTTCTGCACCTTGGCCCGGCCCGCGAGCCGGGGCCTGGCCGGCCACTCCATGGGCGGCAACGGTACGCTGCGGCTGGCCATATTGTGGGCCAGGCCCGCGCGTTTTCGCCCACGCCCGGCCGAGGCACGTTTGGGGCGGCGCTGCCGTGGGCGGCCGGGGCCGACAGCCTGGCCCACCGCGACGTGGTGCTGGCCCAGTGGATCGCCGCCTCGCCCTACGAACTGGTGCCGAAGCACTTGGCCGGTTTGCGCCAGCTCCGGGGCGTGGCCTTCGACTGGGGTGAGTAGGACCAGTTCCAGCACATTCCGGTGGCGTGCCGCATGCTCAGCGCTCAGCTCGCGGCCTACGGGGTGCCGCACTCGGCCGAGCCCTACGCGGGCAACCACAGCAACCACGTGATGGGCCGCGACGGCCGCTTCTACCAAAAGCTGCTGCCCTTCTTCAGCCAGCGGCTGCAGTTCGAGTAGGGCCCCGGCGTAGTCAAAACAGAAACCCTTTCGCTGCCTAAAGCAAGGCCAGTTAGGCGGAGTTTGTCAGCGGGTAAGTGCTCAAAGCGGAGGCTTTAACCCAAAAATAGGTGGCTATGAGCAATAAATTTTGCTGCAATAATTGTGCCTCTGAGGACCAAAAGGAGGGAAAAAGGTGAATAGTTGTGAAATATTAGTGAATAAAGGCAATACTTTTTTAACCTATTCCGTTAAAGGCATCTCAACCCCGCGTTTCAGTGGCGCGGGTTCGTTCACCAAATTCTTCATTCCCTTGAAAAAGCAACTCATTCTCCTCGCCCTGTTGTGCGTCGCCGGTGGCTATTCGGCCAGCGCCCAGACCACGACCACCACGACCCAGCAAACGACCGCACCCGCTACGCCCGCTGCTCCGGCCATGACGCCCGCTCCGGATATGACCCCCGCGCCGGCCACGACGACGACCACGGTAGAGTCGACCACGACGGACCCCAACACGGTAGTAGTGCCCAAGGATGCTAAGGTAAAAGGCAAGCGCAACAAAATGAAAGTGAAGCCGAAAGACTAATTTTTAGTCGATTTTAAGCTTCCATTTAAAAGCCCTGTCGCAGTACTGTCGAACGGGCGTTTTGCCGCTGGGGGCCTTGGCGGCCGG
>NZ_MDZA01000021.1 GCF_001816125.1 Hymenobacter coccineus | reverse complement strand
CTGCGCGACCTACCGCTTGCCCGTGCCGGCGCCGCCCGCTGGGGCCCCTGGGGCCCGGCCGGTGGTTGCGCCCGCCCGCCCCGCCGTGCTGCCCACCAACCAGGTGAACGCCCAGGCGGAGCAGCGCCTGCGCGACCAAGCCTTCACCAACCAGAACGTGAAATACGCCCAGGGCTACCGCTTGCTGGTGTACCTGGGCCTGGAGCGCGACCAAGCCATGGCCATCCGCCGCGCCGTCATCGGGCGCTACCCCGACGAGACGGACTACCTCACCTTTAAGGCCCCCGTGTACCGCCTCTACGTGGGCGACTACCTCACCCGGCTGGAGGCGGCCCGCGCCAAGTCCCGCCTGCGCGGCCTCACCCAGCGCGCCGAAGTGGAGGCCACGCAAGTAGTGCTCAACAAAACCCAGTAAATCACGGATTAAGGCGGATTTGTTAGATTTTGGGAACGATTAGGCTGGGGGTATCAACTCGTGTAACCATTAGAACTATTCCCGAACAAGGGAATCGTACAAAGCAGGCCGTCATGCAGCGCGCAGCGAAGCATCTTTTCCGCGGCAGTAATTGTGATTAGTTACGTTGCAAAGATGCTTCGCTGCGCGTTGCATGACGTTCTAAATAGCTTAAACGCCCAAAAAGCATCGTCCTTAAATCGTCCCCAAAATCCGTGCAATCCGACCAATCCGATAAATCCGTGGTTCAAACCATCCAGCGCCTGGCCGCCGCCCACGCCGCCGATACCGTGGCCGTGCGCCGGCACCTGCACGCTCACCCCGAGCTGTCGTTTGAGGAAACGGCCACCGCCGCTTACGTGGCCGCCGAGCTGCGCAAGCTGGGCCTCGACCCGCAGCCTGTGGCCGGCACCGGCTTGGTGGCCTTGGTGGAGGGCCCCGCCGGGGCCCCCACCGTGGCCCTGCGCGCCGACATGGACGCGCTGCCTATCCAGGAGCTAAACGAGGTCGACTACAAATCGCAGAACGCCGGCGTGATGCACGCCTGCGGTCACGACGTGCACACGGCCTCGCTGCTGGGCGCGGCGCGCATTTTCGTGGCCCTGAAGGAGGCCGGTCAGCTGCCCGGCACCGTGAAGCTGCTGTTCCAGCCCGGCGAGGAGCGCCTGCCGGGCGGCGCCTCGCTGATGATTGCCGAGGGCGTGCTCGAAAACCCCGCGCCCGGTAGTGTGCTCGGGCAGCACGTGTTCCCGCAGCTGCCGGCCGGTAAAATCGGGCTGCGCCCTGGCCGCTACATGGCCAGCACCGACGAGCTGTACCTCACCATTAAGGGCAAGGGCGGCCACGGGGCCATGCCGGAGCAAAACCTCGACCCGGTGCTGGTGGCGGCCCACATCATCGTGGCGGCGCAGCAAATTGTGAGCCGCCGCGCCAATCCCAAGCTGCCCTCGGTGCTCTCCTTCGGGAAGGTGATTGCCAACGGCGCTACCAATGTCATTCCCAACGAGGTGTACATCGAAGGCACCTTCCGGACCCTGAACGAGGAGTGGCGCAACGAGGCCCACCAGCACCTGCGCCAGCTCTGCGAGGGCCTGGCCGCCAGCATGGGCGCGGTGTGCGAGCTGGAAATCCGCCGCGGCTACCCGTACCTGGAAAACGAGCCCGCCCTCACCGCCCGCACCCGCGCCGCCGCCGAAGCCTACCTGGGCCCCGAAAACGTGGTGGAATTGGACCAGTGGATGGCGGCCGAAGACTTTGCCTACTTCTCGCAGGCGGCCCCGGCCTGCTTCTACCGCCTGGGCACCCGGGCCCCCGACGGCCGCTTCGCCGCCTCGGTGCACACGCCCACGTTCGACATCGACGAAAAGGCCCTCGCCGTGGGCCCCGGCCTGATGGCCTGGCTGGCCGTGCGCGAGCTGCAAGCGCTGGCCGGGCAGTAGCTTTAAGGGGTGGTTTGAGTTAATCTCAGCACGATGTAGAGACGCATCCTTGCGTCTCAGGCTTGAACAGTTTTCGGACAAGTCGTTCAAGACAGAGACGCAAGGATGCGTCTCTACATTGTTCCAAAAGCCAAAAAAACAAGTCAAACTGCCCCTTATTCTATCCCAATCATTACCACCGCTATGCGCCGCTTATTACTAACGCTGCCCTTGCTGGGGGCCCTGGGGCCCGCCCGCGCCCAAACCAGCCGCGATGCCAACCCCCTAGTCCTGGTGCCCGCCGCCCAGGCCGAGCTGGCCCTGCGCAACGGCGACTACCTGCTCCTGAACGTGGGCACCACCCAGTTTGCCCAAGAAAAATACCTGACCCAAACTTTCGCCGCCCTGGCCTACGAGCACTTCTGGGGCCCTAAGTGGAGCTGGGGGGCGCGCGCGGTGGCCCTACGCTACGGCACCGGCAGCTCGGTGCTGGTGCCCGAGGTGCTGCTGCGCCACCGCTCGGCCCTGGGGCCCCTCACCTTCGGGCAGCGCCTGAGCGTGGAGCGGCGCTTCTACACCGGCAACTTCTCGCCGTCCTCCAACCAGAACTGGGTGCGGCTGCGGCTCGATTTGGAGAAAATTATTCCCCTCGGCGGGGCCGACCCGGCCACCGGCCTGGCCCTGCGCCCCCGCCTCAGCTTCGAGGCCGCTACCCACCTGCGCCTGCAAAAGGACGCCGGCGACCCTGGCGAGCGGTTCATCCAGTACACCAACCTGCGGGCCGAAGTGGGGGTGCGCACGGGCCCTGGCTTCGATTTCACGCCCTGGTTTGCCTACGGCGCCGATTACTTCGCTACACTGCCGCAGTACAACGTCATGGGCCAGCAAACGGCGGGCGGCAACGTTAACGTGCGCACCCCACTGCTGGGCCTCGACCTGCGCTACACTTTCGGGGCAGGCCGGGGCGCGGAGGGCCGGCAGCAACTGCCCACCCAGCACTAGGCCGGACCCGGCCGCGGCCTGACGAATTTGCCGCCCGCCGGGGCCCCTGGCCGTTTTATATCGGTAAAAAAGGCGCCTTGTGGAGGCGCTTTTTTTATTGGCCCAAGTATTGTAGCTTGGTGGGCCGGAGCTGGTCCCCGCGGGGGCGAACCATTGGGGGGCCAATTCGCTTTATTTAAGCAGGCAACCTTGCCGCACGAATTCGACTCCCTCGTGCGTTGTGGGGCCCCGGCGGGCGGCAAACCTTGGCTGGCCGGTTTCGTTTTTAATTCTACTATCTTCCTCTTTACCAACCATGCAAGCAAAACAAATGATGCTCGGCCTGTTCGGTTCCGCCATACTGGGCGGAGGCGTGGCTGTGGGCGGGTACAAGCTTTTGGAACCCGCACCCCGCACCACCCAAACCGTGCTGGCCGCCGACCCAAACGTGCGCTATACGTCGGCCATGCGCAGCAGCACCTACGCCGCCCCCGAGGGCCTGAACTTTGTGGCCGCTGCGGCCGCCGTGACGCCCGCCGTGGTGCACGTGATGACCGAATACGCCGCCGCGCCGCAAAGCCAGCAGCGCCGCCGGATGCAAATGGACCCCTTCCTGCGCCAGTTTTTTGGCGACGGGGGCGAGGGCCAGGGGCAGGGCGAAGATCGTGAGCAGCGCGGCGGGGGCGAAGGCTCCGGCTCAGGCGTCATCATTGCGGCCAACGGCTACATCGTGACCAACAACCACGTGATTGACAAGGCTTCGAAAATTACGGTGGTGATGGACGACAAGCGCCGCTACGAAGCGGAGCTGGTGGGCGCCGACCCCAACACCGACCTGGCCGTGCTGAAGGTGAAAGCCGACAACCTGCCCTTCGTGAAGTACGGCAACTCTGACGAGGTGAAGGTGGGCCAGTGGGTGCTGGCCGTGGGTAACCCGTTCAGCCTAAACTCAACCGTAACCGCCGGTATTATTTCGGCCAAGGGCCGCAACATCAACATCCTGCGCCGTGAGGACGGCATGGGCATCGAGTCGTTTATCCAGACCGACGCCGTGGTGAACCCCGGCAACTCGGGTGGGGCCCTGGTGAACCTGAGCGGCGACCTAGTGGGCATCAACTCGGCCATTGCCTCGCACACGGGCAGCTACGAGGGCTACTCCTTCGCCATCCCCAGCGCGCTGGTGAGCAAGGTGGTCGACGACTTACTGAAGTATAAAGTGGTGCAGCGCGCCCTGCTCGGCGTGCAGATGCGCGAAGTGGACGCCAGCCTGGCCGCTGAGAAGAAGCTGGCCAACCTGAACGGCCTGTACGTGGCCGGCCTCACGCCCAACAGCTCCGCTGCCGCCGCTGGCCTCAAAGAAGGCGACATCATCACCGATATTAACGGCCTGGCCGTCAATACCTCGTCGCAGCTGCAAGAGCAGGTGGCGCGTTTCCGCCCCGGCGACCAGATCAAGGTAACCTACCTGCGCGGCACCACGCCCACCACCGTAACGGCTACCCTGCGCAACGCCACCGGCACCACGGCCGTGGTGCGCGAGCCCACCCTAGCCGCTTCCGTGAAGTACGAAGGCGCGACCCTCTCGGTAGTGCCCACGCAGCTTCAGAACAAGCTCGACATCAAAGGCGGGGCCGTGATTACGGGCATCAAAGGCAGCAACTTCCGCGAAACCGGGATGGCTGATGGCTTCATCATCACCCGCATCGACAAGAACCTGGTGCGCAAGCCCGCCGACGTGCAGGCCTACCTCGATCAGGCCCGCGACAACTCGGGGGCCCTCGTTGAAGGCGTGTACCCCGACGGCCGCAAATCCTTCTACCCCATCGGGCAGGAGTAGGGCCCCCAGGCCCTCAGTAGCAAGCCCCGGCCGATTCGGCCGGGGCTTTTTTTGGGGTATTTTTTGGGGATAAATTGGAAGGTTTTTAGTCGCTTCGCGGTCGAATACTATTGCCTGCAAGTATTTGAACATTAGGATACTAAAGCGTTGGATGAGATGCTTGAAAATTCAATTATTTCATTGTTCGGGTTGTATGTTTGTTGGCTTGCCCTAAAGTCTGTTGCGCTTTTTTTCGCGTAATGGGCTGCTAGGCTTGCCCGCTGCCCACGTCACCGCCCAGCCCCTGCATGGACTCCGCCATCAACACGCTGCACATCCAAAACTTTAAGTCGATTCGCAGTGCGTTGCTGCACCCGCGGCGGGTGAACATCATCATTGGGCAGCCCAACGCGGGCAAATCGACCGTGCTGGAGGCCATGAGCCTGCTGGGCAGCGTGCCCTACGAGCAGCAGGACAAGTTCGTGGGCAGCTTCGTGCGCTACGACAAGCCCCGCCAGCTGTTCCACGACAACCTGACGGCTAGCCCCATCAAAATCGAAACCGACCGCGACCTGTGCCTGCTGGGCAAGGCCAGCCAGAGCCCCGGCTACCGCTACGCCAGCTTCAGCCAAGATGCCTACCGAGAGCTGCGCACCCAGATGGGCACGCCCCTGGCCGGCGGCCACCTCTCGCGGGCCGGCGACGACGGGGCCCTGCTCGACCGGCTGGGGGCCTACCTGCTGCGCACCGGGGCCCCGCCCACGCCGGGCGGCTACTACTACACCGAGCTGGGCAAGCGCGGCCGCCCCGGGCTGGGGGCCCCCACCGAGGCCCGCTACCTGTCGTCGGGCTCGCCCTGGTACCCGCAGGCCGTGAAGGCCTACCGCTTCCGCAGCGAGGCCAAGCTGGCCGTGGCCCGGCCGGGCGCGGCCCTGTTCCCGCCCCACGGCGACAACCTAGTGCGGGTGCTGGAAACCAACGCCGAGCTGCGCCGCGAGTTCATGGGCCTGTTTGCTGCCCAGGGCCTGGCCCTGCGCGTGCGCGTGGACGCGGGCCGGCTGGAGATTTCCAAGGAGCTGGACGGCCTGAGCCACGTGTACCCTTACCACAGCACCGGCGACGCGCTGCGCCACTACGGCTTCCTGTTGGCCGTGCTCGAATCGAACCGCAAAGCCGTGCTGCTACTGGAAGAACCCGAAACCCACCTCTACCCCGACTACGCCACCGAGCTGGTGCGCCGCATTGTGGCCGGCAACGGCAACCAGTTTTTTATCACCACCCATAGCCCCCACCTGTTCACGCAGGTCATCGAAAACATGGTGCCCTTCGAAAATAGGGCCCTGGAGCTGGCCGTGTTCGTGGCCTACTACCAGGACTACCAAACCAAAATCCGCCAGCTTTCCGACGAGGAGCTGCGCACCGTGCAGGGCGACGGTGACTACGCCTTTCGTAGCCTCACCCGCGCCGCCGCGCCCGACGCCGTGCTGCGGTAGCGGCCCAGGGGCCCCACGGCGGCGCAAATCCCGCATTGGGGCGGCCGAGCCGGTATGTCCAATGCGGTAGAACGGCGCGGCCCGCCGTGACACAAGCCGTCCGTACCGATTGTACCCCGATTCAGAAGCCGCTCTCGGTACCCCGCGCCATCCGCTCCCCGGGGCGGGCCACTCCCCGCGCTGCGCCCGGCGCCGGCGGTACGGCGGGCTACCAAGCCGCGGCGTGGGGCCCCGGTGGCGCCGGGCTACCCTGGGGAAATCAGGCGGAATGCGCGCGCCTAATTATTATTGATTAGTTGTTTGTTATACAATAGATTACAGCGACAGATGGCCGATTTTAAATGTCTAACGGGTTCAATTATTGGTTTGGCCGGCTTCTGCCGGAGCGGTAGGTTTGGTACCAGTACCCGGTAGCTGCCCTGCGGCCGGTGTCAGTGAGCCATTCCCGCTTTTGTATCCATGAAAGCCTTATTGCTGTTGCCCCTGGCCCTGCTGCTAGGCTGCAAAAAAGACGCCCCCGCCCCGGCCGACCAACTGCCCCCCGCCACGCAAACCGGGGCCAACGCCTTCGGCTGCTTGCTCAACGGCCAACCTTGGACGCCCCAAGGCTACAACAGCCGCCCTAATTTCATTGTCACGTACGACCCAGGCTACCGCGGGGGCAATTTGCAGGTGCGCGTGTACCGCTACCCAGACGGAGCGGCTCATGAACAATACTTAATATTTGGCGGAAACCGGATTGCACAGCCGGGAAGTTATCCCCTTGTACTCAGCGGCGACCGTGAGGCTTTTTTTGCGGATCTCGCACGGGAAGCTCCGTGCAAAGAGTTTTTAGAAGCCCCGAGCTTGACCTATCGCACGGGCACCTTGACGGTCACCCGGCTGGATTTGGCGCGGGGCGTCATCGCGGGCACGTTCGCCTTCACCCTCTACAGACCGGGCTGTGACACCATAAAAGTCACGCAAGGGCGCTTCGATAAGAAACTGTAGCTGCTCCTGTTTTTCGTTATAAACGCGCATTGCCCGGCCAGGGCCCCTGGGGCCCTAAACCGCAGCAAAAAGGCCCCACCGGAACGTCCGGCGGGGCCTTTTTGGGAGTAGCAGCGGGCCTACTTGGCGTCGCCGGGGCGGGTCACGTCCTTGGTCGTCTTGCCGTCGGCGTCCTTGCGTTTGCGCTTCGTCTTGCCCACGGGCTCGGCGGGCATGGGGGCCGGAACGGCGGCGGCTTCCGGGGCGGGGGCCGCAGCGGGCGCGGGCTTGCCGTCGGCGTCCAGCTCCACCACCTCGTAGCCCAGGGCCTGCACGGCGGGCAGCTGCTTTTTATCGCCCACTACCACGATGTACATGTTGTCAGGCAGGTCCTTCTGGGCGGCGGCTTGCACGTCGGCGCGGGTCAGGTTTTTCAGGATGTCGGCCTGCTGGTTCACGTAGTCGGGCTTGAGGTTGTACTCGACCAGGCGGGAGAGGAAGGCCGCTTTCTGGCCGCCGGTTTCGTACTTCAAGGCGTCGCTCTGGCCCACCGACGATTGCAGGAAGGCCAGCT
This sequence comes from Hymenobacter coccineus, assembly GCF_001816125.1. Taxonomy (GTDB): domain Bacteria; phylum Bacteroidota; class Bacteroidia; order Cytophagales; family Hymenobacteraceae; genus Hymenobacter; species Hymenobacter coccineus. The sequence goes on along the minus strand of NZ_MDZA01000021.1, from coordinate 8,748 downwards.
CGTCGTCGGTGATGCCGGTGCGGTAGCCGGTCAGCTCGCTCATGAACTCCTTCACCGAGGCGGCGGTGGCGTCGGCGCGCACGCCGGCCTGGGCCGTGAAGGGCCCCGGGTTGCGCGTGCTCTGGAAGCCCGAGCGGGCCCCGTAGGTGTAGCCCTTGTTCTCGCGCAGGTTCAGGTTGATGCGCGAATTGAAGGCGCCCCCCAGCACGTAGTTGGTCAGGTAAGCCTTGTAGTAGTCGCCGGTGGCGTCGTAGGGCAGCGTGGTGAGGTAGCCCACCCGGATTTCCGACTGCGCCGCGCCGGACTTGTCCACAAAATACACGCGCGTTTTGTCGGGCTGCGCAATGGCGGCCACCGTGGGCGGCACCACCACGTCCTTTTTAGCCCAGGTTTTCAGGAAGCCCAGCTGGGGCAGCACGTCGGCCTCGGCCACGTCGCCCACCACCACCAGCGACGACACGTTGGGCGCGTAGTTGGCGGCGTAAAAGGCCTTCACGTCGTCGAGCGTGATGCCCGTTACCGACGCCGTGGTGCCGTTGGCGGGCACGCTCATGATGCTGTTCGGGCCGTACAGCAGGCGGCTGTAGGTGTTGTTGGCGATGGCCACCGGCAGCGTTACCTGGTTGGCAATGCCCTCCAGGGTTTGCTTTTTGAGGCGGGCAAATTCGGCGGCGTCGAAGCGCGGGTGCAGCAGCACCTCCTGCACGATGGCCAGGGTAGCGGGGATGTTCTTGGTCAGCGACTGGATGTACACGGTCGTGTTTTCGTCACCGGCGCCCACGCGCACGGCACTGCCGAGCTGGTCAAGGGCCGCTTCTACTTCTTCGCTGGTATACTTCTGGGTGCCTTCGTTCATCATGGCCGCCGTGAGGGCCGCAATGCCGGCCTTGCCGGGGGTGGCCTGCTCCAGCCGGTGGCCGCCGCGGATGGTGAGCAGCATCGTCACGGCCGGGATTTCGGTGTTGCGGGTGCCCACCACTTTCAAGCCGTTGTCAAACGTGGTTTCGTACAACGTGGGCACTTTCACCACGGGGTTGCCGCTGCTCTTGGGCTGCACGTTGCGGTCGAAGGTGTCCTGGGCTTTCACGTAGGTCAGGCCGGCGTACTGGTCCTTGGGGGCCTGGTAGCCCGCGGGGTCCACGGCGTAGTTGTCCTTTTTGGCTACCATTTCGGGCTTGCCCTTGGGTACCACGCTCAGGATAACGGCGTGCTTGCCCTTGAGGTACTTGTCGTACACGCGCTGCACATCGGCCTTGGTGAGGGCCCGCAGGCGCTGCAATTCCACGGCCAGGTAGTTGGGGTTGCCGGTGTAGGTTTGGTAGGCGGCCAGTACGCTCACCTTGCCCTGCACGCTGGCCAGGCCGTTTACCACCTGGGCCTCGCGGCTGGCCTTGAAGCGCTGGAGGGCAGCGTCACTCACGCCGGTTCTCTCAAACTCGGCCAGGCTGTTGCGCAGGCGCACTTCGGTGCTGTCCAGTCCTTTGCCGGGGAAGGCGCGGGCCTGGACAATGAATTCACCGGCCAGCTCCGAGGTGTTGCTGTAGGCCACGGCCTGCACGGCCTGCTGGTTTTTCACCAGGTTTTTGTAGAGCAGCGAGTTATTGCCCTGCCCGATGATTTCAGCCAGCGCTTGGAGCGCTACGTCGTCGGGCGTGTTCTCGGGCACGGTCGGGAACACCATTTCCACCAGCGGGAAGCGCACGTTGTCCTCGTAGCTCACGTAGCGGTCGGCGCTCAGCACGGGCGCGGGCAGGTGTTGGCTTTGCACGGCGGGCCCCGCTTGATGGGCCCGAAGTACTTCTCGGCGTACTTTATCACGTCGGCCGTTTTCACGTCGCCGCCCACGGTTAGGGTGGCGTTGTTGGGGCCGTACCAGCGCAAAAAGAAGTTCTTGAGGTCGTTGACGTTCGAGGCGTCGAGGTCCTTGAGGTAGCCGATGGTCAGCCAGGAGTAGGGGTGGCCGTAGGGGTACAGCGTTTTGGCCACGTACTCGCTGGCCAGGCCGTAGGGGCGGTTGTCGTAGTTCTGGCCGCGCTCATTTTTCACCGTCGAGCGCTGAATCTCGAACTTCTTCTGGCTCACGGCGTCCAGCAGGAAGCCCATGCGGTCGGCTTCGAGCCACATTGCGGTTTCCACCTGGTTGCTTGGCACCGTCTCGTAGTAGTTGGTGCGGTCCTGGTTGGTGCTGCCGTTGAGGGTGCCGCCGGCGGCCGTCACCAACTTGAAGTGCTGCTGGTCGCCCACGTGGTCGGAGCCCTGGAACATCATGTGCTCGAAGAAGTGGGCAAAGCCCGACTTGCCGATTTGCTCGCGGGCCGAACCCACGTGGTAGGTCACGTCCACGTGCACCAGCGGGTCAGAGTGGTCCTCTGTCACGATTACAGTCAAGCCGTTGGGTAGCACGTACTTGCTGTAGGGAATGGTGAGGGCCCCGGGCTTGCGCACCACGGTTTCGACCAGCTTGGCGCCGGTAGCGGCGGGCTTGGTGGCCACCACGGTTTTGGGCTTGGGCGTGGGAGCTTTTTTGGTTTGGGCAGCGGCCGGTTGCAGGGCTAGCGCCGTGCCCAAGCCCATCAGCCAGAGTCTTTTTTGCATCATTAGAAGAAGGAATGAGAAAATGTGAATCTGTTAGCAAGTTAGGCGTAAAAGACAGGGGTTCTTCACTGGGCGCTGCACCGGGCCGGCGACCTGGGGCCCCCGGGGCAGCGGGCCGGTGGGGGCCCGGTGGGGGCCCTACTTTTGCCGGGGCCCCGCCGCCGCGCGAGGCCCCCACCGTTGCCTTCCCATCCCCGTTCTATTAGAAGATGAAGCAAGCCCTCGAACAAGAAACCGCCGCCGACCTCGCCGTGCCCGGCGGCCACCTCCACGCCGACCCCCACGGCCTGCAAGACGTGCTGCGCCAGCTCGGCGTGGAAACCGACAACGCAGCCTACGCCACCGGCCGCACCTGGGGCGGGGCCCCAACGCCGACCGCCGCGTCATCAACGCGCCCGCTGACGGCCAGCGCATTGCCAGCGTGGCCTTCGCCACGGCCGCCGACTACGAAACCGTGGTGCAGGCCGCCCAGGAAGCCTTCAAAACCTGGCGCCTGGTGCCGGCCCCCAAGCGCGGCGACATCGTGCGCCAGATTGGCAACAAACTGCGCGATTGCAAGGAGCCGCTGGGCAAGCTGGTCAGCGCCGAGATGGGCAAAATCCTGCAAGAAGGCCTGGGCGAAGTGCAGGAAATGATTGACATCTGCGACTTTGCCGTGGGCCTGAGCCGGCAGCTGCACGGCTTCACCATGCACTCGGAGCGGCCCGCGCACCGCATGTACGACCAGTACCAGCCGCTGGGCGTGGTGGGCATCATCTCGGCCTTCAACTTCCCGGTGGCCGTGTGGAGCTGGAACGCCATGCTGGCCGCCGTGTGCGGCGACGTCAGCATCTGGAAGCCGTCGGAGAAAACGCCGCTCACGGCCGTGGCCGTGCAGCACATCATCCGCAGCGTGCTGGCCGACAACGACATCCCCGAAGGCGTGTTCAACCTGATTATCGGCGACGCCACCATCGGCGCGGCCATGGCCGCCGACCGGCGCGTGCCGCTGGTGTCGGCCACGGGCAGCACCCGCATGGGCCGCAAGGTGGGCGAAGTGGTGGGGGCCCGCCTGGGCCGCGCCCTGCTGGAGCTGGGCGGCAACAACGCCATCATCGTCACCCAAAACGCCGACCTCAACATCGCCATCCGCGCCATCGTATTTGGGGCGGTGGGCACGGCCGGGCAGCGCTGCACCAGCACCCGCCGCGTCATTATCGAAGACAGCATTTTTGAAGACGTGAAGCAGCGCCTGCTGGCCACCTACCCCAAGCTCCCCATCGGCCACCCGCTGCAGGAAGGCACCCTCGTGGGGCCCCTGATTGACGGGGCCGCCGTGACGGCCTTCACCGGGGCCCTGGAAAAAGTGCAGGCCGAAGGCGGCAAATTGCTGACTGGCGGCGAGGTGCTGAGCGGCGCCGAATACGCCGGCGGCCACTACGTGCGGCCCGCGCTGGTGGAAGTGGAAAACCACTACGCCACGGTGCAGGAAGAAACCTTCGCGCCCATCCTCTACCTCATCAAGTACCGCGGCGACGTGCAAAACGCCATTGACCTGCAAAACGACGTGCGCCAAGGCCTGAGCAGCAGCATCTTCACCCTGAACATGCGCGAGGCCGAAGCCTTCCTGGCCGCCAGCGGCTCCGACTGCGGCATTGCCAACGTGAACATCGGCACGAGCGGGGCCGAAATCGGCGGCGCGTTCGGCGGCGAAAAGGAAACCGGCGGCGGCCGCGAGTCCGGCTCCGATGCTTGGAAAGTGTACATGCGCCGCCAAACCAACACCATCAACTACTCCACCGAGCTGCCGCTGGCCCAGGGTATTAAGTTCGACATTTAGGGCCCCCAGGCTGCATTTGGTAATTAATAAGAACGGCCCGCCTGATGCTTCAGGCGGGCTTTTTTGCTATGTGACTAAAGAGGCAATTGCAACGGCCGCAGGCCAGTTTGCAACGTCAGAACGTCGATGCGTTCTTCAGAAGTAATTCGGTAAACCAGTCGATACTGCCGGAATAGCAGTTCCTGAACTGCGTCGTCGCTAAACTCCGGCACTACCCGCCCTAGGCGCGGGTGTGGCTTCAGCAGTGCCAGTTGGCGAAAAATGGCGTCTACGAATAGCCCGGCCCGGGCCGGTGAGTATTGGGCCAAGTACTCGGCTTGCTCGTCGGTTTCGTGCAGGAAACGGGTGGTGTAGTGCAATAGCATACCAACCGCTGGCTACGCCGCCGCTACCCCAGCGCCGGGTAGCCAGCGGCCGAGGTAGGCCCGGGCTTCGCTTTCAGTCAGGGTTTCGCCGTTATCGGCTTGGCGAAGGCCTTCCTCAATTCGCTTGATGAGGACTAAGCGCTCGAAAAGGTCTTCCAGCTCGAAGGTTTCAGGTAAATCCTTGACGGCTTCGAATAGCTTTTCCTTGGTCATGGGAGATATATTTAATGCACTACCAAAGTACGCCCGCGCGCTGGCAAAAGTGCCCGCTGGTTAGTTGAACAGGGCCCCCAGGTAGTGCCAGACGGCGGCCACGTCCACTTTGCGCAGGGCCCACAGGCTCCACACCACCACCATGGCGCCCACGCCGAGAAACATCCAGCGGGTGGGCAGGCGGCCGGCCAGGCGGGCGGCGATGGGCGCGGCCGCCACGCCGCCCACGATGAGGCCCGCCACAATTTGCCAGTGCGAGAGGCCTAAAATCGAGATAAACGTGAGGGCGCTGGCGAACGTCACGAAGAACTCGACCAGGCTGACGGTGCCGATGACGTAGTTGGGCGTGCGGCCGTTGGCGATGAGCGTGCTCGTGACCAGGGGCCCCCAGCCGCCGCCGCCGAACGAGTCGAGGAAGCCGCCGGCGCCGGCCAGCCAGCCGGCGTTTTTCACCTTGCGGCGCTGCTGGGCCTGCTTGCGCACGGCCTTGCTGATGATGCGCACGCCCAGCCCTAGCAAGTACAGCGCCAGCACCGGCTTGATGATGTTGGCGTACTCGTCGCCGAACTTGGCCAGCAGCAGGGCCCCGCTGATGGAGCCGGCGATGCCCGGCAGCAGCAGTACCTTGAACAAGCGCTTGTTGACGTTGCCGAACCGGTAGTGGTTGTAGCCCGAAGCACCGCTGGCGAACATCTCGGCCGTGTGGATGCTGGCGCTGACCGACGCCGGGCTCAGCCCCAGCGACATCAGGCTGATGGCCGACACCACGCCGTAGCCCATGCCCAGCATCCCGTCGATGAGCTGGGCAATGAAGCCCACCGCCACAAACGTGTAGAACGTGCCCGACGAGCGGGCCACGCCCCACACCTGCTGCCAGGTGAAGTAGTACGACAAAATGTTGAGCACCAAAAAAACGGCGAAGGCCCCCAAGGTGGCCTTGGCCACGCGCCGCCAGTAGTCGATGGCGGCAGCCTCCTCGGCGGGGCCGAGGGCGGCCACGGCGTGCAGCCGGCGGGCCGATGAAGCGGCCCGCACGCGGCCGTGCAGGGCCTCGTCTGTGGCGGCCACCAGCACCAGGTCGTGGCCCACCAGGTCGTTGGGCTCGAAGGTGCGGGGGCGCAGGATGACCTGCTCGTGCTCGGCGGCCAGGGCGTAGAGGGCCGGCAGCAGGTGCGGGGCCACCACCGTGATGGCCGCGTGCGGGTGCTCGTGCAGCACGGCCGAGAGCTGGGCCAGGGCTTCGTCGCCGCCGCCCACCAGCAATACCCGCCGCTGCTCCAGGTCGAGGAACACGGGCAGCGAGGGCCCGGCTGGGGCCCCCGCGCCGGGGCCCCGGCCGGCGGCCGGCGGAGCAGGTACGAGCAAGTCAGTGGCCATAATCTCAGGTAAAATACAACTTAATCGGGGAATTTGGAGCGGCGGGGGCCCTGGGCGGGGCGGGGGGCTGCCCGGGCTAGGCGCCCACTTTCGCCGCCGCGGTTTTTAGCGCCGCCAGGGTGCCGTCGCTCACGTTGCCGAACAGCGACACGCCGGCCGCGCCGTTGCGCAGGGCCAGCTCGATGCCTTGCTGCACCTCGGCGTCGTTCTTGAAATCGGACAGGTACAGGCCGGCGTACAGTGGGAATTTGCCGTTCAGGGCCCCCACGCCTTCGGCCACGGCCTGGCCAATCCAGGCCACGTTTTCCTTGTAGAAGCCGTGGTAAATCATGGGGCACACGCCGCTGATGTTCCAGTTCACCCAGTCCTGCTTCACGTTGCGGTGGGCAATGTCGGGGGTGGGGAACACGGCGGCCGTCAGGGGCTTACCGTGAGCTTTCGCCACGGCCATCAGCCGCGCCACCACCCGGTTCACGCGCTGGTAGCGGAACTGCCGCCACGAGGGGCTGGCCTCCGGAAATTGCACCGTGTCAATGTCGATGCCGTGCTCGGCTTGGTAGGCCGCCTTGCACACCGGGCAGTAGCAGAAGTCGTACTCGGGCAGCTCGCTGGTTTGCACAATCTTGTACTTATCCCACAGGTTCACCGGCAGAATCACGTCGCAAAACCGCACGTAATCCAGGTGCGCGCCGTCCACGTAGTCCTTCTTCAGGGCCGCGGCGTAGTCGTTGGCCAGGTACTCGATGACCTCGGGGCGCGAGGGGCACAGCCAGCGGTAGTAGTCCACGTAGGGCGGGTGGGTGGCGCACGATTTGCCCGCGCGGCTCACGGCGTACCACTCGGGGTGGGCGGCGAGCAGCGCCTTTTCGCCGCGGTTCATCGTCCAGATCCAGCGGTGGGCCTCCAGTTTCTGGGCCTTGGCTGCGCGGCAGTGCTTCTCGCTGTCGGCCTCGAAAAAGATGCCGCGGATGCCCGCCGCGTAGTATTTTTTGTAGCGCTCGGCCAGCTCGGTCGCCGTGTCTTTGGGGTCGGGGTTGGTCCACACCCAATGCTTCCACGGGGCCTTGGGGGCCCCCGCGGCGGGCAGGGCCGCTTCGGCCACGGCGGGCAGAATGGCGGCCGACAGGCCCGCGGCCACGCTGCGCTTCACAAAATTCCGGCGGCTGTTCATAACTGAGGGCGGGTTACAGATGGGTAGGAGTTAGACAGGAATTAAAAATTAAAAGTGATGAATTAAAAATCTGACCATCAAGTTTTTAATTCATCACTTTTAATTTTTAATTTCCTCTGTAGGTCTCGAAACTACTTTCAGGGTTTCGATGAGTCCTTCGTCGTTGATGCGGAGGGCCGGGGCCCCCGGGGCCCCCGGGGCCGCCACAGTGGCGGAAAACTGCCGGGCCGTGGCGGCCAGCTGGAGTTGGTTGGCCTGGCCGTCGATGCTGGGCCGGGGCCCTATTTTGAGTTCAGCCAGCGTGGCGGCGTAGCGGCCGTGCTGCTGGCGGTACGCCTGCTGGCGGTAGTACACCAGCCACAGGTAGCGCCGCTGCTGCTCGGCGTAGGGCAGGGTGAACGCGGCGCTGGCCTGGCGCGTGAACTGCAAGTAGCCCCAGCGCTCGGGGTAGTGCATGTTGACGAGGCCCTGCGGCGACCACACCCAGTTGTGCTCGGGCAAGTCCTTGCCGGCTGCGTTTTTGCGCTTGGGATTCTGGTTGCCGGCCGCGTCGGTGTCCCATTCCACGCGCGAAAAGTTGATGCGCCACAGCGCGCCCTCGGTGGGCGGGTGCCAGTCGTAGCCAATGTACAGGGCCCTGAGCGGGATGGCCAGCTCCACGGTCCAGCCCTGGTCCTGGTCCTGCGGATGGTTCAGGGTGCCGGCAATTTGCACGCCCGAGCGCAGGCCGGCCGCGTCCCAGCTCACCAGCGCGTCGCCGCCGTTGCGGTAGGGCTTGGGCAGGAATAGCTCGAAGGTTTTGTTTAGCGCATTTACCTCAACCTCAAAGTATTGGTTGGTGTTATTGGTCGGGCTAAGAAAAATCTCAAAGTCGTTATCCTTGTAAATAATGTCGTCGTGGTGGGTTTGGGTGGCCCACACCTGCGGCTCCTGCAAGGTGGCGGCCACGAACAGCGTCGAGTCGTTCCACAGCATCTTGGTCCGCGTCCGGAATGCCGGCAGCGGCTTGGCCGCGCCCTCAATGTCCACGAAGTCCGTCGTCCAGGGGGCCCGCTGCCAGTCGCTTTCCGTCAGGTTGCCGTCCAGCGTCAGGGCCTGGTCGGTGTGCGGCACCACGTAATTTTTGGGCGGCGTAAACAGCGCCTCCAGGCCCTGGAAATCGGCGAGCGCGGCGGCCGCCGTGGGGCCCCGGCGGCGGGCGGGCGGGG
>NZ_MDZA01000020.1 GCF_001816125.1 Hymenobacter coccineus | reverse complement strand
GCGCCGACTAATTCGCCTTCGAAGCCCTTGCTAAAGCTGCAACCCCCCAAAAGGGCCCCAGAAAGCGCGAACAGTGATAATGCTAATAACTTATTCATGCCGCGCGGCGAGGTGCAACTGGTGGAGAAGGGCGTGAACGAGCGCGACACCGCCTACTGGGCCCAGATTCGGCCCGTGCCACTCTCGGCCGAAGAGCAGAAGGACTACCGCACCAAGGACAGCACCGAGGTCATCCGCCGCTCGCGCCCCTACCAGGATTCGATGGACCGCAAGCGTAACAAGTTCGAGCCCATCAACCTGGCAGTGGGCGGCTACACCTACCGTAACTCGTTCAAGCAGACCAGCTTCACGGTGGAGCCGGTGGCCAACATCTTGCAATACAACACCGTGGAAGGCGTGGTGGCCAACGCCCGCGTGGCATTTGCCAAGCGCACCGACGACAAGCGCTTCCTGACGCTGGCGCCGGTGCTGCGCTACGGCTTCAGCAACCGGCAGCTCAACCCCAGCCTGGCCCTCACCTGGCAGCTCGACCCAGTGGTGACGCGCCAGGTGGGCCTCGTGGCGGGCCGCACGGTGGAGAATTTCGACCGCAACTCGCAGCTCACGCCGGCCATCAATTCGATTTACACGCTGCTGGCCAACCGCAACTACGCCAAGCTGTACCGCCGCGACGGTGCGGAAATCAGCTTCCTCACCGAAGCCGTGAACGGCCTCACGCTGCGCACCACGGCCAGCTACTTCGACCGCCGCGAGCTATTCAACACCACCGACCGGCTGCTGCACGACGTGCCGGGCCGCGCCTTTACGCCCAACCAGCCCGTGGCCGAGGAGGCCCCCTGTGGCACCGGCTTCGGCCAAAGCAAGGCCCTCACCGTGGGCCTGGGCGTGGATTTCAAGCCCGGCCAGCGCTACATCAACCGGCCCGACGGCAAGTTCAACCTGGGCTCGAAGTGGCCCACCTTCAGCGTGCAAGGGCGCCTGGCCGTGCCGCACGTGCTCGGGGCCGACGTGCGCTACCTGCTGCTGCAAGCCGGCGTGGCCCAACGCATCGACCTGGGCCTGCTGGGCACCAGCACCTACCGGGTGGCGGTGGGCGGCTTCGTGGGCAAGCAGGAGGGCCTCACCTTCGCCGATTTTCGCCACTTCTCCGGCAACCGCACCCTGCTCACGGGCAACTTTACCGATTTCCAGCTGCTCGACTACTACCAGTACAGCACCCGCAGCGCCTACCAGGAGGCGCACTACAGCCACCACTTCAACGGCTTCATCTTCAACAAAGTCCCGCTGCTGCGCCAGCTAAAGTGGCAGGAAGTATTCTCCCTCAATTACTTACACACCGCCCAGGCCGGCCACTACGTGGAGCTGGGCGCGGGCATCGAGCACATCTTCAAGGTGCTGCGCGTCGATTTCTACACCGGCCTGCAATCGGGCCAGCGCATCGGCACTGGCATTCGCGCCGGGTACGGCTTCTGATATGAAGCGGGAGGTGGGAATTAAGGGCGGGCTGCCGGCTTTTCGCCGGCTGCCCGCTAATCGTTGCGCCCAGCTGAACGAGAAGTTTAGGGCCCCGGGGAGGCCGGGCAGCGGTGCAGCGATTACCGGGTAGCCGGCGAAAAGCCGGCAGCCCGGGCGCACCGGCGCGGTTATTTTATCTCTTCAAAATCAACGTATTCGCCGATGCGGTCGGAGCCTTTGTGGGGCGTGCTGGCCGTGGGCGGCACGTAGTCGACGTGCACCTGGCCGGGGGCGGGCGGCGGGCCGGCCGGGCGCTGAGGGCCCTGGGGCCCAAACGGCCCGCCGTTCATCGGGCCAAAGGGGCCCCCACCCTGCTGCTGGGCCTTGTGCACCTGCTGGCGCACGAAGCCGCCCAGGGCCGCCCGCATCAGGCTGGGCAGGATGTAGCGGATGAAGAAAAACGAGAGCAGCAGAATCAGCCAGAAGGACATACGCGAAGGTAGGAAACGGGGCGTTGGGGCCCGCTGGTAGCATAACGAAGGTTGGTGTATATTTGGTTTAACCCCCGCGGGGTGCGCCCCGGGTAGAGTCGTAACCATCGCCTAAATATTCGGTTATGCGCCACTTACTTTGGAGTATGTTGCTGGCCGGCCTGCTGCCGGCCGCCGCCGCCCGGGCCCAGCGCGTGTGCCCCGGCTACGTGGTGCTGGCCAACGGCGACAGCCTGCGCGGGGCCGTGCACCTGACCAGCGACTTCGAGCAGCAGCAGTTCGTGAAGTTCATTCCGCTGCACGCCGCCAGCACCAAGCCCTTGCGCCTGACCGATGCAGAAGTAGTGGCCTACGGCTACGTGCGGGGCCCCGACACGGTGCGCTACCGCAACTGCGGCCCCGACCTGGCCTCGGCGCCCGTGGTGCTGGCGGTAGGCCAGCGGGCCGCGCTGTTTCCCATTTCGCGGCTGCGGCTGGGGGCCCTGCTGCGGGTGCTGCAAGCCGGGCGGGTGCAGGCCTACGAGCGCTACATGCCCATCCGGGGCGGCAACTCGTTCTTCCGCGACGTGCTGCTGCGCACCGGCACCGGCTCGTTCGTGGGCACGTATTGGTGGAATTTCAGGCCCCGCGCCGCCGAGTATTTCGCCGATTGCCCCGCCCTGGCCGACGACCTGCGCGCCGGCCGCTACCCGCCCCGGGCCCTGCCGCTGGTGGTGCGTCGCTACAACGCCTGGTACAGCCAAAGCCACTGAACTTGGGTAGGTTCGAAAAAAATGTGGGCCCCAAAACCTGGTTTTTTTCAGCCATTGCCTTATCTTTGCGCTCCCAAGCGGCAATTGGCCGCCGGGAAATGCCTCTTTAGCTCAGTTGGTAGAGCAGCTCATTCGTAATGAGCAGGTCGTTGGTTCGAGTCCAATAAGAGGCTCACCGCCAAACAAAAAGCCCCCGGCAACGCAGTTGCCGGGGGCTTTTTGTTTGGGCCCTGGGGCCCCAGTAAGTTAGTCGTACTTGGCGCGGTACTTTTTCCCGGCCTTAGCGTCGGCGTGGCGGGCCTTGCGGCTGCTGTGCGTGGTCAGCAGCCCGATGCTGAAGGCCAGGATGGCGCCGCCCGCAATTTGCTGGGTGGGGCTGAGGCTGCGCACCCGCGCAACCACCTGCGAGCCCAGGTCGCGCAGCGGCTGCGGAATCTGCTCCAGCAGTTGGTCAACGTCAATGCTTTGCAGCCAATCCTTGCCTTGGTCCACGGCGTCGCCTACCTTTTGGGAAACGGCATCGGCTGTGTCTTCCAGCTTCTGGGAAGCGGTATTGGCAGCATCAGTTGCTTTGCCAGCCACGGTGTTGGCGCCGTCGGTAGCCTTATCAGCCACCGTATTGGCGGCGTCCGTGGCTTTAGAAGCAACGGTATTGGCGGCGTCAGTGGCGGCGTTGGCGGCGTCGTCAGCGTCTTGATGTGAGGAGGAGCGCATGGGGATAAGGAAGTGAGTGAAAAGATGCAGCTTGGGTGAGGCACAGTTATTCGCAAACCGGGGGTGGGAAGTTGCCTGTCCGCGCAGGTTTTCTGGCCGGGGACTGAACAGTACGCTGCTTCAGCGGTTCTGCTGCTGGCTTTTTGCCGCTTTGCGCTATTCTTCAAGTTTTTACTTTTGTAAATGGGTCGTTTTGATAATAAAGTTTGCTTCGTCACCGGGGCTACTTCGGGCATTGGGCGCGCTACGGCCTTGCAGTTGGCCCGCGAGGGCGGCTGCGTGGCGGCGATAGGCCGCGACGTGGCGGAGGGAAAATCGCTGACGGACGAGATTGAAAAAGCCGGCGGGCAGGTCCTGTTCATCAAAGCCGACGTGGGCATTGATGCCAACCTGGTGGCCGCCGTGGAGAAAACCCTGGCCAAGTGGAGCCGCATTGACGTGCTCATCAACGACGCGGCCATGATGACCTTTAAGCCGATCCTGGAAATGGACCCCGCCGACTGGGACACCGTGCTGAACGTGAACCTGCGGGCCCTGTTCCGGCTCTGCCAGCTGTGCCTGCCCCACATGAAGGGCGGCGCCATTGTGGCCATCAGCTCGGTGCACGCCTTCCAAACCACCCCCAACGTGGTGCCCTACGCCGCCAGCAAGGGCGCTATCGAGGCTTTTGTGCGGGGCCTCAGCCTCGAAATCCCGTTCGGCCACGCCCGCATCAACGCCGTAGCCCCGGGGGCCGTGGATACGCCTATGCTCTGGAACAACCCCAACATTGTGAACGGCACCGAAAAAGTAACCGGCCAGGTGGGTACGCCCAACGAGCTAGCCGCTGCCATCTGCTTCCTGGCCTCGCCCGAAGCCAACTTCATCAACGGCACCACGCTGGTGGTCGACGGCGGCCGGCTGGCGCAGCTGTAGGCTCACGCCAGGCACCAAGGCAGAAAGCGCCCTGGCCAATTTGGCCGGGGCGCTTTTTTGTGCGGGCTAGGCCAGTGGGGGCCCCCGCCGACGCGCAGGGCCAGCACCACGCGCCGGGCCTCGTCGCGCGCTTCCACCTCGTACTTGTTGTTGTAGTAGCCCACCCGCGCCGACTCGGCCAGGTAGCGGTAGAGGAAGGGCAGCAGGCCTTGCTCGCGGTACTGGCGCAGGTGCACGCGCTCGTGCGCCACCCATTCGGGGTCGGCCAGAAACTCGGCCCGGGTGGCCCCGCTCAGGTGCACCGTGCCGCCAATCACCATGGCCACGCGGGCGTTGCCGCCCAGCACCAGCCGGGCAATCCGGGCCAGCGGCGAGTGCACCCAAGTGCGGAGCGGTGCGTCGGTCATCGGGGAATAATCAAAAAATCGGGGAGCGCCATATACGGTGCATAATTATGGCCGGTTGCAGGCTGTTGTATGATTATTTTGAGGTAACGAATAACTTTGTTAATAAAATGATGGATTTGCCATTCTTATAGGCTGGCGGTACCAAAAGTTTGCCTTAGTTTTACCCGGCGGGGTGGTGGTACCATTTCCCAATTAATCACTACGCCGGTTCGCTTCACTCCCTGATTTCTGGCCGCCTGCGGCCTTGCCTATCGCCCAAGAAACGCTTTCTGCCGGTCTTTTCGCTCCCTTGCGAAACCCGGGCTTACCCCACCCATCCCGACGGATAATGAAAAACAGCCTGCTCTATTTCCTCGCCGCCGCCTCCCTGGTCCTTTCGTTTTGCTTTGAGCGCACCCCCGATGCTTCGCTCACGCCCCGCGCCCTCGATGCGCCGGCCGTGGCCGAAGCATCGCTGCTTTCGGGCCTGATGACGACCCCGGCCGCGCTGCCCGTGCCCACCACCAACCCCGACCTGGCCGCCGCCCGCGATTCGCTCGCCTACGGCTACTACGCCCAGACGCTGGGCCTGACGCTGGCCCACACCGAAAACAAGGGCTTGCTCCAGACCGTGACGGACTGGATCGGGACGCCTTACCGCTTCGGGGCCAGCTCGCGCCGCGGCACCGATTGCTCAGGGTTCGTGACGCGGGTGTTTAACGAGGTGTACGGCATTGTGCTCCAGCGCAGCTCGCGCTCCATGTTCGGGTCGGTGCAGCACGTGGCCAAGGCCGACATGCAAACCGGCGACCTGGTGTTCTTCCGCCACGGCAAGGGGGCCATCTACCACGTGGGCATCTACCTGAAAGATGGCAAGTTTGCCCACTCCTCGTGCAGCGACGGTGTGCGCGTTAGCTCGCTCAACGAAACGTACTACCACCGCAACTTTTACGCCGCTGGCCGCGTGCCCGCCGCTGCCCGCGCCGACGCCGCCGTGCTGGCCGAGGCCATCGCCAGTGCCGCCGACGCTCCGGCCACGGCCCAGCAATAGGGGGCCCCAGCCTTCGAAATAATACTAGCCCCGCACCCCGTGCGGGGCTTTTTTTGGACCTGGCAGCCGGGTAGCTGAACCCCGCCCCCGCGCAAGCGGTATAACGTCCTATGGGGCCCCTCGTTGGGGCCCCGGCTCACCTTCTCCCGACTCTTATGGATTCTCGTACCCCTCCTTCCGGTGCCGACGTGGCCGGCTCAGCCTTCTTCAAGAAATTCCTGGGCAAGGCCGAAAAGTACGTTCAGCAGCCCACGCTGCTGCGCAAGCTGCTCACCGACGCTTATACTAAAGCCCAACAAAAGAATGAGTTGGGCAGCCTGGCCCACGAGGCCTGGACGACCCTCCAGACGCTGTTCCGGCTCGTGCGGGCCTCGGTGGCCGGCGACTACACGGGCGTGCCGTCCAGCACGCTGCTGGCCGCGGTGGCCGTGCTGATCTACTTCATCAGCCCCATCGACCTCATCCCCGACTTCATTCCGGTGCTGGGCCTGGTCGACGACGTGGCCCTGGTGGCCTGGTTCTCGCTCACCATCAAAACCGAAATTGACAAGTTCCACGAGTGGGAGCTGACCCGCCCGCACGATGTGACGGCCCGCGCCGCCGCCCCGGGGCCCCACGAAGGCCTGGTGCCCGCGCCCGAATCAATTAAGCACGCCGGCACTACGCCGACGCCCGAGGGCCCCCATACCCCGCGCCCCGACGTGGCCGCCACCACCACCGACAGCAGCCGCGACGCCAGCCACGGCACCGTGAGTACCGGCGGCAACGTGCGCTAGGGGCCCAAGCAGACTTCTGTTGATGCCAAAAAGGCCCCGAAACTTGCGTTTCGGGGCCTTTTTATTTGAGAACCGCGTTGGGCGTTTGGGGCGCTTTAGGCGGCGGCGTGCTCGCGCACGAAGCGCACAAAGTCGCCCACCGTATAGAGGGGCACTTCGTCGGGAATGACGATGTGGAAGTTGCGCTCCAGCTCAAGGATGATGTCCACCACGTCCACCGTGTCGAAGCGCAGGTCGCGGGCTAAACTGGCGGTTTTGCGCACGCGCGACGCACGGATGGCCTTGCGCTTGCTAATGATGCGGAAGACTTGCTGCTCGATAGAAGCAGCGGGGTGAGCGGCGGTGGTAGACAAATACATGGGGCAGCAGAGCAGGCAGAAAGAAGGAGAAAACCGGTGCCGGGGCGAACAGCTCAACGACAAAGCAACCGAAAACGCATTCCGCCGACGCAGAGAATCGACGGAATGCATTTTTTAACCGGGAGAAGCTAAAAAAGTCTGGTGCAATTTTTAGGCCAGTACTGCTGGCGTTGCGGCATTTACCTCTTCTTCATCTACCTCGGAGGCGGGCGGCGGAGTGTTCTCGTCGCGCCCGGAGAAGAGGGCTAGGAACTTTTCGTTGAGCAAATACATCACCGGCACCACCAGCAGGGTGATGAGGGTGGCGAACGTAAGGCCGAAGATGATCGTCCAGGCCAGGGGGCCCCAGAACACCACCGACTCGCCGCCCAGATAAAAGTTTGGGTGGCCCGAGTTGAAGAGCTCGTAGAAGTCGATGTTCAGGCCGATGGCCAGCGGGATGAGGCCCAGCGTGGCGGCCGTGGCCGTGAGCACCACGGGGTTGAGGCGGGTGCGGCCGGCCAGCACCAGGGCGTCGTGCAGGCCCATGCCCTGGGCCCGCAGCATGTCGGTGAATTCAACGAGCAGAATGCCGTTCTTCACCACAATACCGGCCAGGGCAATTACGCCCACGCCCGTCATCACGATGCTGATGTTCATGCCCGAAACGGCCAGGCCCAGCATCACGCCGATGATGGAGAAAATGATTTCGGTGAGGATGATGAGCGGCTTGCTGACGGAGTTGAACTGCGTGACGAGCACCAGGAAGATGAGGGCGATGGCCCCCACGGCGGCAATGCCGAGGAAGTCGCTGGTTTCCTTCTGGTCTTCCTGGGCGCCGCCCATGCGCACGGTGTAGCCCGGCGGCGTGGGGAAGCTCTTGAGGGCCCGCTCCACGTTAGCCACCACGTCGGGGCCCGTGAAGCCGTTCAGCACGTTGGAGCTGATGGTGATGAGGCGGTGCGTGTCTTTGCGCTTAATGCCGCCGTAGGTGGTGCCGTAAGTCACGTCGGCCACAGCCGAGATGGGCACCTGACGCACCGAGCCGGTGGCGTCGCGGAAGGTGAGCGGGGCGTTCACGATGGCCCCCACGTCGTCGCGGTAAGGCTTGGCGTAGCGCACCTGGATGGGGTATTCGTCGTCGGGGGTTTTGAATTTGCTGGCCTCAAAGCCGTAAATGGCCGTGCGCACCTCCGAGCCAATCTGGGCCGTGGTGATGCCCTCGCGGTTGGCGCGGGTGCGGTTGATGCTCACCCCGATTTCAGGGTTGCGGTCCTGCAAGTCGGAGCGGAGGTCCTCAATGCCGCCAATTTTCAGCGAGTCCACGTAGCGCTCCACTTTCTTGCTCAGCGCAGCCAGCTTGGGGTAGTCGTCGCCGCTTACCTCGATGGCCACGGCCTTGCCCTGTGGCGGGCCGCTCGATTCCTGGTCCACTGATATGTCGGCGCCGGGAATGCCTTTTACAGCCTCGCGGATGTCGTCCATATAAATGTGGGTGGCCTGGCCCTTGCGCTCGCTCAGCTCCTTAAAGGCTACGCCCACCTTGCCCAGGTGCGACTGCGAGGTGCCGGCCGCGGTGGCTTCGCTGGGGTCGCCGGCGCCGATGGCCACGTTGGTAATCACCGATTCCACATCGGGGTTGTTGCGGCCGATGACTTTGTACACGCGCTTTTCCAGCTCGCGGGTCACCGAGTCGGTCACCTCCACGCGAGTGCCCACCGGCATTTGCAGGTAGGTGTAGATGAATTTGGGGTCGCCCTTGGGGAAGAAGTCCACCTTGGGCTTGCGGGCCCCCACGGCCACCACGCTGATGACGCCCAGGACCAGCAGGCCGGCCAGGATGGCCCCTTGGCGCCACACCGTGCCGCCCACGGCCAGCTCCACCAGGCGGGCGTAGCCGTTCTGGAAGCGGGGCAGTAAGCTGCGCTGGAAGCCGGCAATCATGTACACGAATACGTACTTATCGAGCAGGCACAGCGCGATGATGGCCAGCATCAGGTTGCCGAAGAACTTGGAGCCGGATACGTAGCCGCCTACCGCCGCCAGCAGCAGCACGCCCATGCCGATGAGGAAGCCGCGCGTCAGCTTGGGGGTTTCCACGCGGTCGAGGTGCTCCTCGCGCTGCATGAAGCTCACGGCAAACACCGGGTTCATGATGAAGGCCACGATGAGTGAGGCCCCCAGCGTGAGGATGAGGGTAACCGGCAAGTAGAACATAAACGAGCCCACGATGCCGGGCCAGAACATTAGCGGCACGAACGGCGCGACCGTGGTGAGCGTGCCGGCCAACACCGGGATGAACACTTCGCCGGCCGCGAGCTTGGCGGCCTGGGCGGTGCTCAGGTTGGGGTGCTCGTGCAGCATGCGGTGGGTGTTTTCAATCACCACAATGGCGTCGTCCACCACAATGCCCAGCGCCAGGAGGAAGGCGAAGAGCACAATCATGTTCAGCGAAAAGTCCAGCGTGGGCAGCATCACGAAGGCTAGGAACATGCTCAGCGGCACCGACAGGCCCACGAACAGGGCGTTGGTGGTGCCCATGAAGAACATGAGGATCAGCGTCACCAGCAGGAAGCCGATGATGATGGTGTTGATCAGGTCGTTGAGGGTGTTGCGAGTCTCGTTCGACGAGTCGCCCGTGACCGTAATTTTCAGACCCTTGGGCAGGCTCGCTTCCGAGTCTTTGATGACCTGGTGGATCTTGTCCGAGGCGTCGAGCAGGTTCTCGCCCTGGCGCTTCACCACGTTCAGCGTCACGGTGGGGTTGCCGTCGAGGCGGGCGTAGCTCTCGCGGTCCTTGAAGCCGTCGGCCACCGCGGCAATGTCGCCGAGGCGCACCGGGGCCCCGCGCAGGTTCTTAATCTGGATGTTGGCAATGTCGGCGGCGTTCACGTACTGGCCGGCCACGCGCACGGCGCGCTTTTGAGCCCCCACGTCGATGCTGCCGCCCGAGACCGTGATGTTCTCGCGGGCAATGGCGCTTTCGATGTCGGTGAAGCTCAGCTGCGAAGCCTGCAACTTGTACAGGTCCACGTCCACGTTCACTTGCTGCTCCAGGGCCCCCACGATGTCGACGCGGGTGATTTCGGGCAGCGCCTCGATCTTGTCCTGGAAGTCGTCGGCCAGCTTTTTGAGCTGCGCCGCGGGCAGGTTGCCGCTCAAGTTGACGTACATAATCGGCTGCTCGGAGATGTTCACCTCCTTCACCAGCGGCGCCGTGGGCAGGTCGTTGGGCAGCTCGGTGCTGGCCTTGTCCACGGCGTCCTTGATGAGCTGCTTGGCGGCTTGCACGTCCACGTTCGAGTTAAACTCTACGTCCACGATGCAGTAGTCCTGGTTCGAGGTGGAGCTGATTTTCTTCACCCCGTTCACGCTCTTGATTTCCTTTTCGAGCTGGCGCGTTACTAGGTTCTCAATGTCCGTGGGCGACGTGCCGGGGTACACCGTGGCCACGATGATGCGCGGAATCACGATGTCGGGAAACTTCTCCTTGCCCAGCTTCACGTAGGCAAACAGGCCGGCAATCGTCAGCATCAGGGTGATGATGTAGATGCTGGTTTTGTTGTTGATGGACCAACTGGTGGGCCCAAACTCCTTTTCAATATCTTGCATAACAGGTAGTTGCTAGTTGAGGGAGTGGATTTAGCTGATTTTCAGCGGCTGGCCTTCGTTCAGGTTTTGGTAGCCGGCCGATATGACTTCGTCGCCGGCCTTCAGGCCGCTGGTTACTTCTTGCTTGCCGTTGTAAGTCTGGCCAGTTTTGATGATGCGCTTGGCGGCCACGGCCTTGCCGCCGGTGCGGTTCACCACCAGCACGTAGGCGTTTTCTTCGTCGTGCTGCACCAGGTCCACGGGCAGCACGGTGGCGTTGCTGCTGCCGTAGTTTTTGATGCGCACCGTGGCCACCATGTTGGGGCGCAGGCGGTTGGCTTTGTCGGCTGGCAGGCGCAGCTCCACGGTGAACGTGCGGCTGGTGGCCGAAATGGTGCGGCTCACGGTGCGCACGGTGCTCGCAATTTCCTCCTGGCCCACGTCGGGCAGCGTCACCAGGGCCTTGTCGCCGGCCTTGATGCTGCCGGCGTAGGCCTCACTCACGTCGGCCAGCACCTTGCCGCCCTTGCCGCTGTTCAGCTGCACCACCGGGGCCCCGGGGGCCACGGTTTCGCCCAGCTTCGGAATCACGTTATCGACCACGCCGGCGTAGGGCGCCACTACGTTGTACAGGGCCCGTTGCTGCTGCTGGGTGGCGAGGCTGCGTTGCAGGCCCTCGTAGGTGTTCTTGGCTTGCAGGTACTGCACCTCGGTGCCAATCTGCTGCTTCCACAGGCCGGCCTGCTTCTGGTAGATGATCTTGGCGAGGTCGAGGCGGGTGCGCAGCTCGGCAATGTTGGCGTCCAGAATGCTGGCGTCTACCGTGGCTAGTACCTGGCCTTTGCTTACCCGGTCGCCGCGCACCACGCGCACGCTGGTGAGGGTGCCGGCGGCCCGGGCCCCCACGGTGGCGTTTTGGTCGAAGTCCACGCGGCCCTGCACTTCGAGGTAGCCGGCGAAGTTCTCGGGGGCCACCTTCAGCACCGATACTGGCGTGGCGGCGTTGGCCGCATCCTTGGCCCCGGCGCCGGTTTTGGCTTCGAGGTCGGCGATTTTGGCTTGGGTGGCGGCCTGCTCGGCCTTCAGCTTGGTGAGCTCGGCGTTGGGGTCTTTGCCGCCGCCGCACGAGGCGAGGGCAACGGCGACAGTGGCGGAGAGCAGAAAGGTAGTAGGGCGCATAAAAATAGAAGTCATGGCGGTTCAGGGGTGCTTACTTGGCTTGCTGGTAGAGCTCGCCGGTGGCCTTGTCGCGGTCCACCTTGGCCACCAGCACGTCGTAGATGGCAGCGTAGTAGTTGGTTTGGGCCTCACGGAGCGAGGTTTCGGCCGTGATAACTTCAATGTTCGAGCCCACGCCGGCGTTGAATTTGATGCGCGTCACGCGGGCCACGTCGGCGGCCAACGTCAGGTTGTCCTTCTGGTTGTCGAGCACGTCCAGGGCGTTGACGAGCGTGGTGCGGCTCTGCGCATCTTGTAAGTCAATGCTTTGGCGCAAAGTTTCGAGGCCACGTTCAATGGTTTGCTGGGCAATGCGCGCCTGCTGCACCTGGTAGTGGCGGCGGAAGCCGTCGAACACCGGCATGGTTAGGGCCAGGCCCACGTTGCCAAAGCCAAACCAGTTCTGGTTTATGAGACCATTCGGAGAGAGCGGTGTCGGCGCGGTGCGCGAGTCGGGGCCCCGGAAGGCAAACAAGTCCTTCACCGCGTTAGCCGAGCCGGTGAAGCCGTAGGCGGCCGTCAGGCTGAGGCGCGGGTAGGCCCCGGCGGTGCGGTTGCGCAGGTCGAGGCCGGCGAGGGCCTGCTGGGTTTGCAGCGTCGAGAACTCGATGCGGTTGTTGTAGTTGAAGGCGGCGTCGGCTTGCACCGGCTGGCCGTTGTTGATGCCCGGGGCGGGCGCCACGGGGGCTCCTGCGTCGGTGCCGGTCGGCGGGGTGGGCAGGGCCCCTAGGCCGTCGGCGCCGCCCCCGGTGCTGAAGCTGGCCGCGCCCAAGCGCTGGCGCAGGGCCCCGGCGTCCACCACCGCGGCGTTCAGCGAGTCGGTCAGCGTCACAAGCTGGGCCTGGGGCAAGCCCATCTGGAACTTCAGCAGGGCAATGCTTAACTCGGTGAGGCGCTGGGCCTTCTGCTGCTCCACCACCAGGTTGTTGCGCTGCACGCGCAGGCGGTCCACGTCGAGCTTCTCGGCAAAGCCGGCCTTGAACGTCTGGTTGGTTTGGTAGAGCACCGTGTCGAGGCGCTGCACGTTGCGGGCCAGCAGCGCGAGGCGCGAGCGGGCCACCAGCGTGCTGTAGTAGGCCTTGCTCACCTGCTCCACCACGTCAATTTCGGCCTGCTGGGTTTGCTTCTTCGACAGCTCTTGGTACACCTTAGCGGCCTTGAGGCCGATGAGGTACGAGCCGTCGAAGAGCTGCTGCGAGAACGAGGCCGACGTGTTGCCCGCGTATTGCAGGCCGAATGCTATCGGCGTGGGCGCCGAGGGCGCCTTCTCCCCGTAAGCGGGGCTCAGCGTCACGGCCTGGCCCGACTGGGCGGCGGCAATGTCGCGCTGCGTGAGGGTGGTACCGCTGAGCGGGGCCCCGGCAAACGCGCCAAAGTCCGTCAGGCTCTTTTGCAGCTTGAAGTTGTCGGCCAGGTTGGCCGCCACGCTCAGCTGGGGCAGGCCCTGGGCCTTGATTTCGCCCACCTTGGCGGCGGCCGTTTGCTCGGCCAGGCGCGTGCTCAGCAGGCTCGACTTGGTCTGCACGGCGTAGCGGATGGCCTGCGGCAGGCTCAGCGCCAGGGGGCCGCCGGTGCCCAGCACGGGCGGGGGGCCCTGGGGCGTTTGGGCCAGCAGCGCCAGCGGGGCCAGGCCCAGCAGGGCAGCCCCCAGCCAGTGCCGGGGTCGTTGCAACGTCTTGTTCATCAGTGAAAAAAGGGTAGGGGGTGTGGGGCAGAGGCAGGCCGCTTATTCGTCCTCTGTGATGTGTTGGTAGTGGTTGAAGAGGCGGTGGCCCTTGAGGGTGGCGACCCCCAGCAGGAAGTGCTCGTCGAACACGCGGTTGACGCGGATGGCCCCGAACTGCGCGGGCGGGTACAGGTCGATGTCGAACGAGAGTTCAATCTGGGCCAGGTTCAGGCGGGCCAGCACGTCCACGTCGAGGTCGGCGCGGAACAGGCCCTCGGCGATGCCGCGGCGCAGGTTGCGGATGATTTGGTCGAGGATGAACGTGTTTTTATGGGCCGAAAACAGGGCCCAAGCGGCCGGGTGGTACTTGCGCAGGTCGTAGAAAATGCTCGGGTGGATGCCGCTGAACTGCTGCTCAGCCCAGTGCGAAATGTCAAGCATTTCCTTCACCGCGTCGGCCGCGTGGCCCGCCATGCGCGTGCACTCGCCCTGCGACTTGCCCAGGTGCTGGGAGATGACACCGAGCACGATGTCGTCCTTGTTGGTGAAGGTTTTGTAGAGCGTTTTTTTCGACATGGCCAGGTCGGCGGCGATGTCGTCCATGCTCACGCTTTTAATACCGTTGTGCAGGAATAGGCTCCCGGCGTGCTGTAAGATGCGGTCTTTGATTTCCATAAGCGACGCGGCAAAGATACGATGGAAACTTTAAACGGATTCAAAGTTTCCATTAACTTTTTGTGACGTTGCGTGCAGGTCGGCCGGGGCTCCGCACCGGGGCTTGACGGGCAGCCCCGGAAAATATTTTACCACTTTGCCAATTATCCCGCCCCGCCGGCTGTTCCGAGTCACTGCCTTTCTTCCTTTCCCGATGTTCAACACCGACAAAACGCCCAAAACCTACACGCCCGGCGAGGCCCTGCAAAAAATCGCCGCCTTCTGCGCCTACCAGGAGCGCACCCAAAAAGAAGTGGAGCAAAAGCTGCGCTCCTACGGCCTCGACGAGGACGAAGCCGGCGAAATCATCATCCGCCTGAGCCGCGAAAAGCTACTCGACGAAGAGCGTTTCGCCCAGGCCTTTGTGCGTGGCCACTACCGCCACAAGCAGTGGGGCCGCCGCCGCATTGTGCAGGAGCTGAAGCAGAAAGGCATTAGCGAGTACTGCATCAAGTCGGGGATGAAGGAAATCGACGGCGAGGAATACTACCAGAACCTGGTGGCCGTGCTTGAGAAGAAGGCCCGCCAGGAAAAGGAGAAAAACCCGCGCGTGCGGCGCCAGAAAATCAGCGTCTACCTCACCGGCAAAGGCTACGAGCAGGACCTGATCAAAATTGCCCTCGACGAGCACGCCGCCGCCGAAGCCGCTGAGGACGAGTAGACCCGCCGCCGGTAGCGCCCCCGGGGCCCTATTTCGCCGCGGCCACGGGCGTTACCGAGAAGTCTTCGAACTCGACTGGAAAACCTTTGCCGTTGGGCGCGGCGCACATCAGACCGATTTGTACTTTCTGGCCGGGGGTGGGCGGGAAGTAGGCCAGGCGCAGCATTTTGAAGTCCCGATTGTCGAAGGAATACTGGATTTCTACGTAGTCGCCCTTGCGCAGCAGCGTCAGCCACACGGTCGGCGGGCTGTCTTGCCGGGGCACCACCGACCAGTCGGATACTTCGCGCGTGACGACGGCGCTCACGTTCTGCACGCCCTTCACGTACTCGATGCCGGTCTTGATCCAGTTCTTCTCGTCGAGCCGGATCATCAGGCCCGCCTGGTCGTAGAGTTCGCGGTAGTGGCCGGTTATCTTCACCTTGGCCAGGAAGTCGCCCGCCTGTTCCTGGTAGTAGAAATGGCCGTTGTCGCGGATGAAGCCGTAGTGCGTCACGCGCCAAAAGTCCGTGCCGCCGTCCACCTGCACCTGCACCTTGCCGGCAGTGACGGTGGCTTTTTTGGGCGCGTTCAGCCAGCGCATGTTGGCCAGGGATTGGGCTCCGGCTGGGGCCCCCAGAGCCAGTAGCAAACCGCTCATCAGTAAGGTTTTCATAAGGAAGTAGGGGAAAGGTAAAGGTAGGTTTTAACCCTTGCGGCCGAACGTGGGCAGCTCCAGGCGCTGGCCCAGCACCACGCGCCGCCCGGTGAGGGTGTGCAGCAGGGGCACCAGAATTTGCTGGGCGTTGCGCTGGGTTTCGGCCAGGATGCCCGACTGGAGCGCCGCGGTGCGCACCTGGGCCTCGGCGTACTTGTAGCCCTGGTCCACAAGGTCGGCGTCTTGGAAGAAGCCGTTTTCGGTGCTGAACACCCGGCTCTGGTCGTGCCGCACCTGGAAGTTGCACAGCTCGGGTGCGGGCAGAAACACGCGCACCACCGAGTCGCCCTCCAGCACCACGTCCTGGGGCCGGATTTTGCGCAGGTCGAGGCAGCCGGTGGCTTCGCCGGCCACAATCAGGGCCACCTTGGCGTCGGGCAGCAGGGTGATGCGATTGGCGCGCTTGTACTCCACCACGTCTTTGAAGCGGTAGCGCACCAGCTCCAGCTTGCCCAGGGCCTCCACCTGGGTGAGGACGGTGTTGTGGGTCACGGTCACGCGCGGCTCCTGCACCAGCGGGTTGAGTCCGTCGAGTGCGGGCCCCACTTTCTTCCACAGGAACCAGCCGAGGGCCACTAAAAACAACAGCGGCACGAGGCGGCGAATCAGACGGACGAGGTTCATACGGGCTTGAATACGGCGGCGGGGCCGCGCCGTTGGGCCCTAGTTTTGCGGGGTATGCAATTTCCCTTGGTTGTTCAGCGGCTGGCCCGGCGCCTGGGGCCTCACCACCGGGCCCTGCTAGGGGCCCTGTGGGTGCTGGCGCAGGCCAGCTTTTTGTGGAAATTCCGCGGCCCGCACCTGGCCAACGACAGCTACAATTACCTTGATTACGCCGCCGCCATTGCCGGGCGCGGGCACTTCGGGCCCGGCCACTACCGGCGCTACCTGCTGTACCCGCTGTTTGAAAGCGCCTGGCTGTGGCTGGGGGCGGGGCCGTGGGGCATCGTGGTGGGGCAAGTGGTGCTGTCGGGCCTGGCCGCCGGGGCCCTGTACGGGGCCGTGCGGCGGCTGGCGGGCGGGGCCTGGGGCCCGGCGGCGCTGGCCACCGGCCGCCAAGTAGCAGAA
>NZ_MDZA01000019.1 GCF_001816125.1 Hymenobacter coccineus | reverse complement strand
GTAGGCGACTTTACCGGCGGCGGCGAATTGAATTAATTCGGGCTGGCCGTGGGGCCCCAGCACTTTGTTCTGAACGTGCGGCGCGTCCTGCGCCTGCGCGGTGGCGGCAATACCCAGCGCGCTGAACAGCAACAAGGACTTGGCAGAGTAATGTTTTTTCATAAATGAAGGGTGGGTAAGGGAAATATGAGGAAGCAAGTGCTTTACGGCCACTCAAACGCCCCGCAACTTAGGTTTTTTTTCTAATTAAAAGCGTGTTCGCCTTCCAATAATTCTACAAAAGCCAAAATCTTGTTAACCTATCCTTCACCTTGGATCAATCAACTATTACGTCGGGATCATAATTTTGCAACAAATGATTATTATTGTACTTATCAAATAATTAATACGGTTTTTAAGTGAGATGATCGGTAGCCGACACGGCCTGAATTTTTCAAGCCCAGCCCCAAGTCACTCTCCTCAATTTTAGAGCCCATGGTATGCGGCGAAAGCACATGGCCGAGCCCGCAGCCACAGCGCCGGCGGCGGATATCCAGGCCCTCAAGTGCGAGCCGTTGCGAGCCGTGGGCGCCACGGACGGGGTGCCGATCTTGACCAGGGCCCCGGCGCTGGCGGTGCTGCCGATGGTGGCGCAGTGCACATCGGCCCAGGCCTTACTGCTGCTGAACTACGCCAGTGGCCGCTGAGCCCGCCACTAGCCGCCAAAGGAAAGGAGGGCCCCCAGCAGTGCTGGGGGCCCTCCTTTTACGCATTGTTTCTCAGCTTCCTAGTGCTTCACAAACTTGTCGTGGAACACCTTCTGGCCGTCGCTCACGGTGAGGGTGTAAAGGCCGTTGGCCAGGCCCGACACGTCGAGCACGCCCTCGGCGTAGGGCACGGCGCGCAGGGCCCCGCGCACGTCCGTCACCTGCACCGAAGCGACGGTGGCGCGGCCGGGCAGCACCAGGCGCAGGGCGTCGGTGGCGGGGTTGGGGTAGAGCTGGAGGGCCTGGGCTACTTCGTTGCCGAGCGGCGTGCCAGTGAGGGTGGCCGGCTCGGCAGCAATGGCGGCGCCACCGCTGATTTTCAGCGTGTAGTCCTCAGTTTCGCCGTAGCTGTAGCTGCCGCAGCTAGTGGTGGCGCTGGCGTCGCTCATAATGATGCGCAGGCGGGTGCTGCCGGTTTTGGCCGTGGTGGGCACCGTGAAGGTGCTGGTGAGGGTGCCGGCGCTGCTGCTGCTGCCGCTCACAATCAGCTCGCCGGTGTCGGTAAAGTCACCGTCCTGGTTGTAGTCGATGTACACTTTCCAGTACTCGGTGTAAGCGGTGCTGGCAAAGCCAGCCGAGAAGCTGATGGTCTGGCTGGAGCCAGCGGCCACGGTGGTGCTCAGGGCCGTGCCGTTGTAGTAGCCGCCGTCGGCCCCCGAGGTGCGGCTGATGGTACCCAGCTTCACCAAATCCACCCACTCGTAGGCCTGGCTGCCGCCTTTGATGGTGCAGTAGGTGGCGCCGGCGGGCGGCGTGGTGGTGGTGCCCACGCCCACGGCCGTCCAGGCGTTGGTCACGGCCACGGTTTGGGCCGAGGAGGCCCCGAACAGGTCGGTGGCCGCCTGGATGGAGTAGGTGCGGGCCTGGGCGTAGGTGGAGGAGGCCGTCATGTACACGTCTTCCATGCGGAAGGTGATTTTGGCGGCGTCGGCCAGGCCGATGCCGACCACGCTGTAGGCCGTGCCGGCCTCGTTGGTGCCCGACTTGCCCACGGCAATCAGGTAGTACCAGTAGTTGAGCACGCCCGAGTTGGTGTGCACGCCGCCCTGGTCGTTGGCGTTGGACGGCGATGTGGTGGTGGCGGCCCAGTACTTGCCTTTGTAGAGGGCGGGCTGGCCGTACAGGTTGGGGTTGCTCATGGAGCGCAGGGCCCCGCCGGCCTTCATGATGTCCTCGCCAATGTCCCAGGTCGATTTGGTGAGGCCGAGCTTGTCGCAGGTAAACTTCTCCACGCTCGCGCCCCAGATGTCGGACAAGCCCTCGTTCATGGCCCCCGACTCGTTGGCGTAGGTGAGGTTGGCGGTGTTTTCGCACACGGCGTGGCCAATTTCGTGGCCGCATACGTCCAGCGCCGTTAGCGGCTTGAAGGTGGTGGCTCCGTCGCCGTAGGTCATCACCGAGCCGTTCCAGTAGGCATTCTCGTAGCCCGCGCCCCCGGGCACATCGTCGAAGTGCACGTAGCTCTTGATTTTGGCGCCCGCGTTGTCGTAGCTGCTGCGGGCGTGCACGGCTTTCCAGTAGTCGTAGGTGCTTTGGGCCCCGAAGTGGGCGTCGCCGGCCACGTTGTCGAAGGCGGCGTTGTTGTATTCGGTGGCCGTCCAGTTGTTGTCGGCGTCGGTGAAGTCGGTGGCCGCCGTGTAGCTGTTGCCCTTCTTGCAGTTGTAGGTTTCGATGCCCAGGCCGCGGGTGTACTCGCGCAGGTGGTAGCCGCCGGTGGCCGTTTCGGTGGCCAGCGCGCGGCTGCCGCTGTACGCGGTGGCGAAGGTAGCCGTGGCGCCGGTGGCGTGCTTGATGATGTTGTCTTGCAGCACCACTTTGCCGCTGCGCGCATCCACGTAGATGTAGGCGCGGCTCACCGGCTGCTGGGCGTAAATGTTGAACTTATAGGCCAGCACGGGCTGGTCGGTGGCCGCGTCGCGCACAATCACCAGCTCGCCCTGGGGGCGGTAAGTGGCGGCGGGGTCGCGCAGGTCGGCCTTCAAGCCGGCCTCGGCGGCGGCGTCCTGCCACATGTACTTGGTGGCGCCTACGTAGCCCAGGGCCCCGTCGAGGGCGGCAGCCACGCTCAGCGTGGGCGTAATGCTCAGGCCGCCCAGCTGCTCATAATCCCCGCTGATGCTCTCCACCACGCCGCCCCGGGCGTGCACCGTGTAGGCGGCGTGCTCCACCCGGATGCCCTTGTAGTACTGGGCAAATTTCTGGTGGGTGAAGCCCAGCGCGTCGGTTTCCACGCGGGTGGGCCGCAGCTGGTCGTCGGGGCCCAGGCCCAGCTGCTGGCGTAGCAGCTGCGCGCCGTCGGCGGGGCCCCGGTAGGCGACTTTACCGGCGGCGGCGAATTGAATTAATTCGGGCTGGCCGTGGGGCCCCAGCACTTTGTTCTGAACGTGCGGCGCGTCCTGCGCCTGCGCAGTGGCGGCAATGCCCAGCGCGCTAAGCAGCAACAAGGACTTGGCAGAGTAATGTTTTCTCATAAAAAGAAGGTTGGGCGGGGAAATAGCGAAAAACAGATGTTACGGTGGTATTTAATTGCCCCGCAACTTATGTTTTTTCTTAACCAATCCCAGGTTCACCTTCTGAAAATACCACAAAAGCCAAAATCTTATTAACCTTGGCTTCACATTGACTTAGCCAAACGCTTCGCTCACTTTCCAGTATTTATGGGAAGCAATTAAATTGCACTTATCAAGTAATTAATGATGTTTTTGGGCGAGATAGTCGGCGGCCAGCGTGGCCAGGGTTTTTACGCCCAGCGCCAAGCCGCTTTCGTCAATTTTGAAGCCCGCGGTGTGGTGCGAGGGCACCTGGGCAGGATCGGTGCCCTTGGCCAGGCCACCCAGGTTCACGAACAGGCCGGGGGCCTTTTCGGCGTAGTAGGAGAAGTCCTCGGCACCGGTGGTGGCCTCTTTTAGCTGCACGTGGTCGGGGCCGGCCACAGCGCGCAGGGTGGGCAGCATCTGGGCAGTCAGGTGCGGGTCGTTGTAGGTCACGGGCACCTGCGGGGTGATGCTGACTTCGGCCGTGGCCCCGGCGCTGGCGGCAATGCCCTCGGCGGTGCGGCGCACGTCGGCCCATATTTTCTGCTGCATGCCCTTGTCAAGGGTCCGGATGGTGCCAATCATCGTCACCTGCTCGGCGATGATGTTGTTGCGCACCCCGCCGTCGATTTTACCAACGGTGACCACGGCCGCGGCCTTCGTCAGCTCGGTTTGGCGGCTGACCACGGTTTGCAGGCCCAGCACAATTTGGGCGGCCACCACCACCGGGTCCACGCTCGTCCAGGGGGCCGCGCCGTGCGCCGATTTGCCCTTCACCACAATCTGCACCACGTCGGCGGCGGCGTAGAAGCCCTCGGGCCGGTAGCGCAGGTTGCCTACCTCGGTAGCCGCGTTGATGTGCAGGCCGAACACGGCGTCCACTTTGGGGTTTTCCATTACGCCTTCCTTCACCATCAGCTTGGCCCCGCCTTCCACGCCGGGCACCGAGCCCTCCTCGGCGGGCTGGAAGATGAACTTGACCGTGCCGGGCAGGTCTTTTTTCACCTGGGCCAGCACCTCGGCCGCGCCCATCAGCATGGCTACGTGGGTGTCGTGGCCGCAGGCGTGCATCACCCCCACGGGCTGGCCCAAGTACGTAGTTTTTACGGTGGAGGCGTAGGCTAGGCCAGGGGCCTCGGTCACGGGCAAGGCGTCCATGTCGGCGCGCAGGGCCACCACGGGGCCCGGCTTGCCGCCGCGCAAAATGCCCACCACGCCGGTGCGGGCCACGCCGGTCGTTACCTCAAAGCCCAGGCTTTTGAGGTGGGCGGCCACCAGAGCGGCGGTGCGGTTTTCCTCGTTGCCCAGCTCGGGGTGCTCGTGCAGGTCGCGCCGCCAGGCAATGACCTTGGCCTCCTCGGCCGCCGCCAGCTTGGCAATGCGGGCATCGAGGGCGGCGTTTTGGGCGGTGGCGGCCAGGGGCCCCAGCAGGGCCCCCAGGCCCAGCGCAGCCGCGCGCAGCGCGGGCCGCGAAAGCAGCGAAAAAGTCATGGCAAATCGTTACGCGTAGGTTACGGCCGGGCGGCCAATGTTACGGCAATGTAGGGCCGGGGCCCGTTTGCGCATTATTTTTGTTGCTGATCCAGGCCGAGCTTATCGGTTTTATTCGTTGCTATGCGCGTCTCTACCCACGTTATAGATAATTCTCTTACCGAGGCCCCTGCCCACACCTGGGCGGGCGCGTTGGCGCAGCCCGGGTTCCGGAACCTGCTGGTGCTGCCGCTGGTGCTCATTTTTGCGGGGGTGGCGCCGGCCGCCGCGCCGTTCTACCACTTCATTCAGCACCGCGCCGGCCACCACCTGGCCGACCCCGTGCTGGCCCACTTGCCGGCCCACGACGTAGCCAGCCCCATCTTCTTTCTGATGTACGGCAGCTGCATTGCCGCCGTGGCCTGGCTGCTGGGGCGGCCGCAACTGCTGGGGCGCGGCGTGTGGGCCTACCTGCTGCTACAACTGCTGCGCATGTCCACCATCTGGCTGCTGCCGCTAGAGGCCCCCGCGGGCATCCTGCCCTTCCCCGACCCGTTCACCGAGCACGTGTTCCACGCCAGCACCGCCGTGCCCATCACCAAGGACCTGTTTTTTTCGGGCCACACCGCCACCGTGGTGCTGCTGGCCCTTGCCGTGCGCGGGCGCTGGTGGCGGGCGCTGCTGGCTGCCATAGCCGCCACCATCGGCGGGCTGGTGCTGGTGCAGCACGTGCACTACGTGTACGACGTGCTGGGGGCCCCAATCTTCGCCTGGCTGGCCTACTGGCTGGCGGGCCGCATCTGGCCCACGACGGCCCCGGCGTAGCGTCGGGTTTGCATTAAAAAGTGGGGCCCGGAGCGAATTGCTCCCGGGGCCCCACTTTTATTTTGG
This sequence comes from Hymenobacter coccineus, assembly GCF_001816125.1. Lineage (GTDB taxonomy): Bacteria > Bacteroidota > Bacteroidia > Cytophagales > Hymenobacteraceae > Hymenobacter > Hymenobacter coccineus. Next base: position 11,098 of record NZ_MDZA01000019.1, on the reverse strand, counting down.
TCGTAAAACTCAGATTTTCAGCCGTATGGGCAGCCGATGCTACTTTACCAGGTGCAGGAAGCGCAGGTAGAACGGCGTGGGGCTGTCCTCGCTCTTGGGCTGGTACTTGCCCGCAATGATGGGCACGTACATCACGCGGCGGCGCGAGGCCTCGCCGGTGAGCGGCGACTGGGCCACGCGGTGCCACATGCGGCCGTCGTGCACGGTGAGGTCGCCGGCTTCGGTTTCGATGGCAATTTCATTCGGATCGTAGTGCACGTCCTTGTAGTACTTCTTGCGGAAGAGCATTTTGCCCAGGCCCTGGCGGTGCGTACCGGGGATGACGCGCAGGCCGCCATTGGTGGCCTTGGTGCCGTCGAGGTGCAGGCCCACGTTTAGCATGGGGCCGATGCGCTTGCCGTAGAACACGTCGCGCAGCGAGTCGGTGTGCCAGCCCATCTGGCTGAACTCCGAGCCTGGGATGTTCACGTAGTGGTTCACCACAAGGCCGTCCTTCTCGTTTTCGCCCACCCGGCCGCCTTCGGCTTCCAACAGCGGAAACAGGGCCTTGAAGCGCGGGTCGCCCAGCAGCTCGTGCAGTACCGGGTGGTGCTGCGAGGTAAAGGCGAAGCGCTGCACGATGCGGGCGCCGTCCACGTCCTGGCCGTACTTGATGGGCACGCCGTTCACTTTTTCCACGCCCTCGGCCAGCCAGCGGTGCTGCACTTCCTGGGTAGCTTGAAGAATTTCCTGCACCTGGGCAGGCGAAGCAAACGGCCGAAAGTGCAAAAAACCGTACTTGGCAAAGAAAGCCCGCTGTTCATCGGTGAGCGTGGCACCAAGCGTAAAACGGGGGTATTCGAAAGATGAGGACATAGTGAAGATAGAGCGATAGACTGGCGGCCCCAACCCAATAGCCAACAAAGGTAACACAGGGGCCCCGGTGCGCGGGCAGCCCCGCCGCACCAAAACCGGTGCGGCTTGCCAGGAGCCCGCTCGCCACTTAAAAGCGGCACTGCTAAACCACTGAGCTACGCCTTTTGCTTACGCCCGCCCGCTGCCCGCCAATATAAGTTTGTTAATCAGTTAGTTGCGCAACGCGGAGCCGGTGGCACCCAATTGGCGCAAGCGCGGCTGGGGCCCCGCGGCGGGCCCAGCCACGGGGCCCCCAGCCATAAGCGCGGTTTATGCGGCATGCACAATAATCAATTGCCTGCGCGGCCCCCGGCCGGAAAATCAGTACCTTTTTGGGGCCCCACCGCGCCGCCCGCTATGCTACTCCTGCCCCCCTTCCACGCCCGCCTACTGCCGTGCTCCGAAGGCTGGGCTGCCATAAAGCCCACGGCCCAGGGCCGCCACTGCGCCCGCTGCCAGCGCGTAGTGCAGGACTTTACCCAGTCCCAAAATCCCGCCGCCGACCTGGCCGCCGCCCGCGCCGCCGCGCCCGACGGGCGCGTGTGCGGCCGCTTCGCCGGGGCCCAGGTGCAGGGGCCCCCGCCCCTCACGCGGCGGCTGCGCTGGTTTGTGGTAGCGCTGGTGCTGGTGGTGGCCCAGGGGCTGAGCGCGCGGGAGGCGCTGGCCCAGGTGCGGCAGGGAGCCCCGCACCATAAGGCGAAGGCTGTGAAAACCGTAGAGCGAGTAGAATTACTGGGGGATACAGAGGAACTGCCCAAAGAGAACATGTCTGCGAAGACAGCGCAGGCAGATTTAGAAGAGTTGAAGCCTAAGCAGATCCCAGTGGATAAGCAGACTTATCTGATTGGCGAGGTGACAGAACCAGTTTCAATAACTCGCTACGAACAAATGCCTTCTTTTCAAAAAAAGGGTTTCAACAGTGGCAGTTCCGGTATAGTGGATTACATCCAGCGCAACATAAAGTACCAACCAGATTTCCCTGATGGAAAGGTATTCGTCACTTTTACTATTGACACGGCTGGATTTGTACAGAAACTCATTGTAGTCAAAGGTTTGTCGCCAACCGCCGATGCCGAAGTTATTCGAGTGATAAAGGCAATGGATGGCTTTACGCCAGGAATGAGTGGTGGCCGACCAGTTGCCATACCGTACACCTTGCCCATCACTTTCAAAAAGCCCACACCTTCCACCCCATAATCCTGCACCTTCGCCGGGGCCCTAATTGCAGTACAAGCGGGACAGTCCCTTTCTTAATTTCGATTCCCGATGGTTTTTACGCCCAGTCCCATGCTGCTGAAACTGCTGTACACGCGCGGCAGCCTGCACAATTTGCCCGATGGCCAGGGCGTTGCCTTCAGCATCAAGAACCGGCTGGATACGGTGAAAATCACGGGCTTGCGCCAGGTGCAGGTGGGCGACGCGGTGGTGCCGGCCGCGCAGGTAACGCTGGACCTGGGCAACGGCGAAACGCGCCCCGCCGCCAGCCTGGGGCCCGCCGACGGCCAGGCCCTGGCGCTGCCCGTGGGCCGCAGCCTCACGTTTGTGCTGGCCACGGCGGCCTTGCCCGAGGGCATTTACCCGGTGCAGGTGTGGTTTTCGACCGATGCGCTCGGCGACTTGCACGTGGAAGTGGAGGACGCCATTGTGGGCGCCACCGGCAGCCGGCCCCGCATCCCGCGCTCTGACGACGACGATTACTCGGAGGCCGCCATCCAGGCCCGGCAGCGGTTTGCGGAGGAGTTTACCCAGCAGCACTTTCAGCACTTGAAGTCGTACTCGTTCGACGCGCACGATTTGCAGGGCAACTGCGAGCACTTCGTGGGCGTGGCCCAGGTGCCGGTGGGCCTGGCGGGGCCCCTGACCGTGAACGGCGAGCACGCCCAGGGCGACTTCCTCATCCCGATGGCCACCACCGAGGGCACGCTCGTGGCCAGCTACAACCGCGGCATGCAGGTGCTGAACCTGTGCGGCGGCGTGAAGTGCACCGTGATTGGCGACGCCATGCAGCGGGCCCCGGTGTTCGTGTTCAGCGACGCGCGCGGGGCCCGCGACTTTGGTAAGTGGGTGGCCGACAACCTGGAGCGCATCCGGCCGGAGGCGGAAAGCACGTCGCGGGTGGCCAAGTTGCAGTACATCGACACCTACCTGGCCAACAAGTTTGCTTACCTGCGCTTCAATTTTTCGACCGGCGACGCGGCGGGCCAGAACATGGTGGGCCGCGCCACGTTTGCCGCTTGCTCTTGGATTTTGGCCAACTACGGGGGCCCCAAGATTGAGCACTTTTACCTCGAATCGAACTTCGCCACCGACAAAAAGGCTTCGCAAATCAACGTGATGCGCACCCGCGGCAAGCGCGTGACGGCGGAGGCCGTGATTAAGCGCGACATTTTGCAGCAGCGCATGCGCGTGACGCCCGAGCAACTGGCCTACCACGGGCAGGTGAGCAACGTAGGCGCCTTTCTTTCAGGGGCCAACAACAACGGGGCCCACTCGGCCAATGGCATCACGGCGCTGTTCATCGCCACCGGGCAGGACGTAGCCAACGTGAGCGAATCGTCGGCCGGTGTACTTTACTCGGAGGTGACGAAGGAGGGCGACTTGTACATCAACATCACCATCCCGAGCCTGATTGTGGCCACCCACGGCGGCGGCACCGGCCTGGCCACCCAAAACGAGTGCCTGCGGATGCTGGGCTGCGTAGGCCGCGGCACGGTGTACAAGTTTGCTGAAATTGTGGCCGGTGTGGTGCTGGCCGGCGAGCTGAGCCTGGGCGCCGCCATCAGCAGCTCGGACTGGGTGAGCAGCCACGAGCAGTACGGCCGCAACCGCTAGGGCCCCGGAGGCTCACAGGCAGTACATTAGGGGCACATTCCGCCATTCATTACTGCCATGCGCTCGTCCGTTTCGCTTTGCCTGGTGCTGGGGGCCCTGGGGTTGGCTAGCCGCCCGGCCCGGGCCCAATCGGGCCTGAACAGCAAGGACTTGGAGGACATCAGCCACGGCCGGCCCACCTCGACCCAGAACCTGAACCAAGCCAACACCGCCGACGAGCGGGCGCTAACGGCCGAGGCGGCCCACGTGGCGCACTACTACAACCCCGACTGGGTGCCCGGCGCCCTGCTTCCCATCAAGGGCGAGCCACAGGCCGCGCCCGGCCTGCGCTACAACCTGGTGCACCACTGGGTGGAGGCGCAAGACGCCACCGTGCCCGGCGGCGTGCGCCTCTACCTGGTGGGCAGCCTGCGCGGCTTCGTGCTGAACAACGCGCCCGGCCAGGCGGGCCACCGCTTCGGGGCCTACCGCGTGGGCGGCGCGGGCCGCTTGCTGCTCGAAGAGTTGACCGAGGGGCCCGTGCGCCTGCTGCTGGGCTACGACCTGGAGCTGGTGGGGGCCGTGCGCAACGCCGCCATCGGCGTCGAAACCCAGGCCGCGCAGTTCCGGCGCACCTCCGAGCTATACGTGGCCACCCCGGCCCGGGCCCAAGCCCAGAAAATGGCCCTCAGCCAGCGAGCGGTGCTGCGCTTATTTGGGGCGGCCGAGGGCGACATGGCCTTATACGCCCAGCAACACAACCTGCACTACGACAACCTAACCGAAGTGGTGCGGCTAGTGGACCATTTCAATAGCTCACTGACGCCGGGGCCCTAAACGTAAAAAGGCCACTCCGCTAGGAGTGGCCTTTTGAAAATCAAGCATTTGCCCAGCCTCCGCTACGGCAAACTGGCGGCCACGCTGAACTTGCTGTCGACGCGCACTACCACATCCTGGGGCGGGTGGGTGCTGAGCAGCACTTCGCTGGTGAGGGCGTAGCTGCTGTTTTGCAGGTAGGTATCGAGCTTGGTGTCGGGCGCGGGGTTGAGTTGGATGGACGTGGCGCCCTTGGGCACGTTGTCGAGCGAGGCCATGAGCACCTTGTTGGTGCCCATCGCGTCGGTGCTGATGTAGAGCTTGACGCTCTTCACGATGTCAAAGGTTTGGCCGGCGGGGCTGGTGGCGGTCAGGGTGAGCTCTTCCAGCTTCACGTCCTGCACGTACTGGGCCTTGGTGTTATTGTTGGCGTAAGTGGTGGTGGAGGTGGAGTTCACCGTCACGGCGGGCAGGGTAACGGGGACCGTGCCGTAGGGATAAGCCGCCGGTACTGTGAAGCTCTGCGTGTCTTTCACATCGAAGCGCAACAGGCTCAGCACTTTGTTGCAGCCCCCAGCCATCAGCAGCACGCCCAGCAGGGCTGGCAATAGCAGCAATAGTTTAGATATCTTCAGCATCATGTAAGAAGGGATAATAATTGATTGGTTGAAACCTAAGGCGCAAGCTGGCTGGGCAAGCCAGCCCCTTCAAAAATACACCATAATCGTTGCCCGCTCCCGGCCGCTCGCTGGGGGCCCCACCGGGCGGCCGGGGCCCTACTTGTTGCTGGCCAGGGCCAGCTGCACGCTGCCGTCGCCGAGGGCGTGCAGGGCCTGTTGCAAATCGGCATCGTGGGCGCCCAGCACCGTGTAGTAGGGCACCGCGCCGTAGGCACTCTGGGCGATGTAGGCCTTGATTTGGTTGCGGAGCAGGCTGGCGCAGCGGCGCAGCGCGGCCGCGTCGGCCGGCACGCCGTCGTGGGCGGCGGCGGCGGCCAGGGCCCCCAGCTGCGCATCGCTCACGCGGAAGGTGGCGTTGAACTGGGCAAAGCGCAGGCCTTCCAGCTCGGTTTTGTGGGCCTGGTAGAAGGCCAGAGCCAGGGCGCGGGGCATTTGGTGGGCCTGCAGGCTCGTGTAGTAGGCAGAGTACGCCAGCGTATCGCGCGGCACAAACACGTCGGGCATAATGCCGCCACCGCCGTACACCGGCCGGCCGCGGTCGGTGCGGAAGCGCAGGCCGCCCGCCACGTGGTTGCTGTCGGCCGAGGCCAAGTCGCCGTGGGCGGCGCGCTCGGCCAGCTCGCGGCGATACTCGGCGCGGCTGCTGCCGTAGGGCTTCTGGATGGAGCGGCCGCTGGGCGTGTAGTAGCGGGCAATGGTGAGGCGCAGCTCGCCGCCGTCGCTGAGGGCAATGGGCTGCTGCACCAGGCCCTTGCCGAAGGTGCGGCGGCCCACCAGCAGGGCGCGGTCGTGGTCTTGCAGGGCCCCGGCCAGCACCTCGGCGGCCGAGGCGCTGCCTTCGTCGACGAGCACCACCAGGGGGCCCTCCTCAAATTCGCCGGTCACCTTGGCGTACACCTGCGAATCGTAAGCATCGCCCTTGCCGTCGATGGCCACAATTTTGCGCGAGCCGCCCACCAGCTCGTCGGCCACGCGGGTGGCGCGGTCGAGGTAGCCGCCGGGGTTGCCGCGCAGGTCCAGCACGAGGCGGCTTAGGCCCTGGCGGCGCAGGTCGGCCAGCGCGGCCCGGAAGTCGTCGTAGGTAGTGGCCGCAAACCGGCTGATTTTGATGTAGCCGGTCTGCTCGTCAATGAGGTACGCGGCGTCGATGGATGGGTTGGGCACCCGGCTGCGCACCAGGGCCAGGGCGAAAGTGCGGGCCGCGGCGGGCCGGCGCACCTCTAAGGCCACGGTGCTGCCGCGGGGGCCCCGCAGCAGCTGCGCGATGCGGGCGTTGGTACTATGAGCCCCCGACACGGCCTGCCCGGCCACGCGCAGCACCTGGTCGCCGGGCAGCAGGCCGGCCTGGGCGGCTGCGCCGCCGCCGAGCGGGGCCACTACCGTCATGGTATCGCGGAAGAGGTTGAAATCGAGGCCCACGCCGTCGAAGTCGCCCTGCAAAAAAACGTCGTTCTGCTCGCGCTCCGGGGCCGGGATGTACACCGAGTGCGGGTCGAGGCGCTCCAGCATCTGGGCCGTGGCGTAGTCGGCCAGGCCCTCGGTGTTCACCGAGTCCACGTAGTCGCGGTCCACGTAGCTGAGGATTTCCTTGAAGCGCAGGTAGCCGCGGGCCGTGGCGTCGGGGTTGGTGCTGGAAGGCCGGAATGGGTTGTTGGACACCAGCAGGCCGCTGCCGAACGCCAGGGCCACCAGCACCGCCCCGCGCAGCCCGGCGCAGCGGGCCCCGGCGGGGCGCGAAGAAGCACGGAAGAGCGAAGGAAAAGCCATGGCGGCGGAGTAAAGAAATGAGCGCAGCATAAAATGCAGCGCAGGGCGAATATTCAAAACTAATTAAATTTTTCCATGATTAGTTCTTTCTAAAATGGATTTTATTTGAACGTCATCAAACGGGCAGATAATGACTTGAATTACCCTTTTTCACCCATTTTCAGCTTATTTAAATACTAATTTCATCCTTAACTAATTTGAATTGCACATTACAATGAATTGTATTAAATATAATTTTTACATTAAATTGTAGTCTACGATATTGTATTGCCCAGCTTTGCGCCGGGGTTGCATTGGCAACGCCAGGGCCCTGGCAGGGGCCGTATCTTTGCGCCGGCGCCGGGGTCGGCGCTGTTTTAATCCCGCTTTAGTTTTAGTGCCTTGAGCCGCATCCTCGCCATTGATTACGGCAACAAGCGCGTGGGGCTGGCCGTGACGGACCCCAGCCGCCTCATCGCCTCACCGCTCGACACCATCCACAGCCAGGAGTTGCTGGCCTACGTGCTGGCCTACCACCGGCGCGAGCCCCTGGCGGCCGTTGTGGTGGGCATGCCGCGCACGCTGCTCAACGAGCCCACCGACGTGACCAGCGCTGTGGTGGGCCTGCTGCGCCGCCTCCGCAAGGAGCTGCCCGACGTGCCCATCCACGAAATCGACGAGCGCTTCACCTCGCGCATGGCCCACGCGGCCATGCTGGCCGGGGGCCTGGGCCAGAAGGCGCGCCGCGACAAAGCCACCGTGGACCGGGTGAGCGCGGCCATCATCCTCCAGTCGTTTCTGGAGTCGCCGGCGGGGCGGGCCGTGGCGTAGCCGGAACCCCCGGGGCCCCCGCCCCTGTTTGCTTTACTTCTTTATCAACGTTTTACCCAGATGATACACCCCATCGTTGCCATCGGCGACCCCGTGCTGAAGGCCCGCGCCAAAAACCTGCCCGCTGCCCTGCCCGCAACCGAGCTGCAGCAGCTCATCGCTGATATGTTCGAAACCATGTACTTCGCCCACGGCGTGGGCCTGGCCGCCCCGCAAATCGGCAAGAGCCAGCGCTTGTTCGTGATGGATTCGGCCCCCATGGTGGAGCTGGACGAGGAGGACATTGCCGAGGGCGTGGAAGCCGAGCCCGCCATCAAGCGCGCCTTTATTAACCCCGTGCTGGTGAGCGAGACGGGCGAGAAATGGGGCTTCGAGGAAGGCTGCCTGAGCATTCCCGGGGTGCGCGAGTTGGTGCAGCGCTGCCCCGACATCGTGCTGCGCTACGAAGACGAAAACCGCCAAGTGCACGAGGAAGGTTTTTCGGGCCTGAATGCCCGCATCATCCAGCACGAGTACGACCACCTGGAAGGCATCCTGTTCACCGATAAGCTCTCGTCCTTCAAGAAGCAACTGCTCAAGGGCAAGCTGGCCCGCATCGGCAAGGGTGACGTGGACCACGACTATCGCATGAAGTTCGCGGGCGCCGGGCGGCGGTAGGGGCCCCGGGTTTCGCCAAGCCTAAGACTTTGGAGCTGGCACATCCCGCGGGGTGTGCCAGCTTTTTTTTGGTTTTGCTGGCCCGTCGAATTAGCTTTCCAGATTATCCGCTATTTCTATCAATTATGACGAAACGCTACGCATTGTTATCCCTGCTATTCCTACTTGCCCTGGGGCCCCGGCCGGTGCGGGCCTGGGGCTTTTTTGGGCACCGGCTGCTGAACCGGCTCGCCGTGTACACGTTGCCGCCGAAGATGGTGGGCTTCTACAAGGCGCACATCGACTACATGACGACCAACGCCACCCGGCCCGACGCGCGCCGCACGGTGGTGCCCGGCGAGGCGGCCAAGCACTTCATGGACGTGGACCGCTACGGCGACAGCTGCCTCACTACCCACGGCCGGGGCCTGCCGCGCCGCTACGAAGACGCCGTGGCCCGCTACGGCGAGGATTCGCTGCTGCGCCACGGCATCGTGCCCTGGAACATCGCCCAGATGAAAAACCAGCTCACCGCCGCCTTCCAGCGCCAGGACGCCGACGCCATCCTGCGCCTCTCGGCCGACCTGGGGCACTACGTGGCCGACGCCTGCGTGCCGCTGCACTCTACCCAGAACTACAACGGCCAACTCACGGGCCAGCGCGGCATCCACGGCCTCTGGGAAAGCCGCTTGCCCGAGTTGCTAGCTGTCGACTACGACCTGTTCACGGGCCCCGCGCCGTACCTGGAGCACCCCGGCGACGCGGCCTGGGGGGCCCTGGCCCGCTCCCACGCCGCCGTCGATTCGGTGCTGCGGTTCGAGAAAGAGCTAACGGCCACCTTCCCCGCCGACCGCAAGTACGGCTACGAGGCCCGCGGCGCCACCACGATGCGCGTGTATTCGCGTGATTTCAGCCGGGCCTACCACGCCCGGCTCGGCGGGCAGGTGGAGCGGCAGCTGCGCTACGCCAGCCGGCTCATCGGGGCCTTCTGGTACACGTGCTGGGTCGACGCCGGGGCCCCCGACCTCGACAAGCTGCCCCGCACCGCCTCGGCCGTGGAGGAGCTGCGCCTGGCTCGCGAAGCCGCCGATGCGGCCAGGGCCCCAGCGGCGGGCAGCGTGCCCGGGCACGAGGATTAAACAGTTATTAGTGAGTAGTTAACAGTGAGCAGTTAACGATGAACAGTTGGGCCGTCATGCTGAGCGCAGCGGAGCGGAGTCGAAGCATCTCTCCCGCGTCGTTATACGATTTGATTACTGCCGCAGTAGAGATGCTTCGGCTGCGCGGACGCCAGATAAGCATAATGGCCTAACCGCTCACTATTAACTGATAACTGCTAACTGTTCACTGTTCACTGCTCTAATTCCTCCGTTGCATCCAGCGCGTCAAGGTCCACGATGGCGAGGCCGTTTTCGTCCACATCGTAGGCGCGACGGAAGCGGCGGTGCCAGGTAATTTCACTGGCAATGTAGGAGTTACGGGCGTACACGTCCTGGGCGAAAGTGTCGTCGTAGCCTTTTAGCATGACGATGATTTCCACGGCGCGGGCCACGTAGTCGTCGGGGCCCAGGCCGTGCAGGGGGCTGCCGGGCACCAGGTCGTGCACCAGCGTCCAGGTCAGGGGCAGAAAGCTCACTGCCTCGCGCTCCAAGGCTGCGATGGCGTAGGAGAAGTTCTGGGTGGCGGGGTCGGTGAACTTGACGATGACCTGGGCCGTGAGTTCAATCAGGATATTGGCCCGGCGGTTGGCCACCCGGAATTGCAGGCACGGCGTACCATCGGCCCGCCGGCTGACGATGGCCACGCTGCTGAACAAGATGCGCGCCGTGGGCCGCGAAAACCGCCCGTAGAGCAAGCCCGTGGCCAGGGCAAACGTGAGCACGCCCACCAGCGCCTCCAGGCTGGAGAGGGCCCCGGCGCCGTTGCTGCCCGGGTACACGTGCCCGTAGCCCACGCTGGTGAAGGTTTGGATGGAGAAAAACAAGGCGCTCAGGAAGTCCTGCACCCAGCCGTGGGGGGCCGCTACACCGGGCAGGTCTTCGAGGCCTAAAGCCATGTAAGCCAGCGCAAACACTGCGTTCAGCACCCCAAATAACAGGCCCACTTCCAGAAAGAATCGGCTCCACGGCATCAAAATCAGCCGCTGGTAAGGGTCGTTGGTGGGCGGGCCGCCGCGCCGCCGCACATTGAAGGAGCCGTCGTGGTTGATGGCCCGCTGGGTGCGCTGCGAGAATTTTTCGCCAATGCCGGGGTCAAGCGAAGCCATGCGTGCGGGAAGGGAAGTAAGCCGCGAAGAACGCCACCCCGGGCGCAACGACCCGCGCCGGGGCCCTGGTTTCGGCCGCCGCGCCCGGCGTTGCGTAGTTGGCGGACGGCGGGGGTGCGCCAGGCCACCAGGGATCTAAAGAAAAATTAATGTCTGGCTCAGGCCGGCTTCAGGGCGCGGTAGAAATTTTGTAGCGTCGAAAAGGCAACCGGAGCCGGGTCGACGCCCATCCACTTCTCTCTCCCCCATTTCCCTTTTCCTGCCATGCGCAACCTTCTTGCTTCCGCCACCCTCGTTGCCACGCTGCTCTTCGCTGGCACCACCCACGCCCAGCAAACGGCCGTGAAGACCAAAACCAAAACGGCCCGCAACGCCGCCAAAACCGCCGCTGCCACCCCGCCGCCCGCCCCGCTGGCCC
>NZ_MDZA01000018.1 GCF_001816125.1 Hymenobacter coccineus | reverse complement strand
GGCCCCGGCCGGGCCGAAGCTGCCGCTGGCGCGCCGCAGCGCCACGTAGCCCAGCCGCGCCGGCAGCCGCTGGTAGACTGGGGGCCCCGGGTGGGGCGCTGGGCGCCGGGCCAGTGCCTCACGCGCAGGTGCAACGAATCCAGCACGAGGGTGTCGAGCGGTACGGTTTGGCCCCGCAGCAGCGCCAGTAGCCCCACGCCGCTGAGGTCGAGGCGGGCCAGGCGCAGGTGCAGGCGGGGCAGGGTATCGGCTAGGGCAGCGCCGGTGGGGCGCAGGTCGAGGCCGCGCAGGTGCACGGCCCGCGGCAGCAGGCGGGTGCGCAGGCTGCTGATAGCCAAGCGGTACTGGCCGTGCGTTTGCTTAGTTACTTGTTGCTCCAGGGTGCGGCGCAGCCAGGGGTCGAGGCCCAGCCACACGGCCAGCACCAGTAGGGCCCCGAGCAAGCCCAAGCCCCACAAGCCACGGCGGAGCCAGTGGCGCTTTGGGGCAGGCGGAGCGGACGTAGCAGCAAGCGGCATGGCGGGGCGATGGAGGGCTTTTAACGGGAAAGGCAATGGTACGGGTTGCGGCTTCCGGCGCGGCGCGAAGGGGCGTCGCGCCGGCGCTCGGCGGTTGGCTACGTGCAAACGATATATTTGCGCCAACGGCCTGCCCGCCCACTTGTTGGCAAGCCCTGTTTTATCACCTCCCGCTTATGGCCCACCACGCTACTCCACAGGCCACTTGCGCCAACTGCCACTACGCCTTCGCGCCCGACGCGCCCCGCGAATTTTGCCCCCAGTGCGGGCAGCAAAACCACGCCGTCGAAATCAGCTTCGGCCACGTGGTGGAGGAGTTTTTGGAGGGAATTTTCCACTTCGACGGCAAGGTGTTTCGCACGGCGGGGCTGCTGCTGTTTCGGCCCGGCGAGCTCACGCGCCGCTTTTTGGCCGGGCAGCGCGTGCCCTACGTGCCGCCCATTCGGCTATACGTGTTCATCAGCTTCGTCTTTTTTCTGCTGCTGGGCACTTGGCTGGGCCACGAAGAACCGGCGGAGCATACCAAGGCGAAACAGCTGGTGAAAATTGACGCCCTGGGCGGCCTGAAGCTGGGCTCGGACTTTGATTCCATCAAGCTGACGCCAAAACAAAAAGTGCGGCTGCGGCAACGCTTGGATTCCCTGAACCGCGTGATTGGCACCGCCATCAGCCCGGCTGCCCCAGGCGTGGCGCAGGTCCTCAAAAAGACGGGCCGGGGCCCCAGCACGAAAGTTCTGGGCAACTCGGAGGCCTCGATTAAGACCCTTGCCGACCACTTGCCTGCCAACCCCACCGATGCGCAAGTCGATTCGGTGCTGCGCAAAAACGGCGATAAGCCCGACTACTTGCACCGGCTAATAGTGCGGCGCGCGGCGCGCTGGGTGCACTCAAGCCGCGAGGAAGTGGTGCACCAGGTGTTGCGGGGTGGCTCCATTCTACTGTTTTTGCTGATGCCGCTGGCCGCGCTGCTGCTCAAGGGGGCCTACTTCCGGCAGCACCGCTACTACCTCAGCCACCTGGTGTTCACCATTCACGTGCAGTGCTTCCTGTTCATTCTCATTGCCTTGCTCATCGGGCTCGACAAGCTGAATGCCCCGGAATGGCTGAACAACCTACTCAGCTTCGCACCCATCGTCTACTTCGTGGTGGCGCTGCACACATTCTACCAGCAAAGCTGGGGCAAGACGGTGGCGAAGTCGCTGCTGCTGGGCGCGGCCTACAGCTGCGTGCTGCTCCTGGTAGTAGTACTGGTGGGAGTGGCCGGCGCCGCCCTGTTTTAGACCCCGGCCGCGGGGCCCCTAGCGGCCCCGCACCTTGTCGAACAGGCCCCGGGTACGCTCGCCGATGGTTTTGTTGCGCTGCTTGAAAATGACGTACCGCACCGACAGCGCCGACGGGAACCGCGCCCAGTCGTCGCTGTGGATTTCCACGCTCGGCTTGAAGTCGTAGCTGAGCATGATGGGCAGGAAGGCAATTTTGTACTCGATGCCGATAATGCCGTCGAAGCCGCCGAAGCGGCCGGTGTCCTTGTTGTTGCCCAGGTGGCCGCCGGCACCCAGGTAATAGTTCAGGCTGCGCCCCAAAATGCCGAAGTGGTACTCGCCCAGCACCGTGCCCGTTACCTCGCGCGAGGCCAGGCCCGCAATGCCTTCCAGCGTGATGCGCGAGGCCACCGCCTGCTGCACCGTGATGCCGTAGGGGTTGCCCAGGCGGATGCCCGCGGCGGTGCGGTACTTCTGGGCGGCGGCGGGCAGGGCCAGGGCCACCGCCAGTAGCATCAGCAGTAAGGGGTTGGGTTTCAAAAGGGGACGAAAAAAGGCCATAATCTTGTACCGGGTGCCGGCGAACTTCGCCTGGCAACGGTCGTTTGAACGCGCAGTGGACCCTTTTTGATACGCTTGGGGCACCACGGCTGCCCTTCGGGGGGCCCGGGGCCCGTACTTTTGCGGCCGTTTAGCTTTGGCTTTTCTTCTCAGGAAGACCATATCGGTTTTTCCTCGCGCTAATTATCCCCCTCCGTGTATTTACACCACGTGGCCGCTTACCTGCCGACGGCCGTCGTCACCAACGAGCACTTCACCCGCCTCAACGGGCTGGCTTCCGACTGGATTATTGAGCGCACCGGCATCCGGGAGCGCCGCAAGGCGGGCCCCGGCGAAAACACTAATACCATGGCCGTGGCCGCCACCCAGGCGCTGCTGGCCGAAATCCCGACGTTCGATGCGAACAGCATCGACCTGATTGTGGTGGGCACCTACACCCCGCACGACACCATTTACACCGCCGCCCACGCCGTGCAGCGTGCGCTGAACATCAACGAAATCCCAGCGGTGACGATTTCCTCGGCCTGCTCGTCGTTGCTGAACGCCGTGGAGATTGTGGAGGGCTACTTTGCTATGGGCAAGGCCCGCCGCGCCCTGGTGGTGGTGAGCGAGCACAACACGGCCTACAACAACGAGGAAGACACCATGGCCGGCCACCTGTGGGGCGACGGCGCGGCGGCCCTGCTCATCACCAAGGAGCCGCTGGGGCCCCAGCCGCTGCGCATTGCCGAGGTCATTACCGGCGGGGCGGCCCCCGTAGGCAAGGCCGACGAGGCCGTAACGCTGAAGCCGGTGGAAAAGGGCATCGTCATGCCGTTCGGGCGCGACGTGTTCCAGCAGGCCTGCACCTACATGACGCGCGTGACGCAGACGCTGCTCGACCGCCACCACCTCGTGGCCAACGACCTCACCTACCTCATCCCGCATCAGGCCAATCTGCGCATTTCGGTGAACGTGACCAAGCAGTTGGGCCTCGACCCCGAGCGGGCCGTGAACAACATCCAGCGCCTGGGCAACACCGGCTGCGCCGGAGCCGCCATCGGCCTGGCCGAAATTTGGGACACGCTGCGCCCCGGCAATAACGTCATTATCACCGTGTTCGGCGGCGGCTACTCCTACGGGGCCATGCTGCTGACGAAGTAGCTAGCAGTGAACGTTTAGCAATCAACATTCAACAGCCGTTTGGACTGCTTGAATGGTTGTTAGATATCAATTGATAACTGTTAATTGAAAACCATGCTGCCGCCCGCCACCGCGTTTCTGCCCGAAGTCGTTTTCCAAACCAGCCGCGCCAGCGGCCCGGGCGGGCAGAACGTGAACAAAGTGGAGAGCCGCGTGGAGCTGCGCTGGCACCTGCTCGACTCGCAGGTGCTGACCGATGAGCAGAAACAGCTCATCCTCGAAAAGCTGGGGCCCCAGCTCACCGCCGACGGCCTACTGCTGCTCACCGCCCAGGACGACCGCAGCCAGCTCCGCAACAAGGAAATCGTACTGGCCCGCTTCCACGCATTGCTGCTCAAAAGCCTGCACCGCCCCAAGCCGCGCCGTGCCACCAAGCCCAGCCGCGGCGCCGTGCGCAAGCGCCTGGAAGGCAAAAAGATCCAAAGCGACAAAAAGGCCAGCCGGCGACGGCCGGAGTAGGGGCCGGTGGCAATAAAATTTGCGGGCCCCGAAGTTTAATTACCAAAGGTTGGTGACGAAACTTTGGGGCCCGCAAATTTTATTACCAAGCCAATGGGCTGAGGGCTGCCTGGGCAGGGGCGGCAGTGCCGGGCCGATGGCCGTTAATTAAGCGGATGCCCGTCGCTGAAATACCGGCTCAGCAGGTGCGATACTTTCTCTTGGGTCAGCGGCTTGGTGAGGCATTCCGCGATGGGTAAATGCTGGTACTGGCCCAGGTCCTGTTCGAGTTGGGTGCTGGTGAGCAGCACGATGACGATGGGATGCTGCTGGCGGAGCGGCAGCTGCATGAATTCTTCCAAAAACTCAAACCCATTCATCACCGGCATTTTCATGTCCAGCAGCACCAGCGCCGGACAGTCCATCGAGTCTTCCCCGCATCGCTCAGCCAGCACCTCCAGGCCCAGCTGGCCATTGGTGGCCACGAGTATCCGGTGGCTCACGTTCAGCCGCCGCAGCAGCCGTTCGTTAAGAAAATTCGTGGTCGAGTCATCATCGACTAACAGGACGGTAGATAACATGGCGCAAGGGAACTAATTGCCTAAGTCGATCATATACAGTAACAAAATAAAGCGGCGCGGGCCCGGAAAGCAAATGGCTTGCGTGGGCCCTTTAGCCTTCTTCCTGCAGGGCGGGCCGGGGAGCGGGCAGGTGCAGCCGAAACACGGTGCCCTGGCCCAGCCGGCTGCTCACTTCGATGCGCCCACCAGCATTTTCCACGATTTTCTTCACCATGAACAGGCCCAGGCCGGAGCCTTCCACGTGGTCGTGCAAGCGCTCGAAGAGGCCAAACAGCTTGCGTTCCTCTGCCGGGCCGAGCGCCAGGCCCAGGCCGTTGTCTTCTACTTCCAGCACGGCACTGCGGCTGCCATCCGCCGAGGCGGGATAGGTGCGGAGCCATACGGCAGGCACCCGGTCGGGGTGGCGGTACTTGAGGGCGTTGCTGAGGAGGTTGTGCACCACCGAGCGTAGGTTTTTTTCGGCGAATACCAGCCGGGGGCAGGCCGCCACGTCCAGGTGCAGCTGCCCGCCCGTGGCCGCGAACAACGGCCGTAAGTCCTGGCGCACCTCCTCGACTAGGGCGGCTAGGTCGACGGCAGTCGTGGGTGCCTCGGACAGGTGTTGCAGCTTGGCCACCTCGGTGAGCTGCCCGATGGTGCCCTTGAAGCGGTCCACCGCGCCGCGCATCAGGGTGAGCAGCGTTGCCACGTCGGCCGGCACCGGCACCGGGGCCAGCTCCTCCCGCAACTCCTCCAGCAGGGCCTCAATGTTGTGGATGGGCGTTTTCAGGTCGTGGGAGGCCGTGTACACGAACGTGTTCAGGTCGGCATTGACGCGCTCCAGCTCCTGCTGCTGCACCTGCTGGGCGTGGATGTCGGTGTTGGTGCCTACCCAGAGCCGAATCGCGCCCGTGGCCTCGTCGTGCAGGGGCACGGCCCGCACCAGGTGCCAGCGGTACTCGCCATTGGCAGCCCGCTTCCAGCGGTTGCGCAGCGTGGTTAGCGGCTCGCCCGTGGCCAGGGCGTGCTGCCAGGCGGCGGCCGTGGCGGCAAAGTCGTCGGGGTGAATGTGCTGCTGCCAGTTGATGCCTCCCAAATCAGCGAAGCTCAGGCCCGTGTAGTCGTACCACTGCTGGTTGTACCAGGAGATTTGCCCATCGGTCTCGGCCATCCAGGCCAGCTGCGGCATGGCATTCGTTAGCGTACTGAACTCGGCATTGCGGTGGCGCAGTTGGGCGGCCACTTCCTGCAGCTGCTGGTTGGCGGCCGCCAGCTCGGTGGTTCGGTCCTTCACGATGCGCTCGAGGTCAGCAGGGGTTTTCAGGAGCAGGGCTTGGGGCAGCACGCCCGCCAGCGCCCACACCGTGCCCCAGGAGGCGACGGCCGTTACCAGAAGCAGCAGGCCATTGAGGCGGTAGAGGGGCAGCCAGAAGATGAGGGCATCGAGCAGGTGGGTGGCCCCACAGGCAAAGATAAACAGGCCAAAAAGCCAGAACAGCCGGTTGAAAGGCACGTCGCGCCGCTGGCTGATGAAGCGGAGCAGCAGAAAGGGAATGGCGAAGTAGGCCGACCATATCAGCAGGTCCGAGACGATGTAGAGCCAGCCGTGGAAGTCGGTCCACTGCCCGCAGTGCCAGCGCGCGGGAAACCCCTTGGGGTCGAGTAAGCCGGAAAAAAACTCCTTCACCTGGTCGGCGAGGGGACGTGTGGAGGACCCGCCCTGAGTACGCCCAAGCGGGAGCACGAGCCCGAGGCGTAGCAGAAGTTGAATACAGTGATGCATACGCAAATAAAGCCGCGCAGCGGGTATGATAGATGGCTACGCCGGCCAAAAATGGGAGGGGGTTAAAAATGGGATAGGCTGCGCCAGTGCCGGCCGCAAGCCGTGGCCCCCGTAGACTAAAACGCGTAAAAGTGGTATAGTTAAGTGTCAATGGCCGGTATCCCCCCGGTATAGGCGGCCTGCATGGCCGTTGCACGGGTGGCCCCAACCGGCGTGGTACGCTTGGTGCGCAGGGAGTAACAAGCGAGCCGCCGGCCCACGCAGATGTCGGCGTTGAAATTAGTAATGGGAAGCTGGTTGTGAGCTGCACCGGCACCCCGCCCCCCGCGGTAGACGCACCTTGAGTGGGATGCGGAGCACGTCGATAGCGAGCCAGCGGCGGGGCTACAGCAGCGTGCCGCGCAGCAGCAGCAGCGCCACCGAGAAGTAGATGAGCAGGCCCGTCACATCGACCAGCGTGGCCACGAAGGGCGCGGAGGACGTGGCCGGGTCGAGGCCCAGCTTCTTGAGGATGAGCGGCAGCATGGAGCCCGCCAGTGAGCCCCACAGCACGATGCCCACCAGCGCGAAGCCCACCGTGAGGGCCACCGGCAACCAATGGGGCCCGTAGATGGGCGTGATGGTTTGCCAGATGGCGATGCGCCCGAAGCCCACCATGCCCAGAATTAGGCCCAGCAGCAGGCCCCCGATCAGCTCGCGGCGCAGCACCAGCCACCAGTCGCTGAGCTTGAACTCGCCCAGGGCCATGGCCCGGATGATAAGCGACGTGGCCTGCGAGCCCGAGTTGCCGCCCGAGCTGATAATCAGGGGGATGAACTGTACCAGCACGATGGCCTTTTGCAGCTCGCCTTCGAAAAACTGCATGGCCGAGGCCGTCAGCAGCTCGCCCAAAAACAGGATAACCAGCCAGCCGGCGCGCTTCTGCACCAGCCGCAGCAAAGGCATGGTAAGGTAGGGCTCCTCCAGGGCCTCCGAGCCGCCGAACTTCTGAATGTCTTCGGTGTCTTCTTGCTCCCGGATGCTGAGGATGTCGTCAAGCGTTACGATGCCGAGCAGAATGCCTTGGTCGCTCACCACGGGCAGCGCCACCCGGTCGTTGCGCCGGAACGTGTCGATGGCGTCTTCCTGGTCCTGGCCCACGCCCAGGTGCACGAAGCGCCGGTCCATGATGTCGCGGACCCGCACGGTGGGCGCCGCCAGCAGAATTTCACGGATGCGGATGTCGTCCGTCAGCACGCCGTGGGCGTCGGTCACGTAGAGCATATTCAGCGTTTCGGATTGCCCGCCGTGCTGACGCACGTAGTCGAGCACCTGCTCCACAGTCCAGTTCTCGCGGATGGCGATGTAGTCGGGCGTCATCAGGCGGCCCACCGAGTACTCGGGGTAGCCCAGCAGCTCCAGCGTCACCTTGCGCTCGGGTTCCGATAAGCTCTGAATGAGCTCGGCCACAAAGTTGGCGGGCAAAAACTCCAGCAGGGCCGTGCGGTCATCGGGCGACATCTCATTGAGGATGTCGGCCATCTTGTCCTGGGCCAGGTTGTCGAGGAAGTGCCGCTGCACGTCGAGGTCGAGGTACTCGAACACCTCCGTGGCCAGCTTGAGCGGCAGCAGGCGGAAGATGATGAGCTGCTCGCGGTCGTCCTCGTTCTCAATGAGCGATACAAGCTCGGCCGGCTGGAAACTGCGCAGAATCTGCTTAAGCTTAAAAAATTCACCCTCCTGAATCAGGGCTGTGATGGTTTCCACGGATGGCGACGCTGGCATCATGGCAGGACGGGCGGTAGTGCTTCGCTAGGCAAGCAGGGTTGATGAAGGGATTACGCCACGAAATTACGCCGAAACCCGCCCCAGGCCGTATGCCCAGCGCGGCCGGGGCCCAAGTATCTGCCCAATACTGCCCATCTTGCCGCCCTTACCGCTTACCCGCTGTCCCATGCCTGACCTTTCCGCTGCTCCCCGCGCCACCCTGGCCCTCTACGGGGGCGGGGCCGACGAGGCCCTGGTGGCGCTGCTGGCCGGCCTGTTGCCCCACCCCGGGGCCCCCATCGAGGTGCTCACCACGGCCAGCACCGCCAACCCCGCCCGCACCGCCGCCTCCTACGCCCGCTCCTGGGAAGCCCGCGGCTGTTCCCACGTGGGCCACCTGGAAGTAGACGAAACCCATCCCGCCGACGCGCCGGCTACCCTGGCCCGCTTGCGCCGGGCGGCGCTGGTGTTCATCAGCGGCGGCAACCAGGAGCGCCTCACCCAGTTCCTGCTGGGCACCGAGTTTCTGGCCATCCTCCAGGAGCGTTGCCGCACCGACGCAGGCTTTATCCTGGCCGGCACCAGCGCCGGGGCCGCTGCCCTGGCCGAGTACATGCTGGTGGAGGGCCGCGGCTGGCGCAGCCTGCTGCCCGGCGGCGTGGGCGTGCTGCCCGGCCTGGGCCTGCTGCCGGGCGTGGTGCTCGACCAGCACTTTGCCGAGCGCCACCGCTACCCGCGCCTGCTGCACGCCGTGCTGGCCCACCCTGCCTGCCTGGGCCTGGGCCTGAGCGAAGAAACCGGCCTGCTGCTGCGCCCCGGCCAGCCCGCCGAGGTGTTCGGCGACGAAGTGGTGTTTGCCTTCGATGCGGCCACGGCCTGGCACATTAGCCTGGTGGGCCCGGGGCCCCGGCAGCCCGTCAGCGGCCACGGACTCATTACGCACCTGCTGGTGGCGGGCCAGGGGCTCGATTTGGCCACCCGGCAGCCGGTGGGGTAGGGGCCCGGCCGGGCACGAAACCGGCTACCTTTGCGTTGATGCCGCGAAAAAACACCGTGCCGCTCATGCCCAATCTCCGCTGGGGTGCTCCGTTGCTGGCGCTGCTGCTGGCGCTGGCTGGGGCCTGCACCCGCCACCCCATTTCCTTCAACTCGCGCCCCGACGTGGCCCCCGCCACCATGGCCGGGGCCCCCGACTCGCTCACCCGCACCGCCGATTCGGTGGCCGGTCGGCCTTCGCTCAGCACCGCCCGCCGCGTGGCCATCACCAAGGCCGAGGAACGCGCCGCCAAGGACAAGGAAAAGGACGCCCAGCGCAAGCCGTCTAAGAAAAAGAAAATTTTCCTGGGTGAGCGTATCAAGCGGGGCTTTGCCAAGTCGGGGGGCAAGGGCCGCAACCAAGCCATCGAGATATTCTACTACCTCAAGTATTTCCAGCAGCCCAACGTGCAGGCCCCGGCACGCTTCTACTTCGATCCGAAGAAGCATAAAATCTTCAAGGCCGCAGCCGGCGAGTTGGACCCCAGCGCCAAGATATTGCACGGGCCCTATAAGAAGCTGCAAAACAACAAGGTGATGGAAACCGGCTTCTACGCTCTGGGCGTGAAGCACTTGCGTTGGGAGCGGTTTGACCGCAACGGCGTGCTGCTGAGCAAAATCCACTATGAGATGGGCTTCCCGCGTGACGCCAACATCACGTACTTCGACGCCGGCCACACCATGCTGAAGGAAGTAGTGCCCTACGTGAATGGCAAGCTGGAGGGCGACTACGCCCGCTACACCGCCACGGGCCAGCGCGAGTGGTCGGGCCAATTTGAGAACGGCCGCCGCGTGGGCGTGTGGACGAACTACTGGCCGGTAAAACGCAATTTCCGCCATTTCGAGTACCAGTACCCCGAAAGCGGCTTCGACCCCGAAGTGGAGGAGCCCGAGCTGCTCAAGCAGTTCACCCGCGACGGCCTAGCGGTGTACGACAAGGAAAAAAACATCGACAAGCGCGGCGAGCCCGAGCCCGTGGCCCCCGCTGGGGCCGCCCGGGCCACGTGCTGCCCAAGCGCGCCCAGGGTCGCTAAGTATTTAGCTATTAGATCTTAGCTATCGGCTGGTTGTCATTCCGACGAAGGAGGGATCTGGGCCAAATTGGGAAAGAACATTATTCAGACTCCTCCTTCGTCGGAATGACAACCAGCTATTCGGATAGCCTTTAGTAAAAAGCATCCTCGAATGACTCGATGAAAAAGCCTCCGCCGCGCAGCGTGAGGGCCAGGATGTCGAAGCGGATGTCGCCGCGCCAGTCCAGCTCTTCCTGCAAGTGCGTGGCCGCCAAGCGAAACAGCTCCTTTTTGCGGGCCGACACGAAGGTTTCCGGGGCCCCATACTGACCACCGGAGCGCGTCTTTACTTCCACAAACACCAGCAGGGCCGTGCCCTGGCGCAGCACCAAGTCCACCTCGGCGCGGCCGTGGCGGTAGCCGCGGGCCAGCACCTCGTAGCCGCGGGCAATGTAGAACGCGGCGGCGGCTGCTTCGCCGGCCTGGCCCAGGGCGTGGGGAGCGTGCATAAATAAGGCAAGAAAAAACAGAAGCGCGCCCGCGCCCGGCCGGGGCCCCGGGCCGAACCCTGTGCCCGTTTGTACCTTTGCTATGGGCGGGCGTTGCGGGCCGGGCGAAGGTAGGGCCGCGTCGCTGGGCCCCACAAGCAGCTATTCTAATCGAATTATCCGCACAGATGACCACTGCCCCCGCCGCCCCCGCTTCGCCCGTTGCCGCCCCACCTGCCCGGGCGCTGGCTGTGCAGCGGCTGGGCCTAGTGCCCTACGCCCCCACCTGGGCTCTGCAAGAAGAGCTGCTGGCGGCCACCGTGGCCATCAAAACCCAAAACCGCGAGGCCGCCGCGGCCGGCCGGCCGCCGCAGCCTACCCCCAACCACTTGCTGCTCTGCCAGCACCCGCACACCTACACGCTGGGCAAAAGCGGCAAGCCTGAGCACCTGCTGCTCAGCGAAGGGGCCCTGGCCGCCCACGGCGCCACCTACCACCGCATCAACCGGGGCGGCGACATAACTTACCACGGCCCCGGCCAGCTGGTGGGCTACCCCATCCTCGACCTCGACAACTTCCGGCCCGACATCCACTGGTACCTGCGCACGCTGGAGGAAGCCGTCATCCTGACGCTGGCCGAATACGGTTTGCGCGCCGGCCGCATTGCGGGCCTCACCGGCGTGTGGCTGGGCTGGGAGGCTGGGGCCCCCAACCCGCGCAAAATCTGCGCGATGGGCGTGAAGTGCAGCCGCTGGGTCACCATGCACGGCTTCGCCCTGAACGTTGCCCCCGACCTGGCCTATTTCGGCCACATTGTGCCCTGCGGCATCATCGACAAGGCCGTGACCTCGCTGGCCCAGGAGCTGGGCCGCCCCGTGGCTGTGGAGGAAGTGCAGGAGCGCCTGGTACCCCACCTGCGCGCCCTCTTCGCTGCCGCCACGGCCTGATTAGGGCCCCAGCGCTACCCCGGTGTGGAACCCTAAATAAATCCGTTAAAATCCGTTAAATCTGCGGTCCTGTGAAGCAAGATATTTCCTTTGACCCCGTGGAAGGCGTGTCGGTGGCCATTGCCCCCGCCGAGGATGGGGCCCTGACGCCCGCCGGCCAGCCCATATGGCAAGTGTACCTGCTCAACCACAACGCTTACTCGCTGCGCAGCGTCATTGTGAACGCCCACGGCTACGGTCAGCAGCCCGACGGCGAAGCGGTGCGCACGTCCACGCTGCGCTACCTTTTTGAGGAAGTGCCACCCCGCTCGGCCGTGCCCGTCGAGCCCCTCGACCCCGCCCTGTTCCACCTTAACAACCAATACTGGGTGAGCTACTACCACGGCGCGCAGATTTTCGACAAGAAGTACATTTTTGTGCCCGACTCCATCGTGCCCGAAAACTTTATCCACATCTCGCTGCTCGCCGACCGGGTGGGCGTGTTGCATAGCTAGCAGGCGGCGGGGGCCCCAGCCCCTACCTTTCCTTCCTCATATTTCTACCTTATGAATCCTGTAGCTATTCAATTGGCGCTATCGGCCGGCTGGGCCTTTTTGGTGGCGCTGTTTGCGGTGCCGTCCATTATTCAGATTGCCCACCTCAAAAACATGCTCGACACGCCCAACGGGCGCACCGTGCACTCGTCGCTGACGCCCCGGCTGGGCGGTGTGGCGGTGTTTGCGGGCTTCATGTCGGCCCTTACCATTTTTGGGCCCCTGCAAAACGGCGTGAAGGAGCTGCTGGCCGGCTGCATCATCCTGTTCTTCGTAGGCCTGAAGGACGACTTGGTGGGCATGTCGGTGTTCAAGAAATTTGTGGGTCAACTGCTGGCCACGGGCATCGTCATGATTATGGCCGACGTGCGCATCACCAGCTTCCAGGGCATTTTGGGCGTCTACACCCTGCCGGTGGGCGTCAGCTACGCCTTCACGCTGGCCGCCATCGTGGGCATTACCAACGCCATCAACCTCATTGATGGCCTCGACGGCTTGGCGGGCTCCATCGTGCTGATTATCATGGGCACGTTCGGCTTTTACTTCTACCACTACGGCGGCGAATTATATAGCAACTACGCCTTCGTGACCGTGTGCTTGATGGGGGGCATGGTGGGTTTCTTGCGCTACAACTTTCACCGGGCCCCTATTTTCATGGGCGACACCGGCTCGTTGGTCTGCGGGTTTATTGTGTCGGTACTGGCTATTCAGTTCATTGAGCTGGGCGGGCAGCCGGGCACGCAGTTGCCGTTCAGCACTACGCCCGCAGTGGCGCTGGGTATTTTGTTCGTGCCCTTGTTCGATACGCTGCGGGTGTTTGTGCTGCGCATGGCGGCCGGCAAGTCGCCCTTCGCACCCGACCGCAACCACATCCACCACCGCCTGCTGGGCATGGGCTTCTCACAAATCAGCACCGTGCTGCTGCTGGGGGCCCTCAACCTGCTCGTCATCCTGTTCGTGATTCAGTTCGCCGACCTTGGCAACCTGGCCCTCATCGGCATTCTGCTGGGCTTCTCGGTGTTGCTAAGCGTGTTCATCGGCGTGTACCAGAGCCGGTTGAGCCGCGAGGTGGTTGCTGCGCAATCCTAGCCTCATGCAGTTCCACGCCGCGGCAATGTTGCGCTTCGTTACCGGCCGGGTGGGCTTGGGGCGTGCCTGGGGCAAGGTCTGGGGGTTGCTGCTACTGCTACTGGGGGCCCTGCCCGGCCGCGCCGCCGAGTACCGGCCACTGCCCCCAGCGGCGCCCACCGGCCTCACCGCCGACTGGCTCATCCACGATGTGGGCCGCAACCACCTCATCCTGTACCTGCCCGGCTACCACTCCCCGGCCCACGCCTACTACCAGTACGTGCGCCTGCGCCGCGGCCAGCCGTTTCCGGTGGCCTTCGCGGCCCAGCGTGGCCTGAGCCTATTCGTTGATAACCAGCTTATTTTTACCGCCGACCAGGCGGGCCCCTACGCCTTCGACTTGGCCCAGCGCCTGCCAGGAAGCCTAGCCCCTGGCACCCACCTGCTGGGCGTGTGGCAGCCCGGCGGCAACCCGGCCCTGGCCTCCTTCACGCCGGGCGCTACCACCGACGAGCCCGACGCCACCCCTGACACCGCCGCGGAAGTTGCTCGCGCCCGCGCCCCCGGCCCGCTGGGCCAAAACGTGCTACTGAGCTTTTTGCTGGTCCTGGGGCTACTCTACGGCAGCGTGCGCGCCACGTACCAGCCCGGTTTGGCCCGTGTGTTTCAGTTCGACGAGCTGTTCGGCAATACCTCCGAGCAAGGGACTTTTCTGGCGCGCCCGGCTTTTTCGCTGCTCAATGTGGTACTGGTGTTGCTGTTTGGGCTCTCGTTCGCGCTGCTGCTCACGGCGTTGCACACCGGCCTCGAAAACTTGCCCCTGGTGCGGCAGTTCGTGGTGGTGCCCGAGCGGGCCATTGTGGCGCGGGTGCTACTTTACACTGCTCTTATTGCGGGGTTTGTGCTCAGCAAATACCTGTTCATTTCGCTGCTGGCCTACACCTTCGACCTGCGCGAGCTGGTGGCGGTGCAGTACCGCGAGTTTTTGCGTACTACCTTACTGGCCGGGCTTTTCCTTCCCTTTGTATTGCTCCTCTACCTAGGCCTTAACGGCAGCTACCCCGCCGCAGTAACTGGAATAGCCGCCGCCGTTATCGCCTTGGTGCTGGTGGGCACCGTGCTGCGGGTGCTGCACACGGTGCACCAACGAGCGTCACTGCTTAATCTTCATTTGTTTGCTTACCTTTGTGCTACCGAAATATTGCCCCTACTTATATTGTTAAGGCTGTTGGTATTCAACACTTAGTTGCCTCTGGGTAATCCCTGCCCACGTTTCCTTTCCTCTATCGTTCTAGTAGTACTCCTTTTCTTCTTGTATGGCCGAGAGTGCAGACACGCCGGGCATCGGCCGGCACGCCAAGCGCATCCAAAGCATTTTGGTAACCCAGCCCAAGCCCACCACCGAAGTTTCCCCCTATTCGGCCCTTGCTGAGAAGTATGGCATTCGGGTTGATTTTCGGGAGTTTATCGAAGTTCAGCCAGTCTCTTACAAAGACTTTCGGCGCGATAAAATCAATATCGCTGATTTCACAGCGGTGATTTTTACCAGCCGTAACGCCGTCGACCACTTCTTCCGCATTTGCCAGGAGGCCAAGATTGAAATGCCCGCCGAAATGAAATATTTCTGCATTTCGGAGCAGACGGCCAACTACTTGCAGAAGTACATCGTGCTGCGCAAGCGCAAGCTCTTCGTGGGTACGCGCACCGCCGCCGACTTGTTCGACGTCATCAAAAAGCATAAGGGTGAGAACTTTCTCTACCCGTGCTCCGACATTCGCAAGGACGATTTGCCTGTGTTCATGCGGGCCAATAACCTCAAGTTCATGGAGGCCGTTATCTACCGCACGGTAGCCAGTGACCTATCAGATCTGTCGGATGTGAAATACGATGTGCTGGCCTTTTTTAGTCCCTCGGGCATCAGTTCGCTTTTTGTCAATTTCCCTCATTTTGTGCAAGATGGTACCCGCATTGCGGCGTTTGGCCCTACCACAGCTAAAGCCGTGCGCGATGCCAATCTAGAACTCGACATTGAGGCCCCCATGCCCAACGCGCCCTCTATGGCGGGGGCTATCGAGGCGTATATCCGCCGCAACCAGTCGGCTGGGTAAAATAAAACAGGCTTCTTTCGGGTCGGTTCTTTTAACCTTTGATAAGAATTTTGCAAACGCCGAAAACTTTGTTTTCGGCGTTTTGCGTTGGGCCCCATAGTGGGCTACGGGCCCGCGATTTAGCCTTACATTTGAATGTACATCCCATGGCCTGTGCGCACCCTGTGGGCTGTTTTCCCTTCCTTCGGTTTCCGCCCCATGAAAAAAAGTGTACTTGCCCTCCTGCTGTTGGCCGGTGGCGCGGCCCCAGCCTTGGCACAACAGCAGCCCCAGTTCACGCACTATGGCTTCAACGGCATGTACCTCAACCCGGCCTACGCCGGCATCAAGGGCCAGGGCGAGGTAAACCTGATTGGCCGCTACCAATACTACAACCTCACCAATACCCGTGGCGATGCCAATGGGTCCCCCCGCACGGGCTTAATCACGGCTTCATTGCCCATTTTAGCCCTTAACGGTGGCGTGGGCTTGGCCGTGAGTTACGACCAGGCCGGCGAAGTGCGGGTGACCAATACCGCCTTGTCGTATTCGCAGCACGTTAAGCTGGGGGCCGGCAAGCTGGGCTTTGGCATCCAGGGTACGTTCACCTATATCAGTGCGGGTACGTTCGTGGCCATCGACCCCACTGACCCATATATTCCCTACAATGGCTCCGATCGTAAGTTTGACGCGGGTGCCGGCATCTGGTACGAATCGCCAAAGTTTTACGCAGGCCTGAGCGCAAACAACCTGTTGCGCTCCACTTACCACTTTGCTAACCAGTATGGTAACGCCGTTCCCGGCTACTTAGGAGAAAATCACGCTTATTTCACGGCAGGATACAATATTGAAGCATCGTCTTCCGTTGTCGTCACGCCCACAATACTGGCCAAGGCTGTATTGCCCAGCAGTTCCGACTCAGGAAATAAATTTAGTAACACAAAAAATTATTCTTTTGAGGGTGGCTTGCGGGCTACCCTTAATGATAAATATTGGATAGGTGCAAACTATAGACTGCAAGAATCCGTTTCTGGCTTAATTGGATTAAGCTTCGCCAAAGACAACGCTTTTCGCGTTGGCTACGCTTTTGATTTTATTGCATTTAATCAAGATGCGCGTGCTCTCAGTTCTCACGAAATTTTGCTTTCTTACCGTTTGCCCAAGCCCGGGCTGATTCTCCGGCCAGCCATCCGCACTCCCCGTTACAGCTTTTAGCCTATTGAGCGACTGTTCAAAACGCTGTTTTTCACTTGGTGGGGCCCTTTATGGTTTCATCCTTGCCGATGCATTGCCTGCATTAATCCGTCTGCCAATTTCCACGGGAATACTTTTTACGCTTTTGCGGTGTTCATGCCTGCGATAAAAAATTATTGTGCAATTGTGCTGGAAATTGTATATTTGCCAGCCGAACAACATAAACCGATAGCTCTGCCAATTCAACACGACTCTTTACTCCCATGAATAAGTTATTAGCATTATCACTGTTCGCGCTTTCTGGGGCCCTTTTGGGGGGTTGCAGCTTTAGCAAGGGCTTCGAAGGCGAATTAGTCGGCGC
>NZ_MDZA01000017.1 GCF_001816125.1 Hymenobacter coccineus | reverse complement strand
CGAGCCGGGGCGGCACGGTACGGGCCGCCACGGCGGCGGCAGTGGTATCCGGCATAGCGGCCATCGCCGGGGCCCCGGCGGCGGTGTCGGGCGCGGCCAGCTGCGGCGGCGCCACACTGCGGAAGAATAAAAAGCCGTCCACCACCTCGCTCCAGGGCCCCGCCAGCGGCTGGTAGTCAAAGGCGTAGGTGGTAAGCTGCAAGCCGGGGGCGTCGTGCTTCAGGCTGACGAAGACCAGGGGCGCAGCCTTTTCCAGCAGCTCGGCCTCTAGGGTGCCGGCGGCGGGCGGGGTCACGGGCACGCCCTCGGTACCCACCAGGCCGTGCGTGCCACCACCCGCCAGCGTGCCCAGAATGTACGCTTGGTTAGGGCCCAAGGCTGCCTTCACGGCGCGGCCCATGGGCTGGTAGGCGCGCAGCTCCTCGCTGCCGAGCACCTCCACGCGGTTGGCGAAGTGCGGCAGGGCCCCCCAGCAAATCACTTTTTCGGCCGGGTGCTGGCGCAGGTACCACAGCAGGTTGTCGGCCATCTGGGCGTCGCGCGGGTTGCTGTCGGCGGCCACGAAGGTGGCGGCGGTTTTGGCGCTGGGGTCGTGGGCGGCGTAGTCGCGGGCCAGGGCCCCCAGGCTACGCAGGCACTGCTGCCAGAAGGCGGCCTCGGTGCGGCGGCTGGCGGCGGGGCCCCGGCGGCCTTGCCCAGCAGCCGGTCAGCCTGGGCCAGCACGGCCTCAAACTCGGCCGGTTTGGGCGCCGGCGGCACGGCGTAGTGCGCGGCCATGTAGTCCACCACGTCGCCCAGCAGATCGTAGTCCACGGCGTCGGCGCCCTTCTCGCTCTCCAGGAAATCTTCCAGGTCGTCGGCCAAATCGTCGCTGTAGTCGCCGCTCAGCTGCGGGTCGAAGCCCATCAGGCGCAGGCCATCGGGGCCCAGCAGGGGGCCCACGGCCTGAAATTCCTGGGTGGCCGTCCACACCGGAAACACGCTGCTGCGCAGGTTCTTAGCCACCGACTTGCCCGCCGCAATACTTTGCTGGGCCTTATGCAGCTCAAAGAAGCCGCTCTCCATGCCCAGCGTGGTGAAGCCCATGCGCTGCTGCAAAAACGCCACCAGCCGTGCCTTGGCCGCCAGCACGTTGCCCTCGCCGTGGGTGGGCTCGCCGAGGAACACCACCCGCGCCCCGCCAATTTCCGAGCGCAGAAACTCCAGCTCCGCAAACGAGGTATCGGCTGGGCTCAGGCTGCGCAGCGCGCGCGCCGGCACCGGCCGGGGCCCCGGCGCTTGGGCCCGCACTCCGGCGGCCCCCAGGCACGCGCTCCACAGTAGCAACATTCGGAACCACATCATTCTTTCAGCGAAAAGAAAATTTAAACCAAGCATAATACCAAACGCAAAGAACCATCTTCTGCGTGTCCGCTGCACCAGCCTGGCCACAAAAAAACCCCGCACCGATTCCGGCGCGGGGTTTTCACAGCATTGGGAGCAAGAATTACTCTTTCTCCAGCATCAGCTTGGCACCGCTGGTACCCACCAGGGTCAGCTTGTCGTCGGTGAGGGTTTCCACCGTGAACTGGTTGCCGGCGGTAGCGCCCGTGGGCGTCATCATGATGGTCTTGGCGGCCTGGTCGAAGGTGTATTTGCCCGAAACGGACTCAGCAGCGCTCGTCATAGTATAGTTGCCGTTGGAAAAAATGCGCAGTTCCTCCTGCTTCTGGACATCGGTCTGCTTCACTTTGTCGCCAGTGGCGTCGGTTTCTTTGGCGGTTTTCCACACCTTGCTATCGGTGCCGTACAGCATGTTCACGGCTTCTACTTTGCCTTTGTCGTTGCCGCAGGCTACTACAAACAGCGAGAGCAGTAAAGCGAAACTGGCCAGGAAAGAACGGGCAACCAATTGGGAGTTTTTCATGAAAGGTGTAGGGGGTAATAGTATGGAGGGTGAAGCGCCGGCCCGTGCCGGCTGCCCTGCTTACGGGAAGATAATTAAATAGTTTATTTGACAACTTCTATGCTTATCGGTGCGTAAAAACCGCCAACTGCCGCAACCCTCCGCCTGAAGGGGCCCCGGCAGCGTTTTACCCCCTTTTTCACCTAACCCCCACCCCACGCCATGGGCTTGATGGATTTCCTGAACACCGAAGGTGATAAAAAGCCCGTCGATGCCCCCCAGCCCGCTGCTGGCGCCGACGGCCTCTTCGGCAGCACCGATGCTAACACCTACACGGTGGTGAGCGGTGATTCCCTTTCGAAAATTGCTAAAAACCACTACGGCGACGGCACCAAGTGGCACCAGATTTACGAGGCCAACAAAGACCTCATCGGCAACGACCCCGACCTTATCGAAGTAGGCCAGGTGTTGACCCTACCTAGTATCTAGGTACTTTTTTGCAGAAAAAAGGCAAGAAAAGCCCGGGCTCTTGGTCCGGGCTTTTTTGGGCCTGCCGGCGAAAAATTTAACGCCACTCTTGCAGAAGCAAATTTTTCGCTTCTATATTTGCGATTACCAACCCGGTACGCTCCCCCTCGCGGCGGTGCAGCGTTTCATCTTATACAGAAGCGGCGAGAGATTAGGCTCTACGACCCGCTGGCAACCTTCGACCGCGCGAAAGGTGCCACTTCCTACCCCTCGGCCTTCCGGCCGCTGCGGGAAATATAACCGGAGTGCCATGAATAACCCCCTCGTTTCCCCTTCGACCCTCCCTGCCCAGCCGGCCTTGCCGGTGCTGGGCTTTTTGGCGTTGGCCATTCGAATGCGAATGTGTTGTTGGGGCCCGTGTTGTTGCGGCTAGGCTGATGCTGTGGGCGCTGCCCACCACTTCCTACCATTGGTTTTTGGGTAGCGGCCGGCTGGGCCGCGCCGGGCCGCTGGGCACCCACTGGGGCCTTGGCCCACCTCAACCACACGGGCTTTCTTGCTTGCCGGCGCGGCCTCCAGGGCCCCCGGCTCCCTCAGCTTCCCCCTCTCCTTTAGGTTTTTACGGTTTTTCAACCCTCCCCTTTTATGTCCGCTTCCCTGCACTTCGAAACCCTCCAACTCCACGCCGGCCAAGTTCCCGACCCCACCACTGGGTCGCGGGCCGTGCCCATCCACCAGACCACCAGTTACGTATTCAAAAGCGCGGAGCACGGCGCTAATTTGTTTGCCCTGAAGGAGTTCGGCAACATCTACACCCGCCTGATGAACCCCACCACCGACGTTTTCGAGCAGCGCATTGCGGCCCTCGAAGGCGGCGTGGCGGCCGTGGCCGTGGGCTCGGGCCAGGCGGCGCAGTTCATTGCGCTCAACAACATCCTCAAGCAGGGCGACAACATCGTGGCCAGCTCGTACCTGTACGGCGGCACCTACAACCAGTTCAAGGTGGCCTTCAAGCGCTTGGGCATCGAGGCCCGCTTCGTGGACGGCGACGATGCCGACGGCTTTGAGAAGCTGATTGACGAGAACACCAAGGCCCTGTACGTGGAAACGATTGGCAACCCCAGCTTCAGCGTGCCGGACTTTGAGCGCATTGCGGCCGTGGCCCACAAGCATGACATTCCGCTGGTGGTGGACAACACGTTTGGCGCGGGCGGCTACTTGTTCCAGCCCCTCAAGCACGGCGCGAGCATCGTGGTGGAGTCGGCCACGAAGTGGATCGGCGGCACGGCACCAGCGTGGGCGGCGTAATTGTGGACGGCGGCACCTACGACTTCGGCAACGGCAAGTACCCGCAGTTCACCGAGCCCAGCGAAGGCTACCACGGCTTGGTTTTCAACGACGTATTCGGCAAAAACGGGCCGTTTGGCAACATTGCCTTCGCCATCCGGGCCCGGGTGGAGGGCCTGCGCGACTTCGGCCCCGCCATCAGCCCCTTCAACTCGTTCCTGCTGCTGCAAGGCCTCGAAACCCTGAGCCTGCGCGTGGAGCGCACCGTGGAAAACGCCCTGAAAGTAGCCCAGTGGCTCGAAAAGCAGCCTGAAGTGGCTAACGTGAACTACCCCGGCCTGACCAGCAGCCCGCACCACGCCAACGCGGCCAAGTACCTCAAGCGTGGCTTCGGCGGCGTGCTCTCCTTCACGCTGCACGGCACCAAGGAAACGGCCGTGGCCCTGATCGATAACCTCAAGCTCATCAGCCACTTAGCCAACGTGGGCGATGCCAAAACGCTGATCATCCAGCCCTCGGCCACCACGCACCAGCAGCTCAGCGAGCAGGAGCAGCTCGTGGCCGGCGTCACGCCCACGCTGCTGCGCCTGTCGGTCGGCATCGAGCACATCGACGACATCACCGCCGACTTGGCCCAGGCCCTGGCCGCCGCCGTTCAGGCCACGCCTAAGGGCGACGGCCACACCGACGAGTCCATCCCCGAGCCTGCGGCGCAGCACGCGCAGCCATTGGAGGTATAGTTCGCCGACGCGCAACGTGCCTGACACTCAGGGCCCGGACGGTAGCCGTTGGGGCCCTGGGTTTTTAGGTTGAATAGGTTTCGATTCCCTCATGGCCATGCCCGAACACATTTTTGAATTGCCCGACCCGTTTCCGCTGGAGAGCGGCGCCGTGCTGGCCGGGGCCCACGTGGCGTACCGCACCTGGGGCCAGCTGAACGCGGCCCGCGACAACGCGGTGTGGGTGTGCCACGCCCTGACGGCCAACGCCGACGTGCTGGACTGGTGGCCGGGCTTGTTTGGGCCGGGTTGCTTTTTCGATCCCACCGACTGGTTCATCGTGTGCGCCAACGTATTGGGCTCGTGCTATGGCAGCACCAGCCCGCTCAGCCCCGACCCCGCCACCGGCCGGCCGCGCTACCAGGAATTCCCGCTGCTCACCATCCGCGACCTGGCGGGGGCCCACGAGGCCCTGCGCCAGGAGCTGGGCCTGGACCGCATCCACACCCTGATTGGCGGCTCGCTGGGCGGCCAGCAGGCTTTGGAATGGGCCGTAGCGCAACCCGAGGTGTTTGACCACCTGGTGGTTATTGCCACCAACGCCCGGCATTCGGCCTGGGGCATTGCCTTCAACGAAGCCCAGCGGCTGGCCATCGAAGCCGACCCAACCTACCACGCCAACGAGCCCGGCGGCGGCGACGAGGGCCTGCGGGCCGCCCGCGCCATTGCCCTGCTCAGCTACCGCAGCTACGCCGCCTACGCCGCCACCCAAACCGAGGCCGACGACGACCCGCGCCTGCGCGACTACCGCGCCAGCACTTACCAGCGCTACCAGGGCGACAAGCTCGTGGCCCGTTTCGACGCTTACAGCTACGTGGCGCTGGGCCGGGCCATGGATACCCACCACCTGGGCCGCCACCGCGGGGGCGTACCGGCGGCGCTGGCCGCCGTGCGGGCGCGCACGTTGGTATTAGGCATCACGTCCGACGTGCTATTTCCCGTGGATGAGCAGCGGGAGCTGGCCCAGGGTATTGCCGGGGCCCTGTACACCGAGCTGGACTCGGGCTTCGGGCACGACGGCTTTTTGCTGGAAACCGTGCAAATCGCGCAGCGGCTGGAGCGGTTCTACGCGCCGGCCCTGGCGCAGTAGCGGCCGAGGCCCCAGCCGCATTCTCCCCTTTCATTACTCCCAACATGAACTTCTTTTCCATACCGGCCCTGCGCGGGCCGCGGGTCTTTTTGTGCGTAGTGCTGGCCGTGGCCGGGCTGCTAAGCAGCTGTGGCAGCGGCAGTAACGGTACCAGTGCCGCCACCGCGCCCGAAACCGTGCGCCTCGATTACGCCTACTACAATCCGCTCAGCCTGGTGCTAAAGCAGCAAGGCTGGCTGGAAAAAGACCTCGCCAAGCAGAACATCAAGGTGGAGTGGGTGCTGAGCCAGGGCAGCAACAAGGCGCTGGAATTCCTCAACGGCAGCAGCGTCGATTTCGGCTCGACGGCCGGCGCGGCGGCCCTGGTGGCCCGCGCCAACGGCAACCCGCTCAAGGCCATCTACATCTACTCGAAGCCCGAGTGGACGGCGCTGTGCGTGGGGCCCCAATCGACCATAACGACCGTGGCTGGGCTCAAGGGCAAGCGCGTGGCCGCTACCAAAGGCACTGATCCATACATCTTTCTGCTGCGCGCCCTCGACCAGGCGGGGATGAGCGAGAAGGACATTGAGCTGATTCCGCTGCAACACCCCGACGGCCGCGCCGCCCTCGAAAAAGGCGATGTGGACGCCTGGGCCGGCCTCGACCCGCACATGGCCAAAGCCGAGCTGGAGTCAGGCGCGAAGCTTCTCTACCGCAACCCTGACTTTAACAGCTACGGCGTGCTGAACGTGCGCGAAGCCTTCGCCAAGGACCACCCGGCCCTGGTAGATGCCGTGCTGCGTTCCTACGAGCAGGCCCGCGCCTGGGCCCAGCAACACCCCACCGAGCTTCAGCAAACTCTGGCCGACGCGGCCAAACTGAGCCCAGCCGTGGCCGCCAAGCAGCTGGCTCGTACCGACTTCACCGTCAACAGCTTTGGGACCCCGCAGTTGGCCACCATCGCGGCGGCCGGCGACGTGCTCAAGAAAACCGGTACCATCGAAGCCGGCGTGGACGTGGCCCAAACCCTGAAGGCGCTCGTTGACCCGCAATTCGTGAGCAAGCTGCCCGCTGCACCCGCGGCCGTGGCGGCGCGCTAAGGCTACTGGCTTTTCGCCGGCTGCCCGGTAGTCGTTGAATCCTTCAGCAAACCGCTTCTAGGGGCCCCCAATTGCCTCCTCTCAATTATCGGGCAGCGCGAAAAGCTGGCAGTCCGCCCCGGGGCCCGCTGTAAACCCCTTCTATCCACTTCCGCTAGTTATGTCCGATTCCACGCTTACCCTGCCGCCGCTCGCGGTTCGCACTGCGGCCCCAGCCGCCCGGCCACTGCCAGCGGCCCCGCGCGCGCCGCGGCGCTGGCAGTGGCCGCTGGGTGCGGTGCTGCCGCTGGCCCTGTTAGCGCTGTGGGAAATCCTGGCCCGCACCGGGGCCCTGCCGCCCAACCTGCTGCCTGCGCCATCCAAAGTGCTGGGCACCATTGCCGAGTTGGCCCGCACCGGCGAGCTGTGGCCCCACCTGGGCCTGACGCTGGCGCGAGTGGGCGCGGGCTTCGCGCTGGGCAGCCTGGCGGCTACGGCGCTGGGGGCCCTCACGGGCTACGCGCCGCTGGCCCGCCGCCTGCTCGACCCGCTGTTGCAAGGCGTGCGCAACATCCCGTCGCTGGCCTGGGTGCCGCTGTTCATCCTCTGGATGGGCATTTACGAAACCTCAAAAGTGGTGCTGATTGCCGTGGGCGTGTTTTTTCCGGTGTACCTGGGGCTGATGAGCGGCGTGCAGGGCGTGGACCGCAAGCTGGTGGAGGTGGGCCGCATGTACCGGCTCTCGGGGCTGGCGCTGGTGCGGCGGGTGTTTCTGCCGGCCACGCTGCCGGCCTACCTGGTGGGCCTGCGCAACGGCCTGGGCCTGGGTTGGATGTTCGTGGTGGCCGCCGAAATCATGGGGGCCAACAAGGGCCTGGGCTTCCTGCTGGTAGACGGCCAGATGACCGGCCGCCCCCAAACCATCCTGGCCAGCATCCTGCTCTTCGCCATCCTGGGCCGCACCACCGACGCGGGCTTGGCCTGGCTCAGCCGCCGCCTGCTCCGTTGGCAAGACACGCACGGCAGCGAGCAGGGCTGAGGAGCTGAATAGGCAATGAACCGTCTGTCATCCTGAGCGCAGCGAAGGATCTGAGGACAGCCAAACAGCGCGCAGTGACTCCATAATTACTGCGAATCGTTCTGCTTCTCATCAGATCCTTCGCTGCGTTCAAGATGACAATTTTTTAACATCACAATACCAACCTTA
The DNA here is from genome assembly GCF_001816125.1 of Hymenobacter coccineus. Lineage (GTDB taxonomy): Bacteria > Bacteroidota > Bacteroidia > Cytophagales > Hymenobacteraceae > Hymenobacter > Hymenobacter coccineus. Next base: position 9,140 of record NZ_MDZA01000017.1, on the reverse strand, counting down.
TGCTGCGCATCGAGCACCTTGGCAAGCAGTTTGGGCCCCAGGTGGTGGCGTTGCAAGACGTGAGCCTCCAGGTGCAGCCCAGCGAAATCGTGGCCCTGGTGGGCACCAGCGGCTGCGGCAAAAGCACGCTGCTGCGCATTGTGGCGGGGCTGGAGGCGCCCGGCACCGGCCGCGTGCTGATTAACGGGGCCCCGGTGGTGGGGCCCCACCCGGCGGTGGGCTTCCTGTTCCAGGAGCCGCGGCTGCTGCCCTGGCTCACGGTGCGCCAGAACGTGGAGTTCGGCATTGCCCACCTACCCGCCGCCGAGCGCGCTGCCCGCAGCGCCGGGGCCCTGGCCCGGGTGGGCCTAGCCGATTTTGCCGGTGCGTGGCCGCGGCAGCTCTCGGGCGGCATGGCGCAGCGGGCGGCCATTGCCCGGGCCCTGGTGGCACGCCCGAACCTACTGCTGCTCGACGAGCCCTTCAGCGCCCTCGACCCGTTCACGAAGATGGACTTGCAGGAGCACCTGCTCGGCATTTGGGCCGACGACCGCCACACTCTCGTGCTCGTCACCCACGACCTGGAGGAAGCCCTCGTGCTGGCCGACCGCGTGGTGGTGCTGCGCAGCCGCCCCGGCCGCGTGCACCACACCTTCCACGTGGACCTGCCCCGCCCCCGCCGCCGCACCGCCCCCGACTTCCAGGCTCAGAAACAACGGCTGCTGGAGGCGCTGGGCGTGGCGGCGTAATCGTTAGGGCCCTGGGGAAGCTTTTAGCGGGGCGTATAATATTTTACGTGTTGTAAACGACCGTTCACAAGATGTAAAAAGGCTTCTGGTAGACTGTTTGATACGACAATCAGCCTTATTCTCTCTGGCATTAGCACTCATTGTCTACTTTTCGCGTGACTACTTACAACGTGCTTTCACTACTCTATAGATGACTATCAAGCCAGCCTTACAGCTACTTGCAGCAGCTGTACTGCCGATTACTTTCGGCCTAACTCCTGCGCATAGGTCTGCTGTTAAACCCTTTTATATTGTGTTTGGCTCAGGCTTCGCGCAGGATACTGTTTCGTTATCTTTAAATGGATTGCCTGTCTTACAAGAGGTTGTGCTAAATACGAACGTGGTTTCGGGCATTAGTAAGCAAGTGAGCCTTCACTATGAGAGGGATACACTGTATCTAGTGGATAGTGTGGGCAGGGTAGCAAAGCGACAACGTTTCACGCACTCGCTCAAGCTTTCGCTACTTGTCGCTGTCAACGGCCGCCCGAGCACCTTAACAGCCAATGTGAATCAAGGTAGATTTCTAGTGCTAACTAATTGGCCCACTGTCAACAAGGTTGTGCTTACCCAGTTTAAACAACCGATACAGCTCGATTAATTACCGAATAATCGAAGAATTTAAATCAGGCCTAAAAGAAGGTTTGTGACTGGAAAAATGCTATTTTAATGATAGTGAACAAGTGAGCCTAAACTTAACACTTTTCCCAGACCTGTCCGGTAACTGGTTTTATGTTAAGAGATAAAACCCAGAAACCAAGGAAAAGTAATTGACCGCTCTCTAGCCTTAAAAGTCTTATTCTGGCAGCTTGTCTGCCCCCTTTACTTCATTCAAAATCGCCTAGCAGCGCCGCTTGCTACTACTCGAACACGATGCGCAGCGGGGCTTGGCCGGGGAAGCGCAGCGAGTACACGCCGGCGGTGAGGGCCCCGCGCGCCACGCGCAGGTCGGCGGTATGGGGGTCGAGGCGGCGCACTACGCGGCCGGTCATGTCGAGCAGCTGGGCTTCGCCGAGCTGGCGCCAGGCGGCGGGGATGCTTAGCTGCACGGCATCGGTGGCAGGGTTGGGGTAGGCCTGGGCCTGGGGCCCCTGGGTGGTGGCGCGGGCGGCCAGCACGGTGCCAGTTTGCCGCAGCAGGGGCCGTAGGAAGTCGCGCATCGTCCAAAAGGCCGTATCGGCGTAGGCGGCGTTGGTTTCGAACGGAATGTGGGGAGCACCCTTGAGGGTGCGCAACGTGTTGGGGATGCCCAGGGACGCGGCGCGGGGGTTGAGGCGGCCGCTGCCGTACACGTACTTGGGGGGCAGCACCGAGCCAATTTTGCCCTGGAGGTAGGGCACCGTGCGGTCAGCAGTGCCGTGCACGCTGCACAGCGGCGCGTTGCCGGCCTCAATGAGGCTGGGGTTTTCGGTGGCCCCGCTCAGGTTGAGCACGGCCAGCACAGCGGCACTGTAGCCAGGGTTGCCGCTCTGGCCGTCCACGCCGCCCAGCGCGGCCAGGCCCACGTAGGCGGGCACCTCGCTGGCTTTATCTAAGTAGCCGGTTTCCAGGGCCATGAAGGCCCCGGCCGACGAGCCTCCCACGGCAATGTAGTCGGCGTGCACGCGGTAGGTTTTGGTGGTGGCTGCGTCTTTCCGGAAGAAGCGCACGGCAGCCTTCATGTCCTGCATGCCGCGCACTGCGGCCTGCGCCACACCCACCGTATCGGCCGGGGCCAGTAAGCCGGTGACGGGGAAGCCCAGGCGGTACTCGATGCTGGCCGTGACGTAGCCCAGCCGGGCCAGCCGGGTGCAGATGGCCACCATGTAGGGGTCGGTTTTGGAGCCGATGAAGAAGCCGCCCTGGTGGGCAAAGATGATGAGCGGCCGCCGCTTCACCGTGTCGCCGGCGGGCTGGTAAATGTCCATCAGCAAGGATTGGGCCGCGCCGGTGTACGTGGGCGCCGCACCGTAGGCCACGTTGCTGGCCACGTCCACGCCGGCAAACACGGGCTGGTAGTAGCGGGCGCGGGTGGTATCGATTTGGGCGGCGGCGGGGCCCACGGCGGCCAGCAGCCACAGCGCCAGCAAGAGTAAGGTTGTTTTCATTATCAGAAGAAAAAAGCGTGAATAGACGTGATTAACGGCCTGCTGGGTTGCACTTTGGCGTGCGCCGCCGCAAGGTGGCACACGGCGCATGAATAACGGCGGAAGTGCCGGCCGAACCCCTAACGCCGCCGGCGCAGCGCCCGGGCCACGGCGCCGGCCACTACGCCGCCCACGGTGTACCACGCCACCGTCATGGCCTGGGTTTGGGGGGTGCGGGCGCTGGGCGCGGTGCCCAGGCCCAGGGGCCCGGCAGCACCACGCCGCCCACGCCGGCGGCGAGGCCCAGCAGCAAGCCGCGCCGCGGGGCGTGCGGGCCGCTGCCCACCAGACTGTAGTAGAGCGCGTTGCCAACGACGTCGCCAGCCATGGTGAGGAAGTAGGCTTCCTGGTCGTCGGGTTGGTCGGCATCGGCTTTGGCCAGCAGCTGGCGCAGGGCCCGCTCGCCGAGCAGGTCCATGCGGGGCGCGTCGTGGGGACGCAGGCGGCGCACGGTTTCGTGGAGGGCGGTGAGGGCCAGGGCCCCGGCGAGGCCGGCGGCGAGGGAAGGCAGGATTTTCATGGCAGAAGCGGCGGGGTACCTGGGGCAAACGGGGCCCCGGCGGGCGGGTGCCGCGGGCGGGCACCGGGCGGCCACTATTTTGCGGGCCTGTTTTAGTTGCCAGTTGCTCGTTGCCAGTTGTCAGTTTATCAATAACCCATTGCTGAGCAACCAATAACGAGCAACTGACAACCCGTTTACTTTTGCCCGACTGTTTAAAGCTTCGTTATGCCGATTGTTTTTCCGCCGCCGCTGCAAGCCGGCCAGCGCGTGGCCATCGTGGCCCCCGCCCGCAAAGTGCCGCCCGCCGACCTCGCCGGGGCCCTGGCCATCCTCGCCGGCTGGGGCCTGGAGGTGGTGCTGGGCGCGAGCATTGGGGCCGAAAACCACCAGTTTGCCGGCGACGACGACCTGCGCCGACGCGACTTCCAGCAGCAGCTCGACGACCCCAGCATTCGCGCCATCTTCTGCGCCCGCGGCGGCTACGGCACCGCCCGCATCGTAGACGGGCTTGATTTTGAACGGTTTGCGCAAAGCCCAAAATGGGTGGCCGGCTTCTCCGACGTCACCGTGCTCAACTGCCACTTGCTGCGCCGGGGCTTCGCCAGCCTGCACAGCCCGGTGCCGGTGCTGTTCAACCAGCCCGGCGGCGAAGAAGCTTTGGCAAGCCTGCGCCGCGCCTTATTTGGCGAGACTGATGCTGGGCTGGGGGCCCCGGCGCACCCGCTGAACCGGCCCGGCACGGCCACCGGGGCCCTGGTGGGCGGCAACCTGAGCCTGCTGCACACGCTCACCGGCACGGGCTCGCAGGCCAGCTTTGCGGGCCGGATTCTGTTCATCGAAGACCTCGACGAGTACCTCTACCACATCGACCGGATGCTGCTGCACCTGCACCGCAGCGGCCAGCTGGCGGGCCTGGCGGGCCTGGTGGTGGGCCACTTCTCGCAGATGCACGACAACGCCGTACCCTTCGGCCACACGGCCCTGGAAATCATCAACAACTACGCCCAGCTACATAATTTCCCGGTCGGCTACGGCTTCGCCGTGGGCCACGAAGCCGATAATAGGGCCCTGGTGGTGGGCCGCGAAGCAACCCTGACGGTGGACGCTGGCGGTGCCCGGCTGGCGTATTAGGTGGTGAGCACGGGGCTCTGGGGGAAACTCACCCCCGGCCCCTCTCCTGCGGAGAGGGGTGCGTTCAATTTGCTTGGTCAGCTTACGACATCCAGGTACTGGCACCCCTCTCCGCAGGAGAGGGGCCGGGGGTAAGGTTCCGAGAGGCACAAAAGAAGCCCCGCGTTGACGGAGCTTTTTTCTTTAAAACACGACGAAAAAATCAGTCCACGTACAGGGTTTGCAGCATCGTTTGGCCCACCGCTTTCAGGGTTTTGCGGTCGATGATGCTCATGTTGTCGCCGGTGGCGTGGTGGTAGGCGGGGAAGATGTCCACGCTGTTGTTGTAGTGGTAGATGTCGATGGTGGGCACGCCGGCTTTGTTGGCGAATACGTGGTCGTCGGTGATGCCGCCGGTGTCCTGGTAGCGGAAGTAATCGAAATAGCCAAGGCGGGCGGCGGTGTTCCAGATTTTGTTCAGGGGCCCCAGAGCGTTTTCGCGCGAGGTGCCTTCGCGGGTGAAGGTGCCGCCCTTGGCGCCCACCATGTCGAGCAGCACGCCGTACTCGGCCTTGTAGTTTGCGGGCAGCAGGTGGGCGGCCCAGTACTGCGAGCCCAGGCACCACGACGAGGTGGTGGCGCTTTCCTCCAGCTGGTCCTTCAGGTCGGCCTGGGTGGTGGTTTCGTAGCCCCAGTCCTCGGCGTCGAAGAAGATGAAATCGACGCCCACGGTGGGCGCCAGGCTGTCGGGCTGGAGGCTGAGCACGCGGGCCATTTCCAGGGCCACGGCCACGGCGCTGGCCCCGTCGGAGGCCCCGTCCATGGGCGCATTCTTGTGCAGCTTGTCGGCATCGGCAAACGGGCGCGTGTCCCAGTGGCCGAAGATGGCCACCCGGCGCGCGGCCTGCGGCTGGAACTGGGCGATGATGTTGCGGCCGTGGATGTTGGTGCCGTCAAACGTCATGGCGTCAAACGGCTGCTGCAACACCTTCATTTTGTAGCCCTTGAGCTTGGCCACCAGCCAGTCGCCGCAGGCAATGTGGGCCTTCGAGTTGGGCACCCGGGGCCCAAACGCCACCTGCTTGGCCGTGAAGGCGTAGGCCGAATCAGCGTTGAACACCGGGGCCTTGGGCAGCGCCGCCTCGGGGGCCCCGGCGTCGGTGCCGGCGTCGGGGGTTTTGCTGGGGCAGGCGGTGAGCAGCAGCAGGCCCGCCAAAGCGGCCAGGGGAAGGCGAAGGAAACGCATGGGTTAAGGTTAAATCAGGCAGCGCCCAGCAAACAAGGCAGCGGCATCCATTGAATCATTTTGTCATGCTGACGAAGGAAGCATCTGCTCACCTCAGCAAAAACTAGTAACAAAGGCTAACGGGAGAAGATGCTTCCTTCGTCAGCATGACAGGTAACCGGGGCCCTATTCTTCGCTGTAGGCCCACTCCACGCCGGCCTTGGTGTCTTTGATGACGATTCCCTGGTCCTTGAGGGCGGCGCGGATGACGTCCACCTTGTCGTAGGCTTTGTCGGCCTTGGCTTCGGAGTAGAAGCCCAGCGTGAGGGCCAGCAGCTCTTCGGCGTTGGCGCGGGGCTCGTCGCGCAGGCCTAGCACGTCGGTCACCAGGGCCCGGTAGGCGGCGGTGGCAGCGTGCAGCGCGGCGTCGCTCACGGCGGCGCGGGCGGCGGGCGCGGTGGCCAGCGCGTTGAATTTGCGCAGCAAGTTGAACAGCGCCGCGATGCTGCGGGCCGTGTTCAGGTCGTCGTCCAGGCCTACCCAGAGGTCGGCGGTGAGCTTGGTTAGCTCGGCGTCGCCGGCGGCGGTGTCGGCCGGGGCCCCATCGGCGGCGGGCGCGGCGGGGGCTTCCAGCTTGGGCAGCAGGCGCAGGCCGTTCATCAGCTTGCGGTAGCCTTTGCGGGCAGCTTGCAGGGCGTCGTCGCTCACGTCCACGGGCGAGCGGTAGTGGGCTTGCAGCAGGAAGAAGCGCACCACCATGGGCGAGTAAGCCTGGCTGAGGCCACCGGTGGCTTCCACAAACAAGTTGGTGAGGGTGATGAAGTTACCCGTCGACTTGCTCATCTTGGCGCCGCCCACGGTTATCATGTTGTTGTGCATCCACACGCGGGCCTCGTCGGTGTGGCTGTGGCTGCCCTGGCTCTGGGCAATCTCGCACTCGTGGTGCGGAAACATCAGGTCGAGGCCGCCGCCGTGGATGTCGAATTCGGCGCCTAAGTACTTGCGGCTCATGGCCGAGCACTCGAGGTGCCAGCCGGGAAAACCCTCGCCCCAGGGCGAGGGCCAGCGCATGATGTGCTCGGGCGAGGCGTTTTTCCAGAGGGCAAAATCGAGGGGGCTGCGCTTCTCGTCCTGGCCGGCCAGCGTGTCGCGGGTGCCGGCGAGCTGGTCCTCGATGCTGCGGTTCGAGAGCTTGCCGTAGCGCCCGGCCTTGTCGTGCTCGGCGTCGTACTTGGGCACGTCGAAGTACACCGAGCCGTTCACCTCGTAGGCCAGGCCGTTGGCAATGATTTCCTCCACCAGCCCGATTTGCTCGGTGATGTGGCCGCTGGCCTGGGGCTCAATGTCGGGCGGCAGGCAGCCGAGCTGGGCCATGTGGGCGCGGTAGCGGTTGGCGAAGTGCTGGGCCACCTGCATGGGTTCGAGGCGCTGGGCGCGGGCGGCTTTGGCGAGCTTGTCCTCGCCGGTGTCGGCGTCGCTTTCGAGGTGGCCCACGTCGGTGATGTTGCGCACGTAGCGCACGGTGTGGCCGAGGTGGCGCAGGTAGCGCGTCAGCACGTCGAACACCACGGGGCCCCGGGCGTTGCCCAGGTGGGCCTCGCTATACACGGTGGGCCCGCACAAGTACACGCCCACCACGGGCGGCTGAACGGGCACGAAGGGCGCCTTGGCGCGGGTAAGCGTATTATAAAGCGAAAGGGCCATTGCAGGTCAGGGGAATCGGAAAGCGAGCAACCGGCCCCAGGGGCGGATCGTTTCGTCGGGGCGGCGCGCGGCGCAAAGTTCGGCATTTTGCGTGGCCCCGCATTACCCCTCCCCCGGCCCCTCCCCAAAAGGGAGGGGTGCCAGTACCTGAATCGGTGAACGCACCCTCTTTGGAAGCGGGGGAGGGGTTACCGGGGCCCCAGCCGGTACAGGGCTTCGACCGGAAAATGGTCGGACCACAAAATCTCGTCGTGCACGCGGCAGCCCAGCACCTGCCACCGCGGGCTGGCAAACTGCTGGTCGATGCGCAGGCCGGGCAGGCGGCCGTGGTAAGTGGCGCCCAGGCCGAGGCCGGTGGCGGCCCAGGCGTTGGTGAGGGCCCCGGCAAACTGGTCGTAGGGGTACGAGTAGGGCAGGTCGTTGAAGTCGCCGGCCAGCAGCACCGGGTAGGGCGAGCGGCGCACGCGAGCCAGCACGGTGTCGGTTTGCCGGGCGCGGGCCACGGCCCCGTTGCGGAAGCGGCGCAGCAGGCCCGGGGCCTTGTCGCGCAGGCCGGCCTTGGTGGTGGAAGCGTCCACGATGTCGCCCTCGGCCAAGCTCATGCTTTGCAGGTGCAGGTTGAACACGCGAATGGTGTCGGCGCGCAGCTGGCCGGGGCCCCCGGGCCGCGCCAGGTCAGCCCACATGGCGTGGTTCTGGCTAAGTTTGCCGAACGGGATGGTGCCGCGCCGCACGATGGGGAAGCGCGAAAAAATCGCCAGCCCAAACTCGGCCCCGATGCGGTTGGTGAGGCTTGTGCTCACGAACGCGTGCCGCCCGCTGCCAGGCCCCAGCCGCTCGGCGCTGCGGAATACCATCCCGTTTTCACGCGAGCCGCGCGGCTCGTTGTAGAATTCCTGGAGGCAGAGCACGTCGGCCGGGCTGTCGGCCAGCCAAGTAATAAAGGCTTTGGAAGAAGTAAAGTCCGGGTCGCGCAGTTCGGCGTACACGTTGAAAATACGCACGTTGGCCGATAGCAGGCGCAGGGCCCCGGGTACTTCTTGAGGCAAAAACGTTGGGTTGGGGCCCTGGTTGGTGGCGGTGCCTTGGTCAAAATCGGCCCGGCCACCAGCTAAATGCAGGGCCAGGCCGCGCTGCACGTGGGGCCAGCACAGGGCCAGCGCCACAGCTGGCAGCAAGGCCACGCGCCAGTCGCGGCGCAGCCAGTACAGGGCCAGCGCGGCCGTCAGCAGCAGGGCCCCGGGCGTCGTGAGGGCCCCAAAAACGGCCGGCCACCAGGTGCCCGCCGGCACCCGCGCGCAGGCAATGGCGAGTACGAGCAGACCAGCGCTAAAAGTGTAATTTTGAAAGCGAACGAACGGCGCACAACGAATTCTTTAACGAGTGGCAAAGGTACCTTGGCGGGCCGGCGCCGCGCTGCCTACCCCACCCTTCCTTGCTATGAAACAACGCTACTTGGTGTACTGCGGAGCCCTGCTGCTGGGCGCCGCTGCTTTGGCCCCGGCGCCGCTGGGCGCCGCGCCGCGCCCAGCCGTGGCGCCCCGGTCGGCCCCCAACCCGGCCGGGCTCGAATTCATCGAAAACAAAGGCCAGTGGGACGCCCGCGCCCGCTACGCGGCGGCGCTGCCCGGCGGCCGGCTATTCCTCGAAAACGCGGCCCTCACCTACTTGTTCGTGGACCCCGCCGCGCTGCGCCGCCACGGCGACGC
>NZ_MDZA01000016.1 GCF_001816125.1 Hymenobacter coccineus | reverse complement strand
CAGATTTCGTGGCCCTGCCCGGCCAGGTAGCGCAGCTGGTGGTAGGCGCGCAGCTTGTCCCCCTTGTCGAGCGGGTACGGGAAGCGCGAGAGCAGCACCCCGGCGCCCACGGGCTCGTCGCTGAGGGCCAGCAGGCAGATTTCGTGGCCCTGCCCGGCCAGGTAGCGCAGCTGGTGGTAGGCGCGCAGCTTGTCCCCCTTGTCGAGCGGGTACGGGAAGCGCGAGAGCAGCACCAGGAGTTTCATGCGGGGCGAAGGTAAAGCCGGCGGCGGCCCCACCGGCCCGGCGACGGGCGGCGGCGCGGGCCATTTCCGGCAGGCCCCGCCTACATTTGGGGGCGGCTGCACGCCCGATTGCGTGGGCCGCTTACCCAAACAGCGGGGTCCCGAATGAAAGAGTTTCTCAAAAAAATTATCAAACGCCTGCCCATTGCCTTCACCCAAAACCAGCGCTACGACCGCCAAACCGAGCGCGTGCTGCGGCGCGTGCTGCACCCGCAGGCCAACTGCGTCGACGTAGGCTGCCACAAGGGCGAAGTACTGGCCCAAATGCTGCGCTACGCCCCCCAGGGCCAACACTTTGGCTTCGAGCCCATTCCGGCACTCTACCAGCAACTCACCCGCACCTTTGCCCACCGCCCCAACTGCTACTTCTACCAGCTGGGCCTGGGCGAGGCCCCCGGCGAGGTATCCTTCAACTACGTGCTGACCAACCCGGCCTACAGCGGCTTCGTGAAACGCCGCTACGACCGGCCCGAGCGCGACACGCTCATCACCGTGCAGCGCGCCCGCCTCGACGACGTGCTGCCCGCTGGCACGCGCATCGACCTGATTAAAATTGACGTGGAAGGCGGCGAGCTGCAAGTGCTGCTGGGGGCCCAGGCGCTGCTGGCCGCCAGCCGACCGGTCATCGTGTTCGAGCACGGCATCGGGGGCTCCGACCACTACGGCACCCGCCCCGAGCAGGTGTTCGACCTGCTCACCGGCCCGGCCATCGGCCTCAGCATCTCCACCATGACGCGCTGGCTAGCCGGCCAGCCAGCCCTCACCCGGGCCGAGCTGGTGCAGCAGTTTGAGCAGAAGCTGAACTATTACTTCATCGCCTACCCAGCTTGAGGCAGCGGCCCGGCCGGCACCAGTTGCGCGTACAGCGCTTCGAAGCGCTGGGTGACTCGGCCGTTGGCGTACACGTCGGCGGCGGTGCGGGCGGCGGCGGCCCCGAGGGGCCCCACGGGCAGGCGGCCGTGGTAATAGTCGCGCAGGGTAGCCTGCCAGGCGGGGGCCCCGTCGCGTAGCACCACGTCGTGGCCGTCGCGCACGGCAATGCCTTCGGCGCCCAGGCCGGTGCTCAGAATGGCTTTGCCTAGGGCCATGCCCTCGATGATTTTGACGCGCATCCCGCCGCCGCTCAGCAGCGGCACCAGCATCAAATCGTACTGCCGCATGAAGGCGGCGGCCGAGTTCACGAAGCCGTGGATGAACACGTTATCAGTGCGCGGGGCCAGCAGGTGGGGGGGCGTGCCGGTGCCGGCCACGTGCAGCTCCAACTCGGGCAGCTCGGCGTGCACGGCGGGCCACACCTCGCGCAACAGCCAATCGAGGCCTTCCAGGTTGGGCAGCCAGTTCAACGAGCCAATCATGAACACGGAGCGCAGCCGGGGTTGGATGGTGGGGTCTGGCTGGAAAGAATCCATTTCCACGGCCGCCGGAATGAGGGCAATGGGTTCGGGGCAACCCAGCTCCTTTAGGCGGGTGATATCTTCCTCGGTAATGGCCGCCACGCCGTCGAAGCGCCCCAGGTATTTCTGCTCGAATTGCTGCATGCGCCCGGCCAGGTGGTTCAGGTACCAGCGTTTCAGCGGGTTGCTTTCACCCTTCGCCAGCCGCTCCCAGATGACATACTCAATGTTGTGGGCCCGCAGCACCTTCACCACGCCCTTCGGCGTCAACCCTTCCGCATTCAGCCACTCGTTGTACCAGGCCACAAATGTCCCTTCGAACTGAATGACGTCGAACGCCTCCGATCGTAGCAGCGATACCAGCACGCTGGTTACGTCGCCGCTGATGAACCGAGCCACGTTGTATGGTTTACCGGAAAACAACAAGTTAGCCAGCGCCCACAGCGGCTTCAGCCGCGTATCCACGTCCACCGTTACCAGCCGGAAGTTGGGCCCCAGGTGGGCCAGAACATCGGCCGACTGGTGGTGCTTGGGCGTGTTGATGGCCAACATCGTGACGCGGTGGCCGGCGCGCAGCAGCCCGGCCGTGATGTTGTAAATCCCGATGGCCCCGCCGTCGTGCAGCGGAAACGGCACCCGCGGGCTTACTTGGAGAATGTGCATAGGTCGCAAAACTACGCCGGGGCCCTCCCTACGCCGGGCCGGCGGCCAGGGCGGCTTGCACGGCTTGCCACAGCACTTCGGCGCTGCGCGCCCACGAAAAGCGGGCCACGTTGGCCAGGCCGGCGGCCCGCAGGCGCGCCCGCAGCGGCGCGTCGCGGCTCAGCTGGGCCAGGGCCACGGCGATGGCCGCCGGTTGGTGCGGGTCGCACAGCAGGGCCCCGGCGGGGCCGCCCGCCACCTCGGGCAACGACGACAGGTTGGACGTGATGACCGGGCAGCCGCTGGCCTGGGCTTCCACCACGGGCAGGCCAAAGCCCTCAAAGAAAGGCACGTACACTGTGGCCAGCGCGGCCGCATACAGGCCCGTCAACTCCGCTTCACCCACGCGGCCCGTGAAGCGCACGGCGGCCCGCACGGCCGGCGGTAGCTGTCGGTAAGCCTCAAAGATGGGGCCGGCCTGCCAGGCCTCGCGGCCCACCACCAGCAGTTGCACCGCGGCTGCGGGCCCCGCCGGGTCCTCCCCCGCCCCGGCCTTGAACAGGCCAAACGCGCGCAGCAAATTCGCCAGGTTTTTGCGCGGTTGCAGGGCCCCCACAAACAGGAAATACGGCTGCCCCCCGCTGAATTGCGCCCGCACGGCCGCCTGCTGCGCCAGCGGCTGCGGCCGGAAGTGCGCGGCCGGCGCGTTGTAAGCCACCCGAATGCGCGCCGCGGGCAGCCCAAACTGTTCGGCCACATCGCGCCGGGTGGTTTCCGACACGGCCACCAGCTGCGCGGCGGCGCGGGCGAAGCGCGGCATAAAATACGTGTAGTAGCGGTACACGAGGCGGCTCACGTCGTGGGGGCGGTGCAGGTACGCCAGGTCGTGCAGCACCAGCACGCGGGGCACGCGCGTGCCCAGCACCGTGAAGCCCTCGGGCGAGAGCAGCGCAGCCGGGCGGTGCCGCCGCAACCACCCGGCCACGGCCCATTCGTACCAGGCCCATATCAGCAAGGGGTGGCGCGCCGGGGGCCGCAGCACGTGGGCCACTACGTTGGGCCCCAGCACGTAGCGCGGGTCGTGGGGCCTATCGAAGAGGAAGTGGAACGTGCATTCCGGGTGCTGGCGCACCAGGCAGCTCAAAGTTTCGTAGGTGTAGCGCCCCAGCCCCTCCAGCTGGTTGCCGGGCAGCAAAAAGCGCGTGGTGACGGCGATGTGCATGAAAGAAAATCAACGAAATAAACACGGCCCGGGGGCCCACCAACGCCGGGGCCCCTACAAGCCCAGCTGGCGGAAGCTCACCTCCAGGCTCTCAATCTGCTCCTCCGAGCCCAGCAGCAGCAGCACGTCGCCGGGCGCCGGGCGGTAATCGGCCGAGGGGCTCACCGTGAAGGTGCCGTCGGCCAGGCGCAGGCCGATGACGGTGGCGCCGGTGCGCGAGCGCACGTCGAGCTCGCGGATGCTCTGGCCGCGCATCTCTTTGCGCAGCTGCTCGTAGCTGAGTTCCTCCAGGCGCAGCTTGTCGGCGGTGAGGCCCGAGATAAGGTCCAGGAAGCGAATGACTTCGGGGCGCACCACCAGCTTGGCCATGTGCGAGCCGCCGATTTCGTCGGGCATCACCACGGCGTCGGCCCCGGCCGAGAGCAGCTTGCTTTCGGAGGTTTTGAGCTTAGCGCGGGCAATGATTTTTAGGTGCGGGTTGAGGGCCCGGGCCGAGAGGGCCACGAACACGTTGTCGGCGTCTTTGGCCAGGGCCGTGATCAAGGCCGAGGCGCGGGCCACGCCGGCCTGTTGCAGCACCACGTCGGTGGTGGCGTCGCCGAACACGGTGATGATGCTGCCGCCCGGGTGGCCGTCGCCGTCGTAATCTTCGCCGGTTTTGCCGTCGCTGACGTCCTTCATCAGCTGCTCGTCCTGCTCCACTACCACCACGCGCACGCCGTTGGCGCGCAGCTCTTGGTAAGCACGGCGGCCGTTGGCCCCAAAGCCGCAGAGGATGAGGTGCCCGCTGAAGCGCTGGATTTGTTGGTCGGTCCGGTACATTTTAAACAAGTTGCGCAGCTCGCCGGCAAACAGAAACGTGGTGAACACCGACACCAGGTAAGCCACCACCACGAGGTTGAAGAGGATGTAAAAGGACACAAAAATGCGCCCCGCTTCCGAAAACGGGCGCACCTCGCCGTAGCCCACCGTGGATACGGTGGTGATGGTCATGTACCAGGCATCGGCCCAGTCCAGGTGCTCGATAAGGCGGAACCCGGCCAGCCCCGTGCCCAGGCTTACGATTGTGAGGGCGAGGGCCAGCCGCAGGCGGCCCAGGTTGAGGCGCTTAAACATGCACGAAGAGGGAGCGGAAGGGCAGCAAGGGCCCCAAAGCTACGCCCAGCGGGGCCCTAGAGATCCCACACGGTGCTGCGCTGCTGGCGCCAGGCGCGGCGCACGTTCATCCAAAACACGCCCGCGAAATAGAGCACCACGGGCGAGCCAAACGTGAAAAACGAGGCGTACACGAACGAGAGCCGGATGCTGCGGGTGCTAAAGCCCCACCGCTGGCCCAAGGCCGAACACAGGCCAAACGACTGCGCTTCGAGGTAATCGGTGAGGGTTTTCATGGCAGAGGGTGCTGGTGAGAAAGGACCGCGGGCCGGGCTAAGTTACAACGCGAACGGGACCGGCCCAACCGAACCGGGTAGCTTTGCGCGCCCGGGCCCCACCTTTTTAGGTGCTTGTACGTTTAGGACGCTCGTTAAAGCCATAATCTGTTGCGTATTCTTTCAAAATTAACGGCGGGGCCCCGGCCGGCCGCACTGCTGGCTGCCGGGCCCTGCTGCTGGGTTGCTCGCCCCTGCCCAAGGTGCTGCGCGCCGCCGAGGCCGGCCGCCAGGCCACGGCCACCCCCGCCCCGCTCACGGCCGTGGGCGAAACCGTGCCCTTCGAGGTGACGGCCCGGGTGCCCGCCGCCCACCTGCGCAAGGGCGTGGCCTACGAGCTGCTGCTGCGCTACCGCTACGACCACGGCCTGCGCGACGACACGCTGGGCCGCGTTTCGTTCGTGGTGGGCGACTACGTGTACGACGACGAGCACAAGGGACTGCTGGTGGCCCGCAAGGCGTTCAGCCTGCCCAACACGCCCAACCGCAGCCCCGGCGAGCTGCTGGCCCGCCCCCAGGTGCGCGAGCTGAAGCGCGGCGGCCAAGTGCTGCGGGGCCCCGCCGACGTGCGCCTGGCCCGCGGCATTGCCGACCCTGCCCGCCGCGTGGTGCGCGAAGACACCGCCCTGGCCCTGCTGCCCGAAGCCGCCCTCAACCAAGTGAGCGGTACGCGCATTCTGCCGTTTTTCTTCGACGACGGGGCCTGGTTCATCCGCTCGTTTTTGGGCACCAACGTGGCCGCCCTGGAAGACCTGATCGACGCCAACCAGCGCACCCAGCGCGTGCTCATCACCGCCGGCCACTCCCCCGATTCGCTCGATGCCCACAACCCCGCCCTGGCCAGCAAGCGCGTCAAAATGCTGCTTTACTACTATAAGAAGCGGGTTGAGGGGTTTTCGTACCTTAACAAGGTGGCCAACATTAAATTCGACACCCTGGCCTACCGCCGCCGCTGGGACCTGTTCCTGAACAAGGTCACGCAGTCGGCCCTCAAGCCCGCCGACCAAGACTCCATTATCGCCGTCATCAACGATGCGCCGGGCAGCTACGTGGCCAAGGAAAAGGCCTTGCACCGCCTGCAATCCTTCGAATACGTGGAGCAGTACATCTACCCCGTGCTGCGCGTGGGCACGGTGGCCGTCACGTTCACGGCCCCGGCGCGCTACAATTCGGAGGTGTATTTATTGTCGAAAAAGATTGTGGCCAAGCAGGCCGAAATCGACGCCCTCACGCCCGAGGAGCTGCGCTACTCGGCCACCCTCACGCCGCTGCTGGCCGAAAAGCAGCGCATTTACGAAGTGGCCAGCGCCGCCGAGGGCCGCTGGGAGGCCTACCACAACCTGGGCGTGGTGCTGCTGCTGCGCTCCGAGAAGGAGGTGAGCCCCAAGGTGGCCCGTGCCTACCAGCGCCGGGCGGCCACCAACTTCACCCTCGCCGCGCACCGCAACCCCACGGCCGAATTATTTTACCACGCCGCCACGGCCTACCACCGCGCCGGCGACCGCCTCGAAGCCCTCCAGAACTACGACTACGCCATCAAGCTGGGCGGCGACCGGGCCCTGCTGCGCAAAATTATTTCCGACAAAGCGGCCCTGGAAATTGAGGTTGGCCAGCCCGACGAGGCCCTGCGCACCCTGCGCTTCGCGGGCCCTTCGTACCAGAACGAGCTAAACACGGCCCTGATTTACGTGCAAAAAGGGGGCTACGACCTCGCCGAGGCCCAGTACCGCCAGGCCCTGGCGCGGCGCCCCGGGGCCCCGGCGGCCCTCTACGGCCTGGCCGTAGTAGCCGCCCGCCGCCACGACGAGGCCCAACTGGCCACTTACCTGCAACAAGCCGTGGCTGCCGACCGCACCCTGGCCAACCAAGCCGTCGAGGACCTGGAGTTCCAGGACTATGCCCAGGGCGAGGCTTTCCGCGAGGCGCTGAAGTAGCGCACGGCAGTGGTGGGCGCTACTTCAGCAGCGTCCAGCGCTCCGGGCAGCGCCTAAAGTCATCTTGTAAAAGCACAATTGGCTGCGACAATGCAATGACCTTTGATCATTGCATTGGTCGCAGCCAATTGTGCTTTTACGGCTGTCATAAAAAGTAATATGCGGGTTCGATTTTTATATAATTTATTTTATCATTTACCAGTTTTTTTTAGTTTTTAAGGGCATATTATTGTGATTTTTTTATTAATTAACAATTTTTACGTCGTTTGTTTTTACAAGCATTAGCTTTAAAAAACAATGCAAATAAGAACGCCTTTTTACCAAGCAACGAGGTAATTTAATTTATATTTTGCCTCTGTTTTTTAGGCTTATTGGCTTATTGCGGCATTCTCCCAACCGTCGATTTGCCGATTCCCGCCGGCTAGCCCCTCGTTGTACCACCCCTGGGGCCCCGGCCCCGGGCAAGCTGGCCCGCCCGCCCTCTCCTACGCTATGAAGCTACTTTTTACGATTCTCCTGCTGCTGGGCAGCGCGGCCGGCCTGCACGCGCAGCCAGCGGGCAGCTGGAACCCGGCCGGGGCCAACGGGTCGTACCCGCGCACGCTGCTTAAGGCAGGGGCCCTGGCTGGGGTACGGGCCTCCTTGGCCGCGCCCGACCGGCGGGGTCTTTACCAAACCCTGTGGGCCGACGTGCAGCACGCCCCCCCCGGCCGGCAACTCGACAGCCGACGACCGCCGTGCCCGGGCCACATTTGCCAAAAATGCCGCCTTTGTGGCGCTGGTTGGCCAGCAAGGCACCGGCCAGGGCCTTGCGGCCCAATCGGCGGCCCAGCGCGCGGCGCTCGTGGACACGGCCCGCAGCCTGCTCGAAAGAATTAATACCAACGTGGAAGTGTTCGCTACCCTGGCGGGGACCACGCCCTACACCGAGTGGCAGTGGCGCTCGAAGGAGCTGATAGACTACCTGATAGCGTATGACTTGCTGCGCGGGGCCGGCGAAACGGCCGCCAGCCTAACGGCCGGCGCCGCCCGGGTGCAGGTCTTTGCTGGCAACCTCTACCAGCAATCGACAAAACCCATCTACGGCACCACGTTTTACAGCGCCGTTAAGAACAACCACACCCTCATGACCGCCGCCGCCCTGGGCATGGCCGCGGTGGTGCTGAACGAGGCCACCAGCACCGACGCCAACTACCAACCCGCTAGGTGGGCCGGGGCGGGCCTATACAACATCGACAACGTGCTGTGGCGCGACGCCCAGCGGCAGTCGGACTCGACCCTGGTGGCCGGCTACGCCGAGGGGCCTTATTACTTCAAGTACGCCATGCTCAACTGCCTGCCGTTTTTTCGGGCAATGGGCAATTTCCTACCCGACGATACGCTGCCGTACAAGTTTGGGACCGCGGCGCGCAGCATTCGCAACCCGTACTTCGACCCGAAATACAGGTTGCTCTACGGTTGGGTAACGAGCATTTTGATGCCCGACGGCCGCCTGCCAGCCCTCGAAGACTCCTACGTGGACATGGGCATGCCAGAACTGGCGCTGACCGGCGATAGCCAGTACGTCAAGCCGATGTATTTCAGCAAGCTCTCGGGCACCGGCATGGCCTCGGCCGTTGCGCAGCTGCGCGACGTGACGGTGGACATGCGAGCCGCCTGGCTGGCGGCGCCCTTGCCCCGTCGGCGCCCAACCAGCCAGCCCTCACGGTGCTACCCGGCAGCGGCAACCTGGTGTTTAGGTCGGGCCCAGACTCGCTCGCCGCATATTTTCACCTCTACGGCCGCGGCGGCCGGGCCCAGGCCAATGCCGGCGGCCACAGCCAGGGCACGGCCAGCAGCTTTCTGCTGCACGCCCACGGCCAGCTGCTGGCCCTCGACCCCGGGTACCTCAGCTACTCCCGCCGGTCGGAGGTGGGCCAGGCCACTAACCACAACCTGGTGCTGGTGGACGGCGCTGGGCCGGCCATCGGCGCGCCCGGCGCCGGCAGCCCAACCACGTCCACCATCCAGGAAACCCTACAAACGCCGCTGCTGGCCTACGGCGAAGTAGCCACGGCCTACCAAGGGGCCACCATCACGCGCAAGGCCCTGTTCGTGCGCAGCTCGTATTACCTGCTGGCCGATGTGGCAAGCGCCACCGCCGCCCACGCCTACACCTGGCAGCTGCACGGCTACGGGCTGACGAACGGCAATGCCGATACGGGCACTTTTACGGACGGATTAAGCTCCCAGGAAGGCACGTGGCAAAAGAACGGCGTCAGCCTGCTGGCCCACGTGGCAACGGCCGGCGACCCGGCCACCTACACCACGGTCACCAACCAGCACGAAACCACGTATAACACGGCCGAAAGCCACACCACGCTGCTAGTGCAAACGCCCAGCGCACCCCTGGCCGTGTTTCTGGCCGGGCTTTACCCCTACACGACCCAGCCGCCTCGCGTGGCGACGACCAGCCAAGCTTCGACGGCCGCCTTGGCCACCACTGGCACCGGGTTTATTGACATTGCCTTTGCGCAGGCCGATTCAGTGCTGAGCACCGACGCCAGCGGACAGTTGCCGCAGGCCGTGAGCGCCGATGGCCTGCTGAATTTCTACTCGGCCACGGCCAACGGCAGCTTTTCCCAGCTGTTCGTGCAGGCCGGCACGGTGCTGCGCGTGGGCCCCACGCCCGTGCTGCGCGCCACGCCGCGGGCCAACGTGAGCTGGCAAAATACCGGCGGCAGCCGCTACAACGGCTACGCTAACCGGCGCACCACGCTCAGGCTGTCCCTCCCCAGGGCCCCAACCAGCGTCGTCGGCACGAGCGTGGCCAGCTACGCCTACGACGCCGATAGCCACGCGCTGGAGGTAGTGCTGGCGGCGGCCGGGTCCTTTGAAGTGCAGTTGGGCAGTTCTCCCCTGCCGGTGGTGCTGGCCAGCTTCGCCGGCCAGCGGCAGGGCCCCGCGGTGCAGCTGCGCTGGTGCACCGCATCGGAGCTGCCCAGCCAGGGCACCGAAGTGCAGCGCCAAGCCGCGGCCGGGGCCAGCTTTATGGCCATCGGCTTCGTGCCCGGCGCTGGCAAAAACACCCAGGCCACGGCCTACGCTTTCCGCGACACACTGGCCCTGGCCACCACCGCTTACTACCGCCTGCGGCAGTTCAACCAAGATGGGGTGGCCACCTATTCGCCCGTGGTCGCCGTGGGCCCGCCCCCCGGCGCGGGATCCCGGCTGCTGCCCGTTTTTCCGCAGCCGGTGCAGCGCCTGCTGCACGTGCAGGTGGCGGGCCCGGCCCAGCTGGTTACCCTGCGCCTGTGCGACGGCCTGGGCCGGCTGGTGCACGAGCAGCTTTGCCAGCAGCAGGCCCAGCTCGACCTCAGCCACCTGCGCCCCGGCCTGTACTACCTCGTTGCCCACGATGCCACTGGGGCCCCCATCGCAGGTGGCCAGCGGGTGGTAGTGGCTCCTTGAGGCCAAGACCAGCGCCCGGTACCCCGCCCGGCATGGGCAAACAATCCCAAGCGGTGTTGTAGCTTTGCCAAACAGTTCCAAGCCGTTTTTAAGCCAGCATTTCATGCGTCAGATACAATTCCGGGAGGCCCTGCGCGAGGCCATGAACGAGGAAATGCGCCGCGACCCCCGCATTTTCCTCATGGGCGAAGAAGTTGCCGAGTACAACGGCGCTTACAAGGTGAGTCAGGGTATGCTCGACGAGTTCGGCGCCGGCCGCGTCATCGACACGCCGATTGCCGAGCTGGGCTTTGCCGGCATCGGCGTAGGCGCGGCTATGAACGGGCTGCTGCCCATCATCGAGTTCATGACCTTCAACTTCTCGCTGGTAGCTATTGATCAGGTGATTAACTCGGCCGCCAAGCTGCACTCCATGTCGGGCGGGCAGTTTTCGTGCCCCATCGTGTTCCGGGGCCCCACCGGCAACGCCGGCATGCTTAGCAGCCAGCACTCGCAAAACTTTGAGAACTGGTACGCCAACTGCCCCGGCCTCAAAGTGGTGGTGCCCAGCACTCCCTACGACGCCAAGGGCTTGCTCAAAGCCTCCATCCGCGACCCCGATCCGGTGATTTTCATGGAGTCGGAACTGATGTACGGCGACAAGGGCGAAGTACCGGAGGAGGAGTACATCCTCGAAATCGGCAAGGCCAATATCACCCGTCCAGGCACCGACGTGACGATTGTCTCGTTCGGCAAAATGATGAAAATCGCCCATACCGCAGCCGACGAGCTGGCCAAAGAAGGTATCCAAGCCGAAGTCATCGACCTGCGCTCGGTGCGGCCGATTGACTACGACACCGTCATCACCTCTGTCAAAAAAACCAACCGCCTGGTAGTCGTCGAGGAAGCCTGGCCCTTGGCCAGCCTTTCGGGCGAAATCGCCTACGTGGTGCAGCGCCGCGCCTTCGACCACCTCGACGCGCCCGTGGTCCGCATCACCTGCGCCGACGTGCCCCTGCCCTACGCCCCCACCCTCATCGAAGCCTCCTTGCCCAACGTGGCCCGCGTGGTGAAGGCGGTGAAGGAAGTAACCTACGCCAAGGCTTAGCAATCCGCGGCAACGAGCCCACCGGTCCCCAATCGGCGGCCATTTTTACGAAAGCGGCCCCGCTGGCATTTGCCGGCGGGGCCGCTTTTTGTTTGGGCCGGGGCCCCCAGAACGAAACCCGTTACCCGCCAGTACCCGCCACGAATAGGACGATGATTTTGCGGAAAGAATTACGGCGTTTTGATTTTGTCCCAGGGTTTTGAAATGATCCGTTTCCGTAAAAGAGATTATTATTAAAGTGCAAAATAACTGAGCTAAAGGTCGGGGAATATTATTTCACCTATATAGTTCAGCCGTTTAATATCCGGACCTGAAAAGATGTGCATCCGATGAATTCAGCCGGGTAAAAGCAATTGCTTAATTATACTAAATGAGTATTTTAATTGCATATATACCATATTACTATGATCATAATGTTGATATTCAATTATCAATCAGCTAATTATACAAACCGATTATTTTGATTTCCGATGCACTGCAAATCAAAATGATAATGTGGTTTTTATAATAATTAGTATAAATATTCTAAATAACAACCTTTTGCATAACCAATTATTTTCGTATTGCAAGCAAGCTAAACAATAATAAAAATCTTCAACTTTGGGTTAAATAATCCTATTGTGGAAATTTCTGACCACTCCCCTTTTTAAGTTTTTTAAGGTTCTTTCTTCTCACTTTAGTACGATTGCATGCAGAATTCAATCCCCCTTTTTATGCTGTGGCTGGCGCTTTTTAGCGGCTTTTCACCAGCCGCTTCCGCGCAAACCGTCGTCTTCAATTCTAGCCCCACGGCGCAGCCGGGCGATGCCTTCAGCCTGCAAGGCAGCTTCGGCGCCGGGGCAAAAGTTTACCTCACCGCCGGCACCTCAACGACCCCTGTGGCGGTGCCCATCATGACCCAGATGGCCGGGCAGGCCACGGGGCAAGTACCGGCCAACTTGGCCCCCAATGTGTATCAAGTGTGGGTGGACGACGGTGGCCAGCGCAGCCCCAGCGTGTACCTCAACCAACCCCGCGGGCAGCACTTCGACTCGCCCGAGGTGGGGGCCGGCGGGCGCATGCGCTTGTTTGGCCGCAACCTGTTTTTGGGGGGCGGGGCCCAGGTGCGCTTCGTGGGGGCCGGCGGCGGCACCGCCCAGGTAGATGCCAGCCGGAGCGATGCTTACACGCTGAGCTTCACTGCCCCCAGCTCGTTGCAGGCGGGCACCACCTACCAGGTGCTGGTGAGCAACGGCTACGGCGGCGAAACGGCAGCCGAACAATCGGTTAAGGCCATTGACGGCGGCGCCGACTACTTTAATCTGGGGGTGGGCTGGGCCAGCAAAATCACCTTTTACGCCAACGTATATAACGTGCAGACGGACGGCCGCCTGGACCGGAAAGCCCGGGGCGACGGCGGCACCAACGACCAGCCCGCCATTCAGGCGGCCATGGACCGGGCCGCCGCCGACGGTGGCGGGGTGGTGTACCTGCCCGCGGGCACCTACAAGCTGGCCCACGGGGGCGGCGCTGGCCTGCTGATGCGCAACCGCGTGGTGCTGCGCGGGGCTGGCAAAGACCAGACCATCATCAAGTTCGGCTACGGCAACGTGAGCCCCGACCGGTGGGGCGTTATCTGGAACAACACCAGCTGGGGGGGCTCACCGACCTGACCATCATCAACGTGAACGACTCGGGCCAGTACATCCAGAACATGACGGGCGTGGGCACGGAGCTATTTATGCAGCGCGTGCGCTTCGACATGAACACCGGCGACTGGCTCTGGCTGGCCAATTCCAACAAGCTGGTTATTGCCAACTCCGACTTTAAGCAGGGTGTGGACAGCCAGGCGGGCTACCACGGGCCCCTGCAGCTGAGCGGCTGCACCAACTTTGTGGTGTCCAACAACAACATCACGTTTGCCGTGTACGGCCTAAACCTGCCCAACGCGCACGAGGGCGTGTTTGAAAACAACCACGTGTACCGTGACGGCAGCGCCCGCTACCCCACTTCGCTGACCAACCACGTACTGATTCTGGACTTTGCCCAGAACATGGCCGTGCTCGGCAACGAGTTCAGCGTCATCAACGGCCCGGCCCAGAACTCCAACGACGGCGAGGCCATTATTGCCGAGGGCGGGGGCAGCGGCGGCACCCGCATCGACGAGAACGCGGGGACGGTGAGCGGGGCCGGCGGCAACACCTTGCAGGACAACAGCAAGAACTGGGGGACCTTCCGGCAGCAGCCCGTGGTGGCCATCGTGAGCGGCAACGGCATGGGCCAGTGGCGCACCATCACGAAGGGCAGCGGCAGCCAGCTGACCCTGGACCGGGCCTGGGACGTGACGCCCAAGGCGGGCAGCCACTACGCCATCTTCAACTGGGGGGCCCGCAACTGGCTGGTGAAGGGTAACACTTTGCTGGGCAACCGGCGCGGCATTACCTTCTACCAAAACGCTACGCTGGACGTAGCCGTGGTGGGCAACACGCTGACCAACAGCGGCTCCATCGACTTTATGCCTTACCAGGGCGACAACGGCTACCAGATGTTTACCCCCATGTACAACAACCAGATTGTGGGGAATAACGTGGCCGGCACCGATGGCTCGAACGGGGTATTTATTGGAACCCACGCCACGCAATCGCACCAAACCCGAACCTTTGGCACGTCGCTGGTTAACCTGGAAGTGCGCGCCAACACCCTGACAGCAAACTCGCCCAACGTGCCCGCCGTGGTGGACGACAAATTTCCGGAGGGCTACCACAACTACCTGGCTTTCCAGGAGAATGGGGGCCTCTATGTGGATGAGAAAATCCCCGCGCTGCTGGGCTCTATTTTCCAGAACAACACGGCCATTAACTGCGATAATGCGCTGTACGTGAACTCTGGGGCTTATAACACCCTGGTTTGCAACACGAAATTGATCAACACGCCCAACCTGGTCCAGGACAACCGCATTATCGGCCTCTCGCACACTTCCGTGGGCACGGCTTCCTGCCTGGGCTCGACGGTGTCGGCGCTGCGCACGCCCGAAAACCCCGATAATACTGAGGCAGGCCTTAATTACCAGTACTTCGAGGGCAACTGGAACTCGCTGCCGAATTTTACGGGCCTCACCGCCATCAAAACCAGCATTGCCACCAGCTTCGACCTGGGCGTGCGGCAGCGCGAGTACGGCTACGCCCTGCAATACACGGGCTACATTACGGTGCCCGCCGACGGCCAGTACACGTTTTCGACCAACTCGGACGACGGCTCGCGCCTCTACATCGGCTCGACGCTGGTGGTGGACAACGACGGCCCGCACCAAGTACGGGAGGTTTCGGGCACCATTGGCCTGAAGGCCGGCACCCACGCCTTCACCGTGACGTACTTCCAGGGGGGCGCGGGCCAGGTGCTGGAAGCCAGCTACCTCGGGCCGGGCATCCCCAAGCAGCCCATTACGAGCGCCGTGCTGCGCCGGGCCAGCATGGGCCTGCGCACGCCCGAAAACCCGGCTTCTACCACAACCGGCCTGAACTACACCTACGTGGAGGGCTACTGGAACAATCTCCCGGACTTTACCAGCCTGACGCCCACCAAAACCGGCACCTCCACTGCCCTCAACCTGGGCGAGCGCCAGCGCGACTACGGCTACGTGATGCAGTACACGGGCTACGTAACGGTGCCCGCCGACGGCCAGTACACGTTTTCGACCAGCTCGGACGACGGCTCGCAGCTCTACATCGGTTCGACGCTGCTGGCGGACAACGACGGCCTGCACGACTACCAGGAGCGCTCCGGCACCATTGGCCTGAAGGCCGGTACCCACGCCATTACCATTGCCTACCTGCAAGGCGCGGGGGGCCAAACGCTGAACGTGAGCTACCAGGGCCCCAAAACGGCCAAGCAAACCATCCCAATGGCCGCGCTGCTCCGGGAAACGACGCCGACGGGAACCCAGCCCGCGCCGGACGCGGGCCTGCGCGCGCCCGAAAATCCGGCCAATACCACGGCCGGCCTCGGCTACCAGTACTACGAAGGATCCTGGAACGTGCTGCCCGATTTCGACGCCCTGGGGGCCCTGGCCAGCGGCGTGGTGGCCACCCCCAACCTGGATGGCCGCCAGCGCGACCTGAACTACGCCCTCCAGTACACGGGCTACATTACGGTGCCCGCCGACGGCCAGTACACCTTCACGACCGGCTCGGACGACGGCTCGCAGCTCTACATCGGCTCGACGCTGGTGGCGGACAACGACGGCCTGCACTCCTACCAGGAGCGCTCCGGCAGCATTGGCCTACAAGCCGGCACGCACGCCGTCACCATCACCTTTTTACAAGGCGGCGGCGGCCAGAACCTGGACGTGAGCTACCAGGGCCCCAACACGGCCAAGCGGGCCGTGCCCGCCTCGGCGTGGTCGCGGCTCAGCACGGCGGCGGCCACTAGCGGGCTGCGCACCCCCGAAAACCCGGCCAATACGGTTGCCGGCCTGGACGCGAAGTACTACGAAGGTTACTGGAACAACCTGCCCACGTTCAGCGCTTTGAACCCGATAAAGGCCAGCAGCAGCACCGCCACCTCCTTCAACCTAGGCGAGCGCCAGCGCGACTACGGCTACGCGGTGCAGTACACGGGCTTCGTGACGGTGCCCGCCGACGGCCAGTACACCTTCACCACCGGTTCGGACGACGGCTCGCAGTTGTTCATCGGCTCGACGCTGGTGGCGGACAACGACGGCCTGCATAGCTACCAGGAGCGTGCCGGCACCATCGGCCTGCGGGCTGGCACCCACGCCATCACCATCACTTACTTGCAAGGCGGCGGCGGCCAAACGCTCGCCGTGAGCTACCTGGACCCGAACCAGAAGAAGCAGACGCTGTCGCCAGCGGCCCTGCGCCGCAGCGCGGCCGGCAGCACGGCGGCGGCCAAGGGCAGCCGGGCGGGCCTGGTTGAAGCAGCTACGCCAGACGTTGCCTCCACTGCGCTAAGCGTTTACCCGAACCCGAGCACGGGGGCCTTCACCGTCGAGTTTTCGGTAGCCACCGCGCAAACGGCCACGCTCACCCTTATTGACGCGCTGGGCCGGACGGTGCAGCAGCAGCAAGTGCAGGTGCAGGCGGGCATCAACCACCTGGCTTACCAGGCGTTGGGCGCCGCCCAGGGCATCTACCGGCTCACGCTGGTGGGGGCCGACGGCCAGCGCCAGGGGCAAAAGGTGACTATCAGCCACTAGCCCAGCCACTGTGCTTCAAGCGCCAATTTAGATTTGGATAATACATCCGCGCAAAGGGCCCCGTTGGAATTTCCAGCGGGGCCCTTTGCGCGCGTATGCAGCCTATACAATAGGAAGTTCGGCGCTTTTGAGCAGTCAATAGGCGGTGGGTTGCGCCACTCCTACGCAGCCGACAACGTCGGAGCCCGCACTGGCCCCAGCATATTATATAGCGTCAATAATTAATACGCGGGCACGTCGCCGGGCTGAAGCTGCGCGGCGGTGGCGGCGGCCAGCTGCCACCCGCCCCACAGCACCGCCGCCAGCACTACAGCGGCCACCGCCTGCCGCCACCGGGCGCGGCTCGCCACCGCCGGTCCCAGGCCCCCTCGGCGGCCGCCGTGAGCAGCAGCAGGCTGCAGTGGCAGCAGGAAGCGGCACTCCACCAGCGTGGGCAGCGCCAGGGCCACCGGCAGCCCAGGGCCAGCAGCGCCCAGCCCGCCCGGGCCCGTG
>NZ_MDZA01000015.1 GCF_001816125.1 Hymenobacter coccineus | reverse complement strand
CCGCCGCCCGGGTTGGGCGCGCTTTGCTGTTTCCTTATGCTCCGCACGAAAACTGCTTTTGTCCTGGCTGCCCTCGGCCTGCTGGCGGCCCGCCCGGCCGCCGCCCAAGTGCCCGCCGACGACCCCCGGGCCGCCAAAATCCTGCTGCCCAACGGCTGGTCGCTCACGCCGGCCGGGGGCCCCGGGCTGGCTCTCGGCGATTTGCCGCTCAACATGCAGCTCTCGCAATCGGGCCAGCTGCTGGCCGTCACCAACAACGGGCAGAGCACCCAGACGGTGCAGCTCATCGACCCGGTGACGCACGCACTGCTCGACGAGAAAGTCATCGGCAAGTCGTGGTACGGCCTGGCCTTCAATGCAAAAGCCGACCGGCTGTACGTGTCGGGCGCCAACGACAACATCATCCTGGCCTACCCCGTGGCTGCCCGCAAGCTGGGCCCCCCCGACACGCTGCACCTGGGCAAGGCCTGGCCGAAGGAGAAAATCAGCCCCGCTGGCCTGGCCGTGGACGGGCCCCGGCAGCGCCTCTACACCGTGACCAAGGAGGACAACGCGCTGTACGTGCTGGACCTGAAAACCAAGCGCACGCTGAGCCGGCTGGCCCTGGGCCACGAAGCCTACGGCTGCCTGCTGGCCCCGGATGGCAACACGCTCTACATCAGCCTGTGGGGCGGCGACGAACTGCTGGCCTACGACACCCGCACTAGCCAGATCCGGCAGCGCCTGGCCACCGAAAGCCACCCTAACGAATTGATTCAGAGCCGCAGCGGGCGCTACCTGTTCGTGGCCAACGCCAACGACAACTCCGTGTCGGTGGTGGACGCGAAGAGCTGGAAAGTGCTCGAAACCATTTCCTCGGCCCTGTACCCCACCAAGCTCACCGGCTCCACGCCCAACGGCCTGGCCTTGAGCCCCGACGAGAAAACGCTCTACATCGCCAACGCCGACAACAACTGCCTGGCCGTGTTCAACGTGGCCCAGCCCGGCAAGAGTGCCCCGCTGGGCTTCATCCCCACGGGCTGGTACCCCACCTGCGTGCGCACGCAGGGCAAGCAAGTGCTGGTGGCCAACGGCAAGGGCTTTTCGTCGCTGCCCAACCCCCGGGGGCCCCAGCCGGTGAAGCGCACCGACAACAGCGGTTACCAGGTAGGCATCATTAACGGACGTGAGCAGTACATCGGCGGGCTGTTCAAGGGCACGCTTTCGGCCATTCCGGCGCCCAGCGCGGCCCAGCTCAAGGCCTACTCGGCGCAGGTGTACGCCAACACGCCCTTCACGCCGGCCCTGGAGAAAGAGGCCCTGGGCGTGGCTGGGGGCCCCATTCCGCGGCGGGCGGGGGAGGCGTCGCCCATCAAGCACGTGTTCTACATCATCAAGGAAAACCGGACCTACGACCAGGTGCTGGGCGACATGCGCGCGGGCAACGGCGACTCGACGCTGTGCATTTTCCCGGAGCGCGTGACGCCCAACCACCACGCCCTGGCCCGCGAGTTTGTGCTGCTCGACAACTTCTACGTGAACGCCGAGGTGAGCGCCGACGGCCACAACTGGAGCATGGCCGCCTACGCCAACGACTACGTGGAGAAGTCGTGGCCCATCAGCTACGGCGGGCGCGGCGGCACCTACGACTTCGAGGGCACCCGCAAAATTGCCTACCCGCGCGACGGCTTCATCTGGGACTACTGCCAGCGCGCCGGCCGCAGCTACCGCAGCTACGGCGAGTTTGCCGAGAACGGCAAAACCTCGCTCAAGTCGCTCGAAGGGCACTTGTGCCCCCGGGCCCCGGGCTTCGACATGGACGTGAAGGACGTAGACCGGGTGCGCATCTGGGCCCAGGATTTTGACTCGCTGCTGGCCCGCGGGGCCGTGCCGCAGTTCAGCACCGTGCGCCTCAGCAACGACCACACCAGCGGCCAGAAGCTGGGCAAAATCTCGCCCATCTCGGCCGTGGCCGACAACGACCTCGCCCTGGGCCAGTTCGTGGAGCACCTCTCGCACAGCGCTATCTGGAACGAGTCGGTGGTGTTTGTGCTCGAAGACGACGCCCAGAACGGGCCCGACCACGTGGACGCCCACCGCTCGCCGGCCTTCGTCATCAGCCCCTACACCCGCCGCGGCGCCGTGGACCACACCCTCTACACCACGGCCGGGGTGCTGCGCACGATGGAGCTCATCCTCGGCCTGCCGCCCATGAGCCAGTACGACGCCGCCGCGCGGCCGCTGTTCGGCGTGTTCCAGGCCGCGCCCGCCGGGGCCCCGTACCAAGCCAAGGCCGCCCGCGTGCCGCTCGATGCCCGCAACACCGCCTGGAACCGCAGCGCCGAGCGCTCGGCCAAGTTCAACCTGGCCCACGAAGACGCCACCCCCGACCGCGACCTTACCGAGGTGGTGTGGAAGGCCATCCGCGGTGAGGACGCCGCCGTGCCGGCCCCGCGCCGCGGCGCCTTCCTGCGTCCCACCCCCAAGCGCGACGACGACGACGATTGAGGTAGCGCGCAAGCGCTGAGGCCCGCGGGGGCAGATTGGGGCCTTTGGTTCATAACACGGGCGGGCTCAGGGCCCCTGAATCGGGGCTCCGATCCAATCAAAAAGGTCATGCAGAGCGCAGCGAAGCATCTCTACTGCTGGGGCCCTGTGCTGTACCGCCAAGCTGTGCTTGGCCTTGCCTATGCTGCCCTGGGGGCCCCGGGACGAGGCCAAGCACAGCTTGGCGGTACAGCCCAGGGCCCCCCGCGGCGGCTAGTGGCCGTTGGTGTAGGTTTTGTGCTGGGGCCCCACGCCGGTGATTTTCACCGATTGCCAGCCCGTGGGCAGCGTGGTTTTGCGCTGCACAATGCCGGCGGGCGTGATGTCGAGCCCGCCGAAGCCCATGAGTACGGCTTGCAGCACGCCGCCCGCGCCGGTAGCAAAGTAGGGGTTGGTGCCGCCCTTGGTTTCGGCGATGACGCGGAAGGGCGGCAGCAGATTGGGTTCGTAAGCGTCTTTGAACCACAGCTTGGCCTTGTCCGCGTTGCCGAGGCGCGAATAGAGCAGCGCGAAGATGCCCTGCGTCATAGCCGGGGTGCCTTCGGTGGGCACGCGGGTTTCGTAGTAGGCCAGGTCCTTGCGGATTTGGGCGGGGTCGGTAACCGTTTTCAGCGGGTAGGCCAGCAGGTTCACGTCGCCCTGCTTAATGCCCTCGCCGTGGTAGGTGGCGTGTTCCTGAATCACGCCGTCGGCCATTTTCAGGATGGGAATGTTCTGGGCCACGAGCAGCCAGTCGGGGTTGGCGCGCAGGCCCAGGAGCTTGGCAGTAGCGGTGGCGTTTTGCAGGTTCACCTGGGCGGCGGCGTTGGTGAAGGCGTCGTTGTCCACGTTTTCGGCCCACTCGTCGGAGGCCACCACGTTCTTGATGTCGTAGTGCCCGGGGCCGTTGCGCTCCACCCGGCTGGCCCAGAAGTTAGCCGTGGCCGAAAGGATGGGCCAGCCTTTCTCGCGCAGCCAGTCCTTGTCCTGCGTCACGCAGTAGTACTGCCAGGCGGCCAGTGCCACGCAGGCCGAAATGTGGTGCTCAAACGGCCCGCTCAGGGCCCAAACCGGGGTCTCCTCCACGCCCGAGTCGGCGCTTTCCCAGGGGTACATGGCGCCCCGGTAGCCGTGAGCGAAGGCGTTGCGCCGGGCCGCTGCCAGGCGCTGGAAGCGGTATTCAACCAACGACTTGGCAATTTCGGGGTGCAGCACCAGCAGCGCCGGGAACATCCACACGTCGGTATCCCAAAATACGTGGCCGTTGTAGCCCAGGCCCGAAAGGCCCATCGGCGAAGGCGAGTAGTCGGTGCCCGCCCGCGAGAAACTGTAGAGGTGGTAGAGCATGCTGTGCACGTCCTGCTGGGCCTGCGCGTCGCCGGTAATCTGAATATCGCTCTGCCACAGGTCCTGCCAGGCCTTGGCGTGGAAATCGAGCAGGCGCTGGCGGCCTTCTAGGCGGGCAAAGACGGTGAGGCGCTCGGCCGCGTTCAGCGGGTCGGGGTCGTGGGCCGAGGTGATGCTGGAGCCCGTGATGGCGTAGCCGTAGGTCTGGCCGGCCTTCAGGGCCTTTCCGAACTTCATCAGGTGCATGTTGCTGTCCCACATCTCGTGGATGATGCGGGGCTCCTGCCCGTGCGGCTCCTCAAACAGAAAGCTGGTGGAGGCGCACAGCTGAATCTTGCCTGTCGGGCTCTTGGCCGACGACGTGAGCAGGCTGAGCGTGGCGTGGGGCCTATCGATTTCGTTGTAGTAGTTCTGCACGTCGCGCAGCGCGTCGGGGGCTTCCATCACGCTGGCCGCCGTCAGGTTTACATCCTTCTTGGCTGTGATGGATACGTCGAGCAGCACCGTGAAGGGCAGGTGGCGCAGCGCATAGTAGGTGTAGCGCACGGTGGCCTTGTCGGCGTAGTCGAAGGTGGTCGTCAGGGCTGCCCGCTGCATGTCCAGCTCCTGGCGGAAGTTGCTGGCATCCTGAGGCCCCAGGCGGCGGCCGTCCACCTCCAGGTACATGTTCAGCAGGTTGAAGCTGTTGAGGAAGTTGCTCACCCGGCCGCGGCCGTACTGGTCGTAGGCGCCGGCCAGCACCACGCTCTTCACCTGGAATGGTACCGGCGACGACACGATGCCAATCAGCCCGTTGGCCACCGTGGCGCCGTAGTAGTGGTTGGGGTCCACTTTGTCGGCGGTAATGCGCCAGGGGTCAACGGCCGTTTGGGCCCCCACGGGGCCCCAGGCCGCCGACCACAGCAGCGCCAGCACGCCAAAAAACAGGCCTGATTTGGGAAAGGAAATACGTAGCATCCGGGAGCAGGAGAGCGGTGAAAAAAGGGCTTAAAAGAAAGGAGGATAAGCGTGCGCTTATCCTCCTTTGCATCGTCAATACGCAAGCGGTGTGGGGCCCTGGGGCCCCACGGGGCTAGTACCCTGGGTTCTGGGTAATGTTCGAGTTCACGTCTACCTGCGTCTGCGGAATGGGATAGATGAGGTATTTCGCGTCGCTGGCGGGCTTGTCTTTACGTGCCTGCAGAAACGTGCCGAACCGGATCATATCCTGCCGGCGCCACGATTCGCCGTACAGCTCCCGGCCCCGCTCGTCGAGCAACGTGCTGAGGCTGAGCGAAGCCAGTGCGCTGGCCCCGCGCGAAGGGTGCGTGCGCAGTGAGTTGACAATGTCCAGCGCGGTAGCGCCGTAGGTGCCAGCGCTGGTGGCAGTGCCGCCCCGCATAATAGCTTCGGCTTTCATCAGCAGCACGTCGGCCAGGCGAAAGCTCACGTGGTCGTTCTCGCTGCTATTGCCACCTCTGGCCTCGCTTACGTAGTCGACGGGGTATTTGATGGGACGAATACCTTTGGCTTCGAGGTCGGCGCCGGTCTCAAACAGGTTGATGTCCTGCGTGAAAGCCAGCGGGGCCCCGCTACGGGTGGTCAGCGCGGCGCCGGTGCTCAGGTTGTACTGTTGGCCCACGAGAAAGCCCACGTTGATGCGGCTGTCGGGGTTAGCGGGCCCGCCCGATGTTTGATAGGCTACGCCCCGGCGTTTGTCGCCAGCCTCAAACAGGCTGTAGAACGCGGCCGTAGTGGCCGGGCCGTTGTAGCCGTTGACGGGCACCATGTTGTAGTGCGACACAAATTTCCAAAAATCGCGCGTAGGGCCGCCGTTTCCAAACGTGTTTTCCTGGGTGAAGATATTCTCCTTGCCAATGGCCGTGTTGTTGGGCGCGAAATTATCGAAGAAGTTGGTCGTGAAAGCGTACTTGTTGCTGCTAATAATCTGGTCGGCCAGCGTAACCACTTGGTTCATGTCGGCGGCGGCAAACGTGGGGGTGGCCCGATTGGCATACACTCCTTTGTTGAGGTAGCATTTCATCAGCAGCACGCGGGCAGCGTCCTTGTTGGCTTTACCGGCGGGACCGTCGGGCAGGTTGGCCTGCACCGCCGTGATTTCGCTGATGATGTAAGTCAAGGCTTCCGAGCCCTTGCGCACCCGAGCCAGCATGCTTAGGGTTTCGCCCGGCTCGCGGTACAACACCTGGTCGTAGAGGTCGAGCACCAAGTAGCTGGCCCAGGCCCGCAGAAACCGGGCTTCGGCCTGCTGCTGGTTATTTGGCGAGAAGCGCAGCAGGTCGGTCGCGGCATAGATGATGCCGTTGAGCTGGGTGTAGGTATCGCGCACCCGCTCGTTCTGGGCATCCCAGGTGTGATTGTAGAGGGCGCGCCACTTGCCGTTATCGTCCCAGTCGGGCCCGCGGGTGGGCATAATGCGGGCATCGGTGGATACTTCTTCCAAGGCAAACACGCTCACGCAGCCCTGAATGGGGTCACGCTGCGAGTTGTATACCCCTTGGAGCAGGGCCGAGGGGTCGCCCTTCGGAATCTGGTCCTCCGTGAGCTGGCCTTCGAGCTTCTCGTTGATGGCGCAGCCGCTGGTCATCTGGAGCAGCGCCAGCACGGCCGCCGCTCCGCCAATCTTAAAATATCGCATGGTGGGTAATAGAAGAGAGTATTAGAGAGAGAAGTTGACGCCGAACGTGAAGGTGCGGGCACTCGGGTAGGCCAGGTAATCGATGCCCACCGACGGCACCTGGTTGGCCCCCTGCTTGATGGTATTGATTTCGGGGTCGAAGCCCGTGTATTTGGTAATCACAAATAGGTTTTGCCCGGTGGCGTAAATGCGGGCGCCCTTCGCGAAGCCGGCCACGTCGCCGAGCGAGTACGAGAAGGTCAGGTTGGAGAGCTTGAGGTAGTTGCCCTTCTCGAGGTAGCGCGTGGAGGCGGCTGTCGGGTTGCCGGTCGATTCTTTAATCGGACTCTCAAAGGTGGAGAGGGCAATGTTTTTGCCGGCCCCGATGCCGCCCACCGCGCCAATGGCGTTGAGGGTGTTGTTGTAAATCATCTGGCCAAATACACCCGTCATGTTGGCTACAACCGAGAACTTAGCGTAGCGGGCGTTGAGGCCCATGCCCAGCAGGGTGCGGGGGTTGGGGCTGCCAGCGTACACGATGGCGCCAATGTTGCTGAGGCCCTGGTCGGTCAGCCCGTTGTACTGGGGCAGGAAGAAGGCGTTGATGGGGTAGCCGTTGCGAATGCTCTCGCCCAGGGCGCCCGAGAGCCCCTGGCCGTTGATGGCGCCGGTGGGGATGGCGGCGCCCACCAAATCGGACACCTCGTTGCGAATGAAGGTGGCGTTGGCGTTGAAGCCCACGTCCACTTTCTCATTACGCACGATGGCCGTCGTCAGGCTGAGCTCGACGCCTTTGTTCACGATTTTGCCGTCGAGGTTTTCCCAGCGGATGGCCGCGTTGGCGGGGCGGGGCTCGCCGGGCGTGGTCGGAAACAGCAGGTCGGTGGTGGTTTTGTAGAAGTAGTCGGCCGAAAAGGTGAGGCGGTTATCAAAGGCCCCGATGTCGAAGCCGGCGTTGTACTGGGCATCCGACTGCCACTTCAGGTCGTCGTTACGGTCGTTGAGCGGCGACTGGGCACCGTTGTTGTCCAGGGTGTAGCGGTACTGGGCCGAGCCGGCCGGAAACTCCTGGTTGCCGGTGCGCCCGTAGCCCGCCCGAAACTTGAGCTGGCTCAGGCGCTCGGCCGGGAAGAAGGCCTCCTGGCTCAGGTCCCAGGCCGCGGCAAACGAGGGGAAGTAGCCCACCCGGTTGTTGGGGCCAAACTTGGTGCTCTCGTCGCGGCGCAGCGTGCCGGTGAATACGTAGCGGTCCTTATAGTTCAGGATAGCCCGGCCAAACACCGATTGTAGCGCCGATGAGGGGTCAACGAACGACGAGATGCCGCGGTTGCCGGTGCCCGAGTACTGAATGTAGTTCGTGTAATCGAGACCAAACGAGCCGAAGCCGCCGGAATCCCGGTTGCCGTAGGCGTTGACGTTGGAGCCCGAGTTGGCGAACTTCGTGTACTCGTAGCCCAGCAGTGCGTTCAGGTTGAAATTACTGGTTAGCTGCTTGTTAAAGTTCAGGGTGTGGGCTATCTGCTGGGTCAGTAGCTCGTTGTGGCTGATGCTGGCGTAGCCCTGACCCTCAATGCCGGGGTAGTTGATGAGGCGCTGGTCGACGGAGGTGCGCCGCTCGCCGGTGTTGTAGTTCACGCTCACCAGGGCCCGGTACTGGAGCCAGTCGGTAAACTTGTAGTAGGGGGCCGCGCTGGCCAGAATGGTCGTCACGCGGGAGTTGTCATTATATAGCTCCTGGGCGGCCAGGGGATTTATCACGTCGCCGGCCTGTATGAAGAGCGAGCCGTCGGTGTTGCGTAGGTTCTGGGTGGGGTTCCACTGCAGGGCTTGCCCGATGAGCGAGCTCCGGGAGCCGGCGTCCGTCGTGATGGGGGCCAGCTGCTCTCTGAACTGGCTGGTGGCAATGTTCACATCCAGTCCCAGCTTCTTGCTTTCCAGAAACTGGAGGTTAGTCGCTAGGTTGGCGCTGAACTTCTGGAAGCCTGTTTTGCGCACGATGCCATTCTGGTCGAGGTAGCCCAGCGAGAGGCGGTAGCGCCCCGTTTCGTTGCCGCCGCTCATGGCCGCGTTGTAGTTCTGCACGCGGCCGGTGCGCAAAAGCGCCTTCAGTGCGTCGGTATCGCCGCCCTTGTCGCCGTTGGCTACGCCGTAGTACGTGAGGGCTTGGCGGTACTGGCTGGCATCCAGATACTTGGGCCGGCGCAGCAGGGTCGAGAAACCGCCCGAGGCTCCCACGGCCAGCACCGGGGCCCCCGTCTTACCCTTTTTAGTGGTGATGAGTACCACTCCGTACGCGGCCCGCGAGCCGTAGATGGCCGTGGCAGAGGCGTCCTTGAGCACCGTTACCGACTCCACGTCGTCGGGGTTCAGGAAGTTGAGTGGGTTGCTGTCGGCACCCGCTCCCACGTCGGTCGAAGCCACCAGGCCCGGGCGAGCCGAGCGTCCGTCGAGCGGCACGCCGTCGACCACGTACAGGGGCTGGCCCGTGCCGGTCACGGCCGAGTTGCCCCGGATTTTGATGCTAGCCGCGCCGCCGGGCTGCCCGCTGCTATTGGTCACCTGCACGCCCGAGGTGCGGCCCTGGATGAGCTGGTCGGGCGAGGTGAAGGTGCCCCGGTTGAATTCCTTTTCCCCCAGCACTGCTACGGCGCCGGTTACGTCCTGCTTGCGGGCCGTGCCGTAGCCGACTACTACTACATCGCTCAGGGCTTGGGCGTCGTCCTGCATGGTTACCTGCACCGATGATTTGTCCGTTATGCTGACCTTCTGCGTGGCGTAGCCAATGAATGAGAAGGACAAGGTGGTGGCATTGGCGGGCACTTGGAGTTGGAACGTGCCGTCTGACCCCGTGCTAGCCCCGACTGTGGTGCCGGGTACTACAACTGTAACCCCCGGTAGGCCGACCGCTTTGCTGTCAACCACCTTGCCTGTAACCGGCCGAAGTGCCTGTGCCTGGCTCAGCAACGGGAATAGGAGAACGAGCAGGGTGAAAGCCAGCAGCTGTAGCAACGCGGGCTTGGCCCGGCCAACCCGTTGGAGAGCGGGTTGCTCATATAGGTTGTAGCGTTTGTACAGGTTATTACTCATGAGTGAAAATTGAAAGTGGGAAAAAATCTGGGAATGAAATGCCAATTTGGCAGCTGCTCAAATGCAATCGTTGACGCAACCGTTCCCGCAAACGATTACGGGAGGTGGCAGTATTGCTTAGGGTTTTTGGAGAGGACCTTTGACAGAGTAAAATTACTTACCTGTGCTGAATTTATATAGTTTATTAATATCTAAAAATGTTAAAAATTCATCATTTTTAGAGAAAATATAAAATTCAACGAATTAAATATAGTTAGTTTTTTCTAATAATGCCTGTCTCTCCGCAAAGGCAGCCGTAGCTAAGCCGTAACTATAGTAGCTACCGAAGAGGCACCAGGCAACCAGGTTGGAGTAAGCTTAACCTTAGCGGACTGCAATAGGGCTGAGGTCGGTCAGGCGCAAAGCGGTCATTTGGGCAGGGCCGCCTTCGGCCGTGAGGGTGATGCGGCCGGTGTGCTGCCGCGGGAAAACCAGGTCAGTCAGGGTCGTTTCGCCATC
Organism: Hymenobacter coccineus; assembly: GCF_001816125.1. Classification (GTDB taxonomy): domain Bacteria; phylum Bacteroidota; class Bacteroidia; order Cytophagales; family Hymenobacteraceae; genus Hymenobacter; species Hymenobacter coccineus. The sequence continues at coordinate 7,081 of NZ_MDZA01000015.1, read as the reverse complement.
TTGGGCAAACACTTCCACCACCGATTTATCAACCAATAACCGCAGCTGTAGCTGCCCGTTGCGCAAGGGTACGCGGGCCGTTTCGACGCTGCTGGCAAACATGGAGTGAAAATCCACGTTGCCCGACTGGGTGCGGTCGAGCGTCAGGGTTTGCCGGGCCACGTCGTAGCGCAGGGTGGTGCGCTCAGCGGCGCTTTGCAGCACGTTCAGGGCGAAGCTTTTGGCGGTGCCAGGCGTCAGCGTCAGGCTCAGGTCGTAAGATTCGCCTTTGAAGGGCACCTCGTAGCCAGCGGTGCCAGTAGGGATAGCATGGGTGGGTACGTAGAGGGCTTCCTTGCCCAGCGTGCGTAGCTCGGCCACGGGCTGCTGCACCAGCGTCAGGCCCTGGGGCGTGCGGCGCAGGCTCAGCTCGCGGGGTACGGCGAAGCAGCCGCGCCACTGGTCGCCGGTGGGCACGGTGGGGGCGTAGGCCCAGTCGTTGGCCCAGCCCACCAAAATGCGCCGGCCCTTGGGGACATTGCCGAAGGTGACGCCGGCGAAGAAATCCTTGCCGAAATCGAGGTAAGTGGGCTCGTCGTAGGGCTGGTCGGGCACAAAAGTTTTGCCATCGAACCGGCCCAAAAAGTACTGCTGCCCGCGGAACTGCTCGGCGGGGCCCCCGGCCGAAATCAGCAGCACCCACTTGGTGCCGCCGTCCGGCACGGTCAGCTCAAACAGGTCGGGGCATTCCCACTCCTTCACGGTGTTGCCGGCGCGGCCCCAGCGGCTCAGGAACGTCCACTGCGTGAGGTTCTTCGACTCGTACAGGTACACCTGCTGGCGGTCGGCTTTCACGGTGGTCATCACCCACTTGCGCTGCAGGGCGTACCAGAATACCTTGGGGTCGCGGAACTCCTTGCTGCCGATGTCGAGCACCGGATTCTTAGCGTAGCGCTGCCAGGTCAGGCCGTGGTCGGTGCTGTAAGCCAGCTCCTGCCGCTGGCGCAGCACCACGCCCGGCCGCTCCACGTGGCCGGTGTAAAAGGCCACCAGCCCATCGGTGGTGCCGGCCGGAAACAGGCCCGAGGCATTGGCCGAATCCACCACGGCGCTTCCCGAAAAGATCATCGTGTTGCTGCCGTCGGCGTTCTTGTACTCGGTCAGGGCCGTGGGCTGGGGGGCCCAGTGCACCAAGTCGGGGCTGGTGGCGTGGCCCCAGGCCAGGTGGCCCGGGGTGGGACCCTGCGGGTTGTACTGGTAAAAGAGCTGGTACTGGCCGTTGGTGTACACCAGCCCGTTGGCATCGTTGATCCAGTTTTTGGGCGCTGAGTAGTGGTACACCGGCCGGTACGGGTCGGTGGTGGGGGCCCCCGCGGGAGCGGTGGCGGCCGGCGGCGCCGGGCTGCTGCACGCACCCAACAAAACCAATGCGCAGGGAAGTAGTGATTTCACGCGGGGAAGAAGCGGGCGAAAACTAAGCGGCGGGCGCGGCGGCCAGGGCCCGCACCTGCGCGGCCGTAATGGCCGGCGTGGCGCCCTGGTAAGTGGCCACCAGGGCCCCGGCGGCGCAGGCAAAGGCCAGGTAATCAGCAGGCTGTTCGCCAGCGAGCCGGCCCGTGAGCAGGGCTGCCAAGAAGGAATCGCCGCTGCCAATGGTATCCTGCACGGTAACGGGCCGGCCGGCGCTCTGGTAAAGCTGGCCACCGGTCCAGAGCGCGGCTCCGTCGGCCCCCTTGGTCACGCACACGGCTTGCAGGCCGAAGCGCTCGGCCAGCCAGGGCAGGGCCGTTGCCTCGGCCGCCGGGGCCCCAAACCAGTCCGTGATTTCGGCCAGCTCGTGGTGGTTGAGCTTCACCACGTCGGCCTGCTGGAGCAGGTAGGTCACCACCTCGCGCGAGTAGTGCGGGGCCCTAAAGTTCACGTCGAACACCTTGAGCCCGGCGTGTTCCAGCAGCTGGTACAGGGTGTCTCGCGAGGCCGGGCTGCGGGCCACCAGGCTGCCGAACACGAAGGCATGAGCCTCGGCCACCAGCTCGCCCAGTGCGGCGTCGTACTGGATGTAATCCCAGGCCACGGGCTGCACAATCTTGTAAACCACCTCGTTGTTGTCGCTCACGTTGGCCTTCACCACGCCGGTCAGGTGGGTTTCGCCCTGCTGCACGTAGTCGGTGCTGATGCCTTTGGCAGCCACAAAATCCAGCAGCTCGGCCCCCAGGTCGTCGCGCCCCACGCGGCTGATGATGAGCGCCTCCGCGCCAAAATTGTGCAGGTGCACCGCCACGTTGAGCGGGGCCCCACCGGGCTGCTTGCCGGTGGGCAGCACGTCCCAAAGCATTTCGCCGAAGCAGGCAATGGCCATCTGGTAATTGGTGAAGGAGTGAGTTGTGAATGAGTGAGTTGCGAGGGAGTGAGTTGCGAAGGAGTGAATTGTGGAGGAGCATCAATAACACTCTTTCGCAACTCACTCCTTCACCAATTGCCCCTAATGAATCACCAGCGTGCGGTCGGCCTGCTCCAGGCTGGTGCCCTTGGTTTCGGGCATGAAGCGCAGCACGAACACGAGTTGCAGCACCATCATAACGCAGAAAAACGTGAACGTGGGGCCCCCGCCCAGTCGCTCGGCAAAGTAGGGGAAGGTGAAGGCGATGACCGTGGCCATCACCCAGTGCGTGCTGGAGCCCAGCGCCTGGCCCCGCGCCCGCACGGCGTTCGGGAAGATTTCGGAGATGAACACCCAAATGACGGCCCCCTGCGAAAACGCGAAAAAGGCGATGTATACGAACAGCAGCACCGGCACCAGCACTCCTCCAAACTGCTGGGTATAGAAGGCCCGGGCCACCAGCCCCAGCGTGGCAATGAGGCCCACCGAACCCACCAGCATGAGCGTGCGCCGCCCAAACCGATCAATCAGATTGACTCCCAACAGCGTGAAGATGAAGTTGATGAGCCCAATGCCGGCCGACGAGAGCAAGGCCGCGCCCTGGCCCAGGCCGGTCATTTCGAAGATGCGCGGGGCGTAGTAGATGATGGCGTTGATGCCCGACACTTGGTTGAAAAAGGCGAAGGCCACGGCCAGCAGCACCGGCGTGCGGTACTGCGGGTCGAAAAGCGAGCCGCTCTGCTGAGCCGAGTGCGCCTGCGAGGCGAGGATGGCAGCCACGTCGGCGTCCACCGTTTCGGGCTCGATGAGGCGGAGCACGTCGCGGCCTTCCTCGGTGCGGCCGTGCAGCAGCAGCCAGCGCGGGCTCTCGGGCACCCGGAACAGGAATAGCAAGAAGGCAATGGCGGGCACGGCCTGCACGCCCAGCATCAGGCGCCACGAATGGTCGCCCACATTGGCCAGCAAGTAGTTGGACAAGTACGCCACCAAGATGCCGAATACAATATTGAACTGGAACAGGCCCACGAGCCGGCCTCGCGAGCGGGCCGGTGAAATCTCCGAAATGTAGAGCGGGGCCGTGACCGACGAGGCCCCCACGCCCAGGCCACCCAAGAAACGGAACACCAGGAACGGCACCCAGGCCGGGGCCAGCGCCGCGCCCACCGCTGATACTAGGTAGAGCACCGCAATCCAGCGCAGGGTTTGGCGGCGGCCCAGTCGGTCGGAGGGGATGCCGCCGAAGATGGCCCCGATGACCGTACCGATGAGGGCGATGGAAATCGTGAACCCGTGCTCAACGGCATTCAACTGCCATAGCTGCTGAATGGCCTTCTCAGCCCCCGAAATGACGGCTGTATCGAAGCCGAACAGGAAGCCACCGAGCGCCGTAACTAGGGACCAGAACAGGACTTTGCGTTGCATGGAAGAGGTAGTGGGAACGATTGCCCAAATGTCCGCTATTCTTTCGGTTTTCAACCTGCTGCTTTCCTACAAATCATTGCAAGATTATTGCAATCATCCATTATCGCGCTAATAATTTGATTAATAACGTGATAATGGATGATTGTCTGAAGTACAAACCTGATATCTGTAATAATCCGACGCGATTTGCAAAATTCCGTCAGGGCCGGGCAGGGGCGTGCAGGGCCCTGTACTCGGAGGGCGACACCTGGTACTTGCCCTTGAAGGCCGTGGAGAAGTAGTAGGGCGAGGAGAACCCCGTTTGGTAGGCCACCCCGGCGATGGTGCTGCCCTCGGCGAGCAGCAGCTGCCGGGCTTTGGTGAGGCGCAGGCCCTGGATATAGTCGGTAACGCCGGTGCCGAGCATGGCCTTCACCTTGCGGTAGAGCTGCATTTGCGACACGCCCAAGTGGCGGGCCAGATCGTCCACGCTCAGGGCGGGCTGATCGAGGCGGGCTTCGATGGCGGCAGTGAGGTCGGCCAGAAATTTCTGGTCCACGCGCTGCGGGGCCACCGTGGCGGTGGTCACACTCAACTCGCGCCGGAAGTGCTCGCGCTGCTGGCCGCGGTTGCGCAGCAGTGTGCGCAGGCTCTCGATGAGGAAGGTGGGGTTGAACGGCTTGGTGAGGTAGAGGTCGGCGCCGGCCTGCACGCCGGCCACCTGCTGCTCGGGCGCGTCGCGGGCCGTGAGCAGCACCAGCGGGATGTGGCTCGTGCGCCAGTCGCCCTTGAGGGCCGCGGCCACCAGAGCGTGACAACCGGTTCGGCGGGCAAAACCGGAACGTGATGCCGCGCCGCCGCGCCGTTTTCTCAAACCCGTCCGCCAACTCGCGCACGAAGGCCACCAGGTTGCCCTCGGTGGCGCGCACGGCCATTTTGCCCACGTCAATCTTGCGGAAATCCAGCAGCTGGGTGTTGCGGCGCACCAGCTGCAAGTCGTAGCGCTGGGGGGGCTGAGGCCAACGGGACTGGTGAGCAAATCATCCACGGGGCCCTGGATAAGGGTGAGCGGCGTGGGCAGCTCGTGCGAGAAGTTGGTGAAGAAGCACATCTTGGCCTCGGCGGCGCGGCGGGCCTCCTCGGCCAGCGCGTCAATCTGGTTGCGTTGGGCCCTGATTTCCGCGTTCTGCCCCTCCAGCGTGCGCCGGATGCGGCGGTTCACGCGCGACGAGCGCCAGGCCAGGGCCCCCAGCAGCACGGCCCCCAGCAGGCTGGCGCCCAGTAGGTACCCCGTGGTTTCCTGGCTGGCGTAGCGGCGCTGCTGGGCTTGCAGGCGGCGCTGCTGCTGGCCCAGGTCGCGGCGCTGCACGGCCAGCTGCTCGGTTTGGGTGCGCATGGGGCCCACGTTGGTCGAGTCTACCACTATGGTAACCAGCACGTTCTCCTTCTCATAGGGTTGGTGGGCCAGGATGCGCAAGGCCGTGCGGATGGCCTCCTCGCCGCCCGTGGGGTAGAGCAGCGTGGCGTTTAGGGCCCCGTCCTCCACCAGCTGCAAGCCGTTGCCGGGCCCCGGCAGCCCATCCACCCCAATGATGCGGACGTGGGGCCCCAGGCCCTGCGCTTGCGCCACCTGGCGGGCGGCGCGGCCCATGGGGTCGTTGTGGGCAGAAATCAGGTCCACGTCGGGGTGGGCGCGCAGCACGGCCGGCAGCCGCTGGCGCACCGAGCCGGGCAGCCAGTCGCCCTGCACCTGCGCCACCAGGCGCAGCCCCGGGTAGGCGGCCAGCGCCTGCCGGAAGCCCTACGCGCGGTCAGTGGCCGGCTACGAGCCGGGGCCCCCAGCACTTCCAGCACGCGGCCGCGCCTGTGCAGCAGCTGCGCAGCGTAGTGGCCGGCCGTGCGGCCCACCTCCAGGTTGTTGCCACCCACGTAGGCCGTGTAGAGGCGCGAAGTAATGCGCCGGTCCAGCAGCACCGCCGGAATCCCTTGGTTGTAAGCTGCTACAGTTAAGATCAGTTAGGGGCCCCGACTGGTTGGGGGAGATGATGAGCAGGTCTACCCGCTGCCGGATGAGGGCCTGCACCTGTCGCCGCTGCAAGGCGGTGTTGTCGTGCGCGTCCAGCGCCTCAAACTGCACGTTGGGGTGAAAGCTCAGCTCTTTTTCCATGCTCGCCCGCATGGCCTGGCGCCAGGCGTCGCCGGCCGTGCACTGCGACAACCCAATGCGGTAAGCGGGCTCCGGGCCCGGGCGCAGCCGGCCAGCGCCAGTAGCGGCAGGACCAGCAGAAACCAATGCCTCCACGAAAGCAGGTTGCTCAGGGAGAAAAGGAAGGTGCGCAAAGGGGAGATTTGGAGTGCGCAACGTAAGGTGGCTTTTTTTCGGGCCCACCGCTACCAGCGCGGGGTGGGGGCGGGGTTCCCGCACTGGTGGCGGGCCCCGGGCCCCCCCCTGGTGGCGCCGCGGCGCCATCCGCCCCCACCAACGGCCGGGGACCAAACGCTGTCGTTTGACCGCAAAGGTTACCGATATGCAACCGCCCAACCGGGGACTGGTGCACACATTAAATTTACGCTCATGCCCACGCAGCGGGCAGCGATTGACCAAGGCAGATAACGTATTAGTAGCCAGTGGCTCCGATGCTGGTTAGGTAAGTGGGGGCCCCGCTGCCGGGCGCTGGGGGCTCCTAAGTTTACGTCGGCGATACGTGCTATAAGGTAATTTGCCGGCATGAAATACCCGCCCGACTGCAACATCAGCAGCTTTTTCACCAGCACATTACCCCCGCCATGCGGCAACCAAAGGCCCGGTACGGCTCCGGTGCATCGCTGCCGGGCAGTAGCAATACCGCCATTTATGTGAGCCTGAAAGAGCGGCCCGGTGGCTTGGCGTACACTAGCATTTTAGGGCCCCCGTCTGCCGCGCCGGCGCAGTACTAGCAATAGATGATGGCGGGCAATTGCCAGCCCCAGAACTTGGCCGACGAAATCGCCGCTGGCTTGGTTCCGCCAGGGTTTCTCCACAGAGAAAGAAAAGACCAGGCGTGCAGTACCTCAAAGGCGAATACTGTTTTTTACCAAAAACCCAAAACACCCCAACCATCTTCTAATATGGCAACCTCCGAGTATTTCAAGGGCATCGACAAGATTAAATTTGAAGGCCGTGAGTCAGATAACCACTTGGCTTTCAAGTGGTACGACGAAAATCGCGTGGTGGCCGGCAAGACCATGAAGGAGCACCTGCGCTTCGCCACGGCCTACTGGCACACCTTCGTGGGCACCGGCGGCGACCCCTTCGGCCCCGGCACCAAGAACTTTGCCTGG